>VXMT01000082.1 GCA_009840965.1 Chloroflexota bacterium
CCGAGTCCTCACCGTTAAATTGCGGGGGCGGGTGCTTATTTGAAACAGCGAATGGGGGGGGGGGGGGGGGGGGGGCCGCGGCCGGCGCCCGCGCGCGCGGCGGGGGTGGGCAGAAGGTCGAGGTCTCCGAGCTCGGCTCGCTGCTCGCGATCGAGACGCAGCTCAACGCGGCGCAGAGCGACGACTCGCTCGAGGGCGGCTGGCACCTCTCGGCGCCCACCGACCCGCCCGAGTACGACCTCTACGGCAGCGACCTGCAGGTCGACATCGGCTTCGTTCGTGACCAGACCGGCTGGCTGCGCTTCTGCGAGCGCATCGGCGTGCCGGAGGACGTGGCGACGGACCCGCGCTGGGCGACCACGCTCGACCGCACGCTCAACGCGGAAGCCCTCGGCGAGGTCTTCGAGCCGTACACAAGGAAGTACCGCGCCGCCGAGCTCAAGGAGATCATCGAGGAGTGCGGCGGCATCGCCGTCGTCTGCAACGACTACGACTCGCTGTTCGAGGATCCGCAGATGGTGGAGTACGAGATGCTTCGCTACATCGAGCATCCGACGCTGGGTCGCATTGCGACGCTCGGCTTCGCCTGGAACCTGGACGAGACCCCGGCCTCGCTGCGGCGTCCGCCGCCGCTGCTGGACGAGCACACCGACGAGGTGCTCGAGGAGATCCGGGAGGCGAGCCATGCTCGCCGATAGCGTCCTCGGGAAGGCCTGCATCGTCGGCGTCGGAGCGACGCCGCAGGGCAGGCTGCCCGACCACAGCGCCGACGACATCGCGATCTGGGCGCTGCGCGAGGCGCTGGCCGATGCCGGCCTGGCGAAAGAGGAGCTCGACGGGCTGATCGTGCAACCGAGCTTCGGCGGCCAGGGCGACATCAAGGAGATCGGTCACAGGCTCGGCGTTGAGCCGCGCATCGGTGTGAACCTCAGCCACCACGGCGCGGTGATCCAGTACGCGGCGCTGCTGATCGCGAGCGGGATGGCCGAGGTGGTCGCCTGCGTCTACGGCACGAACCAGCGCACGAATCGCAACCGCTTCGGTTCGAGCGTCTACCACCTCGGAGGCAACTTCGACGACGTGTACGGGCTCTCGAACCCGGGCGCGGTCGCGGCCTTCAACTACCGCCGCCGCATGCACGACTTCGGGGCCACCGAGGAACAGCTCGGCGCGGTGGCCGTCGCGCAGTCGCGGGCCGCGGCGCTCAACCCGCTGGCCGTCTACCGTCAACCGCTCAGCCTCGAGGACTATCTCGACACGCGCTACGTGATCGCGCCGCTGCGGCTCGTGGACTTCTGCATGGTCAACGACGGCGGCTTCGCGATGATCCTCACCAGCCCCGAGCGCGCGGCGGACCTGCCGGTGCAGCCGGTCACGATCGTGGGGATGGGGGCGCAGTCCAGCTTCCTGGAGCTGGAGCACCCCCACAGCATGTACCACCCTTCGCAGCTGCCGAACGCGGAGCTGCTCTGGGGCGCCTCCGGGCTAGGCCCCGGGGACATCGACGCGCTCTACGTGCAGGAGTCCTACACGCCGAACGTGCTCTCCGCCCTCGAGAACTACGGGTTCTGTGAGTTCGGCACGGCGCAGGAGTGGATCCAGGGCGGCAGGATCGAGCTCGACGGCGAGCTGCCCGTCAACCCGCACGGCGGTCAGAACCGCATGACCTACATGGTCGGCTGGCACAACACCTTCGATGCCGTGAAGCAGCTCCGAGGCGAGGCCGAGGAGCCGGAGCGGCAGATCGCCGGCCTCGAGACCGTGCTTTGCACCTTCTCGACCGGGCACTGGCAGTCGACGTGGTCATTGATCTACCGGGGCGGCGCGTGAGCGAGTACGCGAAGCCGCTGCCGCGCATCACGGAGCTCAACGCGCCGCACTGGGAGGGCGCGAAGCGGGGCGAGTTCCTCGTGCAGCGCTGCACGGCCTGCGGGCACATCTGGTTCCCGCCCTCGCCGAACTGCAGCGACTGCCTCTCCGAGGACTACGAGTGGACGGCGCTGGCCGGCACGGGCACGGTCTACTCGTTCATCGTCTACCACCAGGGCTGGCTGCCCGGGTACCGCGACGAGTTGCCCTACAACGTGGCGATCATCGAGCTTGACGAGGGCGTGCGCTTCATCAACAACCTCGTGGAGGTGGATAACGACGCGATCGAGGTCGGGATGCGCGTTGAGGTGGTCTTCGAGGAGGTCGCCGAGGACGTGGTCGTGCCGCGCTTCCGGCCGGCGGCCTCGTAACGGACGGAGGAGCACGATGGCGGCAGCAGCCGGCGGACCGGAGATCATCGATGTCCACCTGCATCTCTGCAGGGACGTGAACCAGGAGCGGCTGGTCTTCCCCAAGGACGGCTGGCCGGACGAGTGGTACTGGGGCAACCCGGACGACGTGATCCCCTACATGAACGAGCGCGGCGTCAGCTACGTCGCCACCCAGAACATCATGGACACCGGCCGCATGACCGAGGCGCGCCTCGCGCGCGTTCGCGCCGGCGGCGCCTCGGAAGAAGAGGTCGAGCGGGTCCGCCTCGACCTCGCCGAGCAGATGCGCGAGCGGGTGCGTGGCTTCAACGACTGGGCCTGCGAGACGCACGCCGAGGAGCCGCGCATCATCCCCTTCGTCATGATCGACCCCGTCCTGTTCGGCGAGGGGGCCGCCGAGGAGCTGGACCGCTGCATCGTGAACGGGGCGAAGGGCGTCAAGGTCCACCCCAGCATCTGCAGGCACATGCCGGACCACCCGAACATGATGGCGGTCTACGAGCGGCTGCAGGAGGTGGAGCTACCGATCCTCACGGACAGCACCTCGCGCGTGACGGACGGGCAGCAGTACGGGATGCCCTTCAACTGGCGGCCGGTGCTCTCCCGGTTCCCGCGGCTGAGGTTCATCATGGCGCACTTCTGCGACCAGATGTGGGATGACCGGTTGGACCTCAGCCGTGAGTTCACGGACAACCTCTGGTTCGACATCTCGGGAGGGCTCGTCGACGACCACCACCCGCCGGCCAGCCACTCCTGCATGCCCGCGGTGCAGGCCGCCCGCGTCTTCCGCAAGGTCGGCATCGAACGCATCATGTTCGGCTCCGACGGGCCGGGCGGCGGCTCCGGCGAGGACATCCGCGACATGGCCGCGCAGGTGATGGCGCTCGACCTCACGGACCGCGAGAAGGAGCTGATCCTCGCGGACAACGCGCGGGCGTTCCTCCGCCTGTAACGCTGCCCGTCAGCGGACGACGCCGTCCGCCCTCAGGGTCGCGATGCGCTGCTCGTCGTAGCCGATCTCCGTGAGGATCGCGTCGCTGTGCTCGCCGAGAGTCGGCGGGGCGAGGCGCACCGCGCCCGGCGTGTCCAGCTTCCAGGGCAGCCCGACGGTCTTCACCTCGCCACGCGTCGGGTGCTCGACCGTGAGCAGCATGTCCTGCTCGAGGATGCCCTCGTCGTGGAACATGCTGTCGTAGTCGTGCACGGGCGCGCACATCAATCCCAGCTCCTCGAGCAGTTGCAGCACCTCTTCGCTGCTGCGGTCGAGGAACGCCCGGTCCAGGTAGGGCTGAAGCGCTGCCTGATCGTCCGCCACCAGCTCGCGGTCCGCGAACTGCGGATCGGCGCGCACCTCGTCGAGGATGCCGACGCGCTCGAGCAGCCGTTGGAACGCGCCCGGGTCGCGGGCGTAGGAGGCGGTGAACTCGATGTTGCGGTCCTTCGTCGGGTAGCCCCGTATGGGAGGCCTGAGGTGCGCGTCGTAGAAGGGGCCGCTGAAGTCGTCGGGGTCGCTGTGCGCGGCGAGGTAGTTCTGCTGCGTCGCGATCATCGCCCGCAAGTACGAGGTCTCGACGTACTGCCCCTCGCCGCTCCGACGTCGCCAGAGCAGCGCCGCGAGGATCGCCTGCACCGCGTACATCGAGGCGGTCACGCCGGCGTAGTTGCTGCCGAAGCGCAGCGGCTCCTTCCCGCGGTCGCCGACGAAGCGGGTGAGGCCGCTCAGCCCCTGCACGATCAGGTCCGTCGCCGGCTTGTCGGCGTGCGGGCCGCTTCGCTCGAGCAGCGAGAGGTCGCAGTAGATCAGCCCGCGATTGGCAGCAGAGAGCGTCCCGTAGTCGAGACCCAGCCGCTCGGCGTCGCCTGCCCTCGGGAAGGCCTCGACGAGGACGTCGGCGCTCGCCGCGAGGTCGCGGACGATCGCGCGGCCCTCCTCGCGCTCGAGGTCGAGCGCGATGCTCCGCTTGTTGCGGTTCATGCCAATGAACAGCGGGCCGTCGCCGTCCTGGAAGGGCGGCCCGAGGCGGCGCGCCCAGTCGCCCTCGAGCGGCTCGACCTTGACCACGTCGGCGCCGGCGTCGCCGAGCTGCATGGCGCAGAAGGGAGCGCCGTCGCCCTCCGTGAGATCGAGGACGCGGATGCCCGCGAGCGGGGCGGTCATGGCCGGGCGTCGCCGTCGGCGGTCGCGGCGGTGCGGCCGCGGACGCCGAGCTCGGCCAGCAGCTCGTCGCGGTCGCGGTCCATCGCCACCGCCAGCTCGCCGTACTCGGCGGGCGTGCGGCCGAGCAGCCAGGGCACGGCGTTCGTGCGCACGCGGCCCATCTCCGGGTGCTCGCGATCGACCAGCAGCCCGTTCGCGACGACCTGCGGGTCGTCGTAGAGGTCCTCGATGTCCCAGCGGACCGGCCCGCAGGGGACGCCCGCCGCCTCCAGCCGCTCGAGCCAGCGCTCGCCGCTGTAGCGCAGGAACGCCTGCTTGAGGATCGGCAGCAGCTCCTCGCGGCGCTCGACGCGCTTCGCGTTCGAGTCGAAGCGAGGGTCGGCGGCGAGTTCGGGCAGCTCCAGCGTCTCGCAGAGCGCGCGCCAGGTTTCCTCGCGGGGGCACTCGACGAGGATGTAGCCGTCGGCGGCGAGGAAGGCCTGGCTCGGCACGACGTGCGCGCTGCCGCTGCCCCGGGGCCGCGGCGTCTCGCCGCTCGCGAAGTACTCGGCCGCGCGCACCGTGCCGACGGCGATCATCGTCTCCAGCTGCGAGCAGCGCGCCCACTGGCCCCGGCCGCTGTCCTCGCGCGCGAGCAGGGCGAGCAGGATCGCCTGGACGAAGGTGAGCGGCGAGGTGAAGTCGATCGCGATGAAGCGCGGACGCTCGCCGGGACCGCCCTCGGGGCCGGTGAGCGAGAAGTAGCCGCCCATCGCTTGCGAGATGTAGTCGACCGTGGCCTTGTGGGCGTACTTGCCGGTCTGCCCGAAGCCGCTGGCCGATGCGTAGATCAACCGAGGATTGATGGCCGCGAGTACGTCGTAGTCCACCTGCAGGCGCCCGGAGACGCCTCGCCGCCAGTTCTCCATGAAGACGTCGGCGTCGCGGATCAGGCGCAGCAGGATCTCGCGCCCCGCCGGGTCCTTGAGGTCGAGGACGATGTTGCGTTTGCCGTGGTTGAGGCCGGCGTTGGGCAGGGCGTGCCCGCCCTTGAGCGGCCCCGATCGCCGCATCATCTCGCCCCCGGGCTTCTCGACCTTGATCACGTCGGCGCCGAGGTCGGCGAGCAGCGCGCCGGCCCAGGGCCCCTGCGCGCCCTCGGTGACGTCGATGACCCTGATGCCGGCGAGTGGACCCGTCATCCCCTCACCTCCTCGCGGCCGGCGTACCGGTCCGAGCATAGCGACGGCGCCCGCGGCTGCCATCTCCTGGACTCCAGCGGAGATTGGCTATGCTTGGGCCGCGTTCGGCGGCACCGGGAGCGAACATGAGCGTCACCGAGTTGAGCAAGCTGCGCGACCAGGTCGCGATCGTCGGCGTAGGCACCACCCGGCAGGGCACGATCCCCGGCAAGGACGGCAACGAGATCGCGGTCGACGCGTTCAAGCTGGCGCTCGACGACGCGGGCCTCGAGAAGGACGACATCGACGGGCTGCTGACCTGCCGGTCCTTCGGTGACCTCGGCGTGGACACTCAGATCGCGCCGCTGATCGGGCTCAACCCGCTCTACAGCGCCACTCTCGACTACGGGACGTGCAACTTCTCGCTGCACTTCGCGGCGATGCTGATCGCGAGCGGCTTCGCCCACACCGTGGCCTGCATGTACGGCACGAACCAGCGCTCCAACCGCAACTTCTTCGCCGGCACCTCGGCTGCCGACTACGCCCTCGCGCACGGTCTCTTCAACATCGCCGGACCGGCCTCGATGGCGCTGCGCCGCCACATGCACGAGCACGGGACCACCGAGGAGCAGATGTCGGCGATCGCGCTCACCGAGCGTGCGCACGCCCGCCTCAACCCGATCGCGGTGATGCGCGACGAGCTGACGAAGGACGACTACCTCAACTCGCGCTACATCGTGGAGCCGCTGCACCTCTTCGACATGTGCCTGATCACGGACGGCGGCGCCTGCGTGATCCTGACCTCGGCGGAGCGGGCGCGGGACATGAAGCAACCGCCGGTCTACATCATGGGGATGGCGGAGAACACCTCGCTGCGCAACTTCCAGAACGACGACCAGTTGATGCGGCCATTCATCCAGACGGTGCGGGACCAGGTCTACCCGGCCGCCGGCGTGGGCCGCGAGGACGTGGACGTGCTCTTCATCCAGGATCCGACCAGCGTCTGGGTTCTGCAGATGCTGGAGTGGTATGGCTTCTGCGAGGTGGGCGAGGGCGGCTCGTTCATCCAGGACGGCCGCATCGGCCTCGGCGGCGAGTTGCCCCTCAACACCAACGGCGGGCAGCTCTCGGAGAGCTACATGTGGGGCTGGCTGCACATCCCCGAGGCCGTGCGCCAGCTACGCGGCCAGGCGGGCCCGCGACAGGTCGAGGGCGCGGAGATCGCGCAGTACTGCTCGACGATGGCCTTCAGCAAGGCCGCCTCGACGATCATGCGGAGGGACTAGCGCGATGGCCGAGTACGCGAAGCCGCTCCCCGACATCGCGGACCCGAACATGGCGCCCTACTGGGCGGCCGCGAAGCAGCACGAGCTGCGCATGCAGCGCTGCACGAGCTGCGGCTACGTGCGCTTCCCGCCCGCGAAACACTGCCCGGAGTGCCTCGATGAGAACGCTGAATGGGTGGTGCTGAGCGGACGCGGGACGGTCTGGTCGTTCGGCGTCTATCACCACGTCTTCAACGGCAACTTCGCCGGCGACATCCCTTACAACGTCGCGCTCGTGGAGCTCGAGGAGGGACCGCGCCTCGTGACGAACATCGTCGGTATCAAGAACGAGGCGATCGAAGTGGGGATGCCCGTCGAGGTCGTCTTCGACGATGTCACGGACGAGGTGACGCTGGTCAAGTTCCGCCCGAGCGGGTAGCCCGGCGCGGGCGCGCCCTTCAGGTTTGTTATGCTCGCCGCGGCCTTGGGCGTGCGGCCATGCGGCTGATCGAGCCGCCTCGGCGCCCTGGCCCGCCCGGCGCCGATCGGAGGTGCGCGCGATGAGTACAGGGCCGCTGGCCGGGGTTCGCATCTTCGATCTGACGGCGTGGATGGTGGGGCCGTGGTGCTCCAGCCAGCTTGGCGCCCTCGGCGCGGAGGTGATCCACATCGAGCAGCCGGACGTGGACTGGAGCACGCTCGGTGCGGGCGTGCCGCCGCTGATCAACGGCACCTCGATCGGCTACATCGCCTGGAACATGAACAAGCGCGGCCTCTCGCTGGCCATGAAGTCGCCCGAGGATCGCGCCGTCGCCTACGAGCTGCTGAAGACGAGCGACGTCTTCCTGATCAACATGCGGCCCGGCGTGGCCGACCGGCTGGGCGTGGGGTACGACGTGGTCTCGGAGATCAACCCGCAGATCGTCTACTGCGCGATCACCGGCTGGGGAGAGAGCGGCCCGATGGCCCTCCTGCCCGGCGCAGACACGCCCGCCCAGTACGTGACCGGCTTCTCGACGGGTACCGGCACGCTCGAGAGCGACGACGAGCTCAACCGCCACTTCACGCAGATGGACGCGACGACCGGCAACTACGCCGCGCAGGCGATTCTGATGGGCCTCGTGGCCCGCAAGCGCACGGGCAAGGGGCAGCGCATCCACGTCTCGATGCTCAAGGCCGGCTCGGCGCTCCAGAGCGTGCGCATCGCGGAGTACCTCGCCAGCGGACAGCAGCCGCAGCGCCTCGGCTCGGCCTCGCAGAACACGGCCCCGCACCGCGCCTACCTCTGCGCCGACGGGCAGTTCCTCGGCGTCTCGGTCACCAGCGACGACGAGTGGTGTGGCCTGTGCGAGCTGATCGGGCAGCCCGAGCTGGCCGCCGATCCGCGCTTCGCCGCCAACGCCGATCGCGTCGATCATCGCGAGGAACTGGACGGCCTGCTGGAGCCCGTCTTCCGCGGCATGGTGCGCGACTACTGGCTGATGCACCTCGATCGGGCCGGGGTGCCGGTCGGCTATCCGATGACCTGGGCCGAGCTGCGCCACCACGCGCAGGTGCTGGAGAACGACTACATCGGCTCCGTGGAGACGGCCGCCTGGGGTCGGGTCTGGATGGGCGGCCCGCCGTGGCACCTCTCGAAGCGGCCCGCGCGCATGTTCAGCCCGCCGATGCCCGGCGAGCACTCGCAGGAGATCCTCGCCGATCTCCAGCAGCAGCGTGGCGCCTCGGAGCAGCCGGCCGGCGCTCCCGCTGCCCGGGAGGCCTAGGTGGCCGGCCCCCTCGACGGCCTGCGCGTCGTCGAGCTCGCCGAGGGCATCGCCGGGCCCTACTGCGCGCAGGAGCTGGCCGACGCCGGAGCGAGCGTGGTCAAGGTGGAGAAGCCGGGCGGCGACCGCACGCGCGGCTGGGGCTCGCGCGCGCGAGGCGACGTCGGCGTGGCGTTCCTCCAGCTTAACCGCGGCAAGCGCGGCGTCGCCCTCGATCCCGGCGGCGAGGGGGGCGTCGAGGTCCTGCGCAGGCTGATCGGCGGCGCGGACATCGTGATCGCCGACGCAGGCTGGTCGGCCGACGCCGGGTTGCAGTACGAGTCGTTGGGGGATCTGAACCCGCAGCTTGTCTACTGCCGCTTCTCGCAGTACGGCGACCGGGGGCCCTGGGCGGACCAGCCGCCGCACGGCGAGCTCGCCGCGCAGCTCGCCGCCGACGGCACCGGCTCGCTCGGCACGATCGGTGAGCCGCCGGTGCGCATGGCGACCGACATCGCGAGCATGTACGCCGCGATTTACTCGGTGATGAGCGTGTGCGCCGCGATCTACGCGCGCGACGAGAGCGGCGGACAGCGCATCGACGTCTCGCTGTTCGGCAGCGTCCTCGCGATGCGCTCCACGCTCTGGGTCGCGCTCTCCAACCCCGACGAGTGGTGGGGCTTCCACCTCGACAGCTACATCAAGCCGCCGGACACGGGCTACCACTGCAAGGACGGCGCGATCTACTTCTCGCTCGCGCGCACTCCCCCGGAGCAGCGCGAGGACATCTACCGAGAGCTCGGCATGGAGTGGGTGAAGGACGATCCGCTGTTCGAGATCGTCAACATCGACACCGGTGGAGGCGGGGGGCGCTACTCCCACATCGCCCGCCCCGTCTGGGAGCGCGCCCTCGCCAACTTCACCACCGAGGAGGCGATGGAGATCACCTGGCGCTACGGCGGCTGGGCCTTCCCGAAGAACGACTACGACGCGCTCGTCAACGAGCCCCAGGCGCAGCACGTGGGGGTGTTCGAGACGGTCGACCAGCCCGGTATTGGCGCGCTGCGCCAGGTGGCGCCCCCGTGGGACTTCGAGGGCACCCCGGCCGCGATCCAGGGCCCGGCGCCGCTGCTCGGCGAGCACAACGCCGCCGTCCTCGCCGAGGCCGGCTACTCCGAGGCCGAGATCGCGCGTCTCGGCGACGAGGGCGTGCTCGCCGGCTAGCCGATGATGCCCGCCGTCCGCAGTTCCTCGATCCGGTCCTCCCCGTAGCCGAGGCTCGCGAGCACCTCGTCCGTCTGCTCGCCGGCGGAGGGCCCCACGGTCTTCGGGCTGCCCGGCGTCTCAGACAGCTTCGGCCCGACGCCGATCTGCGCGACCTGCTCCCCGCCGGGGCCGGCAACGCTGGAGAGCATGCCGCGATGGCGGTTGTGCGGATCCTCGAGCGCCTCGTCGAGCGCGTAGACGGGCGAGATGCAGAGGTCCGTCTCCTTGAGCTGCTCGAACCACTCGTCGCGGGTGCGCTCCCGGAAGGTCGCCTCGAGGTGCGCGCGGATCTCGGGATGGCGGTCGGTGTCGTGCTGGAGCGGCTTGAAGTCCTCGCGGCCGACGACGTCGCAGAGGTTCTCCCAGAAGTGCGCCTCCTGCGTGCCGAGCGAGATGTAGCCGCCGTCGGCCGTCTCGTACACGTCGTAGTGCGGGTTCGCGCCGGAGTAGGTGGCGGCGCCCGGGCGCGGCGGCTCGCCCCCGGCGAGCATGCGCGAGACGGCAGCCGCGAGCAGGTAGAGCACGCCGTCCGAGAGTGCGAGGTCGATGTACTGGCCTCGGCCGCTGCGCTCGCGCGCCATCAGCGCCGCGGCGACGGAGAAGGCGGCCATCGTCCCGCCGCCTGCGTAGTCGGCGAGGATGTTGAGCGGGATGGCGGGCTTCTGGCCCGGCCGGCCAATCGCGCCCAGCGCGCCCGCCACCGAGATGTAGTTGATGTCGTGGCCGACCATCAGGCGGTAGGGGCCGTCCTGCCCGTAGCCGGAGAGCGAGCAGTAGACGATGCCCGGGTTGAGGCGCGAGAGCGTCTCGTAGTCCACGCCGAGGCGCTCGACGACGCCCGGCCGGAACCCCTCCAGGACCACGTCGGCGTCCTCGCAGAGGCTGTAGAAGATCTGCCTGCCGGCGTCCTCGCGCAGATTGAGCACGATCGAGCGCTTGTTGCGCCGCAGCGCGTCGTGGCGCAGCACCCGCGCCGCGGCCGCCTCGGCCTCCTCGTCGCGCTCGACCGGCTCGCCGGGCGGCCTGCGGCTCACGAGGTGCGGTGGCGCCTCCACGAGCAGCACGTCCGCGCCGAAGTCGCTGAGCAGCATCGTGCAGAACGGTCCCGGCGCCAGCCGGGACATGTCCAGCACCTTGATTCCTTCGAGCGCGCTCATGGCCGCCTCCTCCCGCGATGGTCGCGGGCAGTGTAGCGGCGAGGCCGCCGCCCGAGCGGCGCCGCGCCCCACGGGCCGTGTGTCGCGTTGTGATACCGTCGCGCCGCCTGTCCGGGAGCGCGCATGTCACCTCAAGCGGACCTCGAACGGCTCGGCGCTCTCAAGGACGTCGCCGCGATCGTCGGCGTCGGCGATACCGACTACGCGGCGGACTACCGCACACCGCAGGGCGAGGCGCGGCCGGTGGGCAGCGGCGGCGGCGACTCCTACGTGCTCGCGACCCGCGCCCTGCGCCGCGCGCTCGACGACGCGGGCCTCGAGAAGGACGACATCGACGGGCTCTGCGTGGGCGGGCCGCTTGCCCACGAGCGCATGTGCGAGCTGCTGGGCCTCAACCCGCGCTGGAGCAGCGGCGGCGACGCGCCGCGCAGCATCATCGAGGCGGTGCAGGCGATCCAGGCGGGGCTCTGCACCACCGTCGCCTGCGTCTACGGCAACGCGCAGCGCTCGGCGAACGTGCAGTACGGCGGGCCGCAGGCGATGGGCGGCGGCGGGATCCTCGCCTACATCTACTACGCGCCTTGGGGCCTGACCTCGCAGGGTGCGCTCTACGCCCTCATGTTCAAGCGTCACCAGCTCGTCTACGGCACCACCGAGGAGCAGCTGGCCGCCGTCGCCGTGGCGCTGCGCAAGCACGCGCGGCTCAACCCGAACGCGATCATGCAGCGCCCGCTCAGCACCGAGGACTACCTGAACACGGGCTACATCGTCGAGCCGCTGCGGCTCTTCGACTACTGCCTCGTCAACGACGGCGGGGTCGCGATCATCGTGCAGCGCGCCGATCTCGCCCGCGAGCGGCGGCACGAGCCGGTGCTGGTCAGCGGCCTCGGCTGGTCCGAGCTGAGCGTGGACGCCACGCAGCTGCGGCCGCGCGTCGAGGGCTTCTACTTCTCCGCCCACCGCGACGTCGCCGAGCAGGTCTACCCGATGGCCGGCGTGACGCAGCGCGACATCGATGTCTACGCGACCTACGACAGCTTCAGCGTGCACCTGCTCTTCACCCTTGAGGGCTTCGGCTTCTGCGGCGAGGGCGAGAGCGGGGCCTTCATCCAGGACGGGCGCATCGAGGTCGGCGGCGAGCTGCCCTGCAACACCAGCGGCGGGATGCTCTCGGAGAGCTACATGCAGAGCTGGAACCAGCAGGTGGAGCTGGTGCGCCAGCTGCGCGGCGGCCTCGGCGATCGCCAGGTCGAGGGCGCCGAGGTCGCACAGTACGCCCACGACGTGGCCGGCAAGTGCATGAGCCTGATCTACACGAAGGGCGGCTAACCGTGGCCACCGAGCGCCCGCCTCGGGTGATGGACGCCCACGCCGAGCGCTTCTGGGAGTTCACGCTGGAGCAGGAGCTGCGCCTCCAGCGCTGCGGCGAGTGCGGCCGCTTCCGCTGGCCGCCCGGCCCGGTCTGCGACGGCTGCCTCTCCGAGGACTACTCGTGGGAAGAGGTGAGCGGCCGCGGCACGCTGCTCTGCTGGGTGATCTACCACCGGCCCTACTTCGCGCAGTACCCGGCCCTGCACACCGTGCTGATGGTCGAACTCGACGAGGGCCCGCTCTTCGTCACCCAGCCGCTCGACCTTGAGACCGAGGATCTGCGCGACTGCCTGGCGATGCAGCTCGACTGGCTCGACGGCGAGGACCAGCACGGCGAGTACCAGCTGCCGGTCTTCCGCCCGGCAGCGTAGGGACGCGGCCGAACGCCCGGAGGAGGGCGCCATCGAACGCATCGGCTTCGGCGCCTTCTACTCGCACCGCTCCGGGCTGTCGCCCGGCGAGTTCGCACGACGCCTCGAGGACCTCGGCTTCGACGGGTTCTGGGCGGGCGAGACGCCCACGAACCGCGATCCGTCGTACGACTCGTTCGCTACGCTCTGCTTCGCGGCCGCCGCGACCTCGCGCATCACGGTCGGCTCGGACGTACTGCTGCTGCCGCTGCACCACCCGGCCTGGGTGGCGAAGCAGTTCGGCACGCTCGACGTGCTCTCCAGCGGCCGCGCCATCCTCGGCGTGGGCGTGGGCGGCGAGTTCCCGAAGCAGTTCGAGGGCTTCGGCGTCCCGCTGAGTGAGCGCGGCCGCCGCACCGACGAGGGCATCGAGATCGTCCGCAGCCTCTGGACGGAGCCGGAGTCGGGGTACGACAGCCCGCGCTTCCGCTTCGAGGGCATCACGATGGAGCCGAAGCCGCTGCAGCACCCGCACCCGCCAATCTGGGTCGGCGGCCGGCCGGGCGGCGTCGAAACCGGCCCGGACGGTAAGCCGCGCTTCAAGAGCACGACCGGCGCGATCCAGCGGGCCGCGAGGTACGCGGACGCCTGGGATCCCTACTACATGACGCCCGAGATGTACCGCGAGAGCGTGACGGCGATCCGCGCCCACGCCGAGGAGATAGGGCGCGACGTCTCCAGCATGGAGTGGGCGCTCACGACCTTCTGGCTGATGCGCGACTCCTACGACGAGGCGCTGGAGGCGGCCGCGCGGAAGCTGCGCTACGGCCGCGACCTCTCCGCCCGCATCGCGCGCTACGACATTCTCGGCAGCCCCGCCGACGTGATCCGGCGGTTGGAGACGTTCATCGACGCCGGGGTGCGCTACTTCATCTGCAACTGGTCGTGCGAGCCCTCGGAGGTGCCGCGCCACCTCGAGCTGATCGGCAACGAGGTGATCCCGCACTTCCGCTAGCGGCGGCTACTCCGGTTGAGGTGCCATGCCGCCAGCCAGAGGATCACGGCTGCCGCCATCGTTATCAGGAGCAGCATCGACAGCGCGAGCAGCCTGTCTCCCGGGAGGCTGGCCTGGGGAGCCTGTCCCTCGCCGAGCGTCGGCAGGTAGTCCCGCGCATACTCGAGCCGCACCGTCCCACCGCACAGGAAGGCGACTAGGGAGTCTTCGTAGTCCTGGGCGAAGACGAGATACTCCTCGCCCGCTGAGAAGCCGGGGTATCCGCATTCCGATGGCCTGCGCAGGACTGTGGTGGGCGCGAGCGATCCCTTCCAGACCGTGTCGACCTCGATCTCGATATCCCTCTCCCACTTCCCGGAGATCTCCACGACCCGCCCCAGGAAGACGGCGGAGGCCCGCTCGAACGCCTCGTCGGGCGTCGGGGGAGCGCAGGAACACGCGTGCGCGCGCCCGGCGCCCGCTGCGAGCTGGACGGTGAGCAGCGGAGCCAGCAGCAGGGCGCTGCCGGCCAGCAGGAGTATCAGCCGCCGCGGGATCCAGGCCATGCACGCCCCGTCTCAGCCTACTCCGGTAGCCGCGGCCGCACCGCGAGCCGGACGAGGGTCGCGCTTGCGACGAGCGCTGCGAGGAGCGCGATCGCCCAGGCGGGTGGCGGGGCGGGCGCATCGCGCGTTGTCGCGGCGTCGCTGGTGCCGGGGCCGGCGATGCGCTCGCCGTCCTCGATCGCCCGTCCGGAGCCGGTGGCCGGAGGGGCCGGAGCCCGCTCCGCGTCTGAGGATGTTGGCGCGGGTCTGGGTGTTCCCGAGGCGGGGCTCGACTCGCCATCGCTGGATCCGGACTCGGTCGGCGTCACGCCGGGCTCAAGAGCCCGACCTTCACCCAGGATCTGCAAGGCGCGCTGGGCGGATTCGAGCGGCGCGGTCCCGCTGCACGCCCAGGTGGTCAGGGTCCCGTCGTCCGGAGAGACGTAGGCGTAGACGAGGTAGTCCTCGTCGTTCACGAAACCCCCGTACGAGCAGGAGGTGCCGTCGTCCGGATTCACGGACGTGGTGGAAGTCACCGTCCCCTTCCACACCGTATCGACGCGTATCACGACCGTTCCAAGAAACCGGGCTCCCGAGATGACTTGCCCCGAGAACACTGCGTCGGCCCACCCAAACAGCTCGGCGTGCGTCGCGGGCTCACATAGGCACGCATGAGCCCGCCCTGCGCCCGCCGAGAGCTGCACGGCGAGCAGCGGGGCCAGCAGCAAGGCGCTGCCGGCCAGCAGGAGCATCAGCCGTCGTGGTACCCAAGCCATGCGCACCCCGTCTCAGCCTACGCTCGTAGCCGCGGCCGCACCGCGAGCCGGACGAGGACCGAGGCCGCTACGAAGCCTCCGAGGAGCGGGATCGCCCAGGCGGGCGGCCCGACGGGCGCATCGCGCGTTGTCGCGGCATCGCTGGCGCCGGGGCCGGCGATGCGGCCGCCGTCCTCGAGGGCCGGTCCGGAGCCGGTGGTCGGAGGGGCCGGGCTCCGTGGCGGGTCTTGCGAGGTCGGCGTCGGTGCCCCTTCCCGCTCGGCGCTCGATGTGGGGTCGGCGCCCGTGACGCCGTCCTCGGGGAGCTGCCCTTCGCCGAGCGCTTGCAGGTCCTCCTCGGCGCGGTCGATTGGCGCGCTGCGGCTGCAGAGGCTGACGAACAGCGTGTCCGCGTCCACTCCGGGGAAGTCTCGCTGGAAGGCGTAGACAATGAAGTCCTTGCCCTCGACGAACCAGTCGAATCCGCAGGCGGCCCCGTGCCAGATGTACACGTAGGTTGTCGTGGTGACGGGGCCCTTCCAGACCGTGTCGACCTCGATCTCCACCGACCAGTAGGACTCGCTCCGGTCGGACCCGAAGTCCACCTCGAACGTGTACGTCTCGAAGGAGACCACCGTCCCCGTGAAGACGGCGGCGGCGCCTTCGAGCGCATCGAGGGGCGGGGCCGGCTCGACGCAGGAACAGGCGTGTGCCCGCCCGGCGCCCGTCGCGAGTTGCACGGCGACCAGCGGGGCCAGCAGCAGGGCGCCGGCAGCGAGCGTGAGCAGCAGCCGTCGCGTCATCGAGATCATGGGCAACGCTCTCTTCCCGTTGCTCCCCGGCCGAGCGCCGGGGATCCGCGTAGCCCCCTGCATACCAATACGCGATCTGCCGCGCTCCGGTTCCCTCGCAGCGGGCGCGCGCGCTGGACAGGCGCACGCGGCGAGGGTAGGAAGGACGGGCAGCCGCGTGCGCGGAAGGATGTGCGATGACCGACTCACTGCTCTGGGAAGACGTCAACGAGGGCGACGAACTGCCCGTGCTCGAATACCCGATCACCGTCAAGAACCTCGTGATGGGAGTGGCCGGCACGCGCGACTTCATGCCGTACCACCACGACTCCGAGTACACGAAGTCGATCGGCAGCCGCGACCAGTTCGTGAACACGATGTTCAACCAGGCGCTGTTCGGCCGCTTCGTGACCGACTGGTGCGGCCCGGACGCGGACTTCCGCGCGACCACGCTGCGTATGATCGGCCAGACTTGCCCCGGCGACACCGCCATCCTCGAGGGCCGCGTCTCCGGGAAGCGGCGCGACGGCGACGACTACCTGGTGGAGCTGGAGCTGAACTCGCGCAACCACCTCGGCACGGCCTGCATCTCGACGGCGACGATGGCGCTGCCGTCGCGCGAGGGCGGCGCGGTGAAGCCGCGGCTGGAGCTGGAGAAGCCGCAGATCGAGCTGGACCCCGGCTTCCCGGACTTCGCGCACGAGTGGCTCGGCAAGGAGTCGGAGCCGCGCCATGGCGCCTACCCGGTGAGCGAGGTCCAGATCATGTACTGGGCGGACATGATCGAGGACGCCAACCCGCTCTACGAGGACAGCGAGTACGCGCGCAACAGCCGCCACGGCGGGATCATCGCCCCGCCGATGGCGCTCATCACCTGGACGATGGACCGGCCCGGCCGCAGCGGCGTCAACCCGGACGCGCCGGATGTCGGGAAGCCGGAGCGCGGACCGTGGCCGCCCCGGAGCGGGCCGACCATGGCCTCGGCCCGCTTCGACCCGCCGGGCGCGACGGCGACGATCGCCACGATCTCGGAGCAGGCCTACGGCAAGCCGCTGCGTCCGGGCGACCGCGTCTCCGCCTCGACGGAGCTCGTGAACTGCTCGGGCCTGAAGGAGACGCGGCTCGGCCCCGGCTACTTCACGACGGTGCTCAACAACTACTACAACCAGGATGGCGAACTGGTCGGCACGAACCTCTTCACGCTGCTGCGCTACACGGCGCAGGAGGGATAGCAGGGACCGAGGGCGCAAGCGGGGCCCGAGGAGGCGTCCCGCAACGCCCTCGGTGTGTAATAATGCGCGGAAGGGGAGCGGATCCGGTCCGCAGCGTTCAGGGAAGGCGATGACGTATGGCGATAGCACCTCCACCTACCCCGACGAACAAGTCCACCGGCACCACCGTGATGGGCGAGTCGGGGATTCCCACTGCGGAGATCCGTGACCGCTACTTCATGGTCTCGGCGGACAACCACATCAACGGCCCGCCCGACCTCTTCGAGAAGCGCGTCGACAAGCGCTTCCGCCACCGCCTGCCTCGCCAGGAGGTGGACGAGAACGGCGTGAAGTGGTCGATCACCGAGGGCCTGCGCCCGATGAAGATCCGCGACTTCAAGCTCTCCGGCGAGGACCGCGAGCGCTCGATGGGCGGCTACTTCGACTACGAGAAGCGCTGGAACGACCACGACCGCGATGGCGTCGACGCCGAGGTCGTCTTCCCCAACGGCGGGGGCCTGATGGCCTGGGCCACGCCGGACCCGAGGCTCGCGACCGCCCTCTGCCGGGCGCAGAACGACTGGTACTACGACGTCCTGGGCGACCACTTCGACGTGACCATGCCGGCCGCGCTGATCGCGCCCGCCGACGTGGACGAGGCGATCAAGGAGGTCGAGCGGGCGGTCAAGCTGGGCTTCCGCGCGCTCAACATCCCGGTCCGGCCGTTCCACGAGAGCGCCGGCGCCAAGAGCTCGCAGATCGGCTACAACTCGCCGATGTTCGAGCCGCTCTGGCACGCGATCGAGGACGCGGGCGTGCCGCTGACCTGCCACGTCGCCACGGGCAAGGACCCGCGCACGGCGAGCGGCGAGGGCGGCGCGGTGATCAACTACGTCACGCACGCGCTGACCCCGGCGATCGAGCCGTTCACGCACTTCTGCGCCTCGGGCATCCTCGAGCGGCACCCGAAGATGCGCTTTGGGACGATCGAGTCGGGCATCGGCTTCGTGCCGTGGATGCTCTCGGGGATGGACGAGGCCTACGAGAAGCACCACTTCTGGGTATTCCCGAAGCTGAAGATGCTGCCCAGCGACTACTTCCGGCAGCAGTGCTTCGCCTCCTTCCAGGAAGACCCGGCGGGAATCATGCTCGCCCGCGACTACCAGATCACGGGCAATGCCCTGTGGGGCAGCGACTACCCGCACCACGAGGGCTCCTGGCCGCACTCGGACGAGGCGATCGCCCGCACCATGGGCAAGCTCACCGAGGAAGAGCGCCGCAACGTGCTCGGCCTCAACGCCGCGCGCCTCTTCGGCTTCCCGGTGCCGGAGCAGTACGACTACGACATCGACGGCAACGACCGCTAGGGCCGTCCGCGTACGCCGCCAAGGCGCGCCGCCCGCGCGGGCGGCTCGCTCGTGTCCGGGTGCGGCGCCACACAGCGAGGCCGCTCGATGCCTGATAGGCTGCGCGCCGATCCCGGCGAACGATCGTGGAGGAGAACATGAGCGAGAACCTGGCGGATCTCTTCGACGCCGGCGCCCACGACTTCCAGGAGTGGCTCGGCGGCCTCCCTGCCCACCGCGAGGAGTTCCAGCGTCACTTCAACGAGTACGAGCCGGTCGAGGACGACCGCGGGCGCATGGAGCGCGCGATCGAGTTCGTCGGCGGCTCGCTGCGCGCCCTGGTCGTCACCGACCCCACAACCCCCGACGACTGGCGCGGCGTTGCCGTCATGGCGAAGGTCGCCGACATCTTCGGCGTCGACCTCTCGATCCTGCCCGCCGAGGGCAACGAGGGTGTAGTGGATTCGCGCACCAACAACTACGGTGAGACCGGCACCCCGACGATCGTCTTCCTCGACGGAAGCGGGACGGAGCTCGGGCATCTCTCGGGTCGTCCGGACCAGGTGGAGATGGACATCAACCGCGCGATCGAGGAGGAGCACGGCTACGACTTCCCCCTCGAGGGCCCCGAGTTCGAGGCGGCCGTGCAGGTCTACCTGCAGGGCGACGGCCGCAAGCGCGAGCCTGCCTGGCGGCACGCCCAGCTCTGGGACACGGTCGGCGTGGTCGCGCCGGTGGTGCAGCGCATCAGCCGAGGCACGATCGGCCCGATCGGTGTGCTGAAGCCGGATCCGGCGCCGGCCGGCGAGCGGTAGGTCTCCTCACCCTCCGCCCTCTCCCTCGGGGAGAGGGGACCGGGCGGTCCTCGTTACGGGGCGGGTGGCGTTATTCGTCGATGCCGCGGACGGCGCTCTTCGGGTCGGCCGGGATGCGCGCGAACGGCTGCTTGCGGTCGAAGTCCAGCTGCTCGGCCCAGACCTCGCCCGGGCCGTCGGCGAGTAGCACGTCCACGTACTCCGCCTCGAGGCCCTCGGACGGCCAGCGGCGGATGCGCACGCCGATCGCCTCGGCCGGGATCGGCGCGATCTGCGTCTCGCCACCGCGCCCGCTGTAGAACCACTCGCCCTCGCCGCCCTCGTCCTCGTCGACGATCCAGGAGGCGAACCAGAGCAGGCCAAAGCCCTCCTCGTTCATGAGCTCGGGCCAGTGCAGCGTCAGCGCCGTGTTTCCGTTGTCAGCCATGGCAATCCCTCCGCCAGGAACGCCGAACGCTGCGAGGATGGCGAGCGTGGCGGCGCGCGTCAACTGCCGCCGCGCTCGCCCCCGACATCGACCACGAGGCTGCCGTGCAGTCCCTCGTGGCCGGGAACGACGCAGAAGAAGCTGAGCGCGCCCTGCTGCGGCGCGCGGATGCGGATCACCGTGTCGCCGTCGGGCGCGAGGCGTTCGTCGATCTCGGCCCCGCCGAGCCCACTGAGCACGAAGCGGTGCGGCGCGCCCGCGCTGCCCTCGAGCACGAAGTCGATCACCTCACCGGGTCGCACGGCCAGTCCACTGAGGTCCAACTGCCCCGTCGAGGCATCGACGGTGATGACGCGAGCGGGCGTCTCGGCGCCGAGGTCACGCGCCACCGGCGCGAGCCCGTCGTGCGAGTGCGCGCCCTGCCACACGGCCCAGACGAGGACCGCGCCGAGTCCGAGCAGCACGACGATCCGGCGCGGGCGAGGCGCTCCGGGGCGGAGCGGCGAGCGGCTGCGCAGGGCCTCGGCGAGGCTGCTCATGTTTCAAGGACCTCCTCGCACCTCAAGAGTAGCGCCTCGCGGTGCGGGTGGCGCGGCAGCGCAAGCCGCGCCAGACTCCGGCCATGAGTCTCTCGTTCGAACCGCCGCCGAGGCCGCAGGCGATCGTCTACGCCGCGATCGCGCTGCTGCTGATCGTCTTCGTCGTCGTGCTGCCCGCCGCCGACGTGTTCGAGACGCCCTCGATCAACCCCTTCGACGGCGAGAGCGGCGAAGCCGTCGTCATCAGCGTCGAGGAGACCGGCCGCGAACAGACCGACGGCGGAGTGACGCTCGTCTCCGAGCGGATCGGGGTGCGCCTCGACGGCGGCGAGCAGGTGACCATCGAGCGGCAGCTCGCGAGCGATGATGCGTTCGCGATCCGGGTCGAGCCCGGTGACGACGTGCTGGTCACGGCCTACGAGGCAGGCGGCGGCGAGACCGCGTACTTCATCGCCGACCGGCTGCGCACGGCCCCACTCTGGGTGCTGGGAGCGATCTTCGCGGCGGCCGTGGTGCTGATCGGGCGCTGGCGAGGCGTCTGGTCGCTGGTCGGCCTCGTCGCGAGCTTCCTCGTGATCGTGCGCTTCATCGTGCCGGCGATCCTCTCCGGGATGAGCCCGCTGCTCGCGACGCTGATTGGCGCGAGCGTGATCATGACGACCACGCTCGTGCTCGCCCACGGCGCGAGCCGCAAGACCGGCGCCGCCCTCGTTGGGACGGTGCTGAGCCTGCTGCTCGCCGTGCTGCTCGCGACCATGGCGGTCGAAGTCACCGCGCTGACGGGGCTCGCCGGCGACCAGGAGGCGACGCTGCAGCTGCTCGCCGGCGGGACGATCGATGCGCGCGGGGTGCTGCTGGGCGGCATGATCATCGGCGCACTCGGCGTCCTCGACGACGTGACGGCCACGCAGTCCTCCGCGGTCTTCGAGCTGCGGAGGGCGAACCCGCTGCTCGGCGCGGGCGAGCTGTTCTCGCGAGGGCTGAACGTCGGCCGCGATCACATCGCCTCGACGGTCAACACGCTGGTGCTCGCATACGCGGGAGCGGCGCTGCCGCTGCTCGTGATCCTGTCGGTCCAGCCGGAGCCGCTCGGCCTGCTGATCAGCCGCGAGCTGATCGCGACGGAGATCGTGCGCACGCTGGTCGGCAGCATCGGCATTGTCGCCGCCGTGCCGATCACCACCGGCATCGCCGCGCTCGTCGCGGGCGCCCTCGAGGCGCGCGCGGAGCCGGCGTGACGGCGCAACGCCGGCCTCGCTGCATCTTCTGCGCGATCGCCGCGGGCGAGGCGGAGGCGGCGGTCGTCCTCGAGGACGAGCGCTTCCTCGCCTTCCTCGACCACCGCCCGGTCTTCCACGGACACGCGCTGCTGATCCCGCGCGAGCACGCCGGGACGCTGCCGGACCTGCCGTCCGGGGACGCCGGTCCGCTGCTGCAGCGCACGCAGCTGCTCGCCCGCGCCGTGCCGCAGGCGATGGCCGCCGAGGGCAGCTTCGTGGCGATCAACAACGGCGTCAGCCAGAGCGTGCCGCACCTGCACGTGCACGTGGTGCCGCGCTCGCGCGGCGACGGCCTGCGCGGCTTCTTCTGGCCCCGCCACCCGTACGAGAACGCCTCGCAACTGCGCGAAACCGCCGAGCGTGTCCGCGCCGCGGTCGACGAGCTACGCGCGGATGAGGACGGGGAGCCCGAAGCGCGCGCGTGACGTAGACTCTGGCCG
This sequence comes from Chloroflexota bacterium, assembly GCA_009840965.1. GTDB lineage: Bacteria > Chloroflexota > Dehalococcoidia > UBA2979 > UBA2979 > VXMT01. The sequence goes on from VXMT01000082.1 coordinate 21,877, forward strand.
CGCGGCGGGCGCCGGGAGGCGATCAGGATGGCGGAAGCGCTTCAGGTCATCGAGTTGCCCGAGACGCACGTGCGCATCGTCGTCGACGGCGAGCAGACGCCGCTGCTGCGGCGGGGCGGCGGCGACAGCTTCTACTGCGGCGCCTGCGGCGCGGTGCTCGTCGAGGACGCCTGGAGCTGGGAGATCTACAACCTCGTCCTGCGCTGTCCCGCCTGCGGGGCGTACAACGAGGTCGGGAAGCCGGCCACCGAAGGCCGCTAGCAAGCCACCACGGAGCCGCTGGGGAGAGCCGCCATGCAAGTCTGGGCCTCGAAGCCTCGCGACATGCCGCCGAAAGAGGTGGGCGACTACGCCCGCCGCGTCGAGGCGCTTGGCTACGATGGGCTGACCGTCTCCGAGGGCGTGCACGACGGCTCGGTCAACGCCTGGGCCGCCCTCGCCACGACCAGCGAGCTGCGCGTCGCCGTCAGCGTCTTCGTCGCCTTCTCGCGCAGCCCGATGTCGCTCGCCTACGCCTGCTGGGACCTGCAGGACTTCTCCGGCGGGCGCTTCGTGATTGGCCTCGGCACGCAGGTCAAGGCGAACATCGAGCAGCGCTTCTCGATGCCGTGGACGCCGCCCGTGCCGCGCATGCGCGAGTACGTGCAGGCGCTGCGCGCGATCTTCGAGACCTGGGCGGCGCAGGACGGCACGCGCCTGCGCTTCGAGGGCGAGCACTATCGCTTTACGCGCATGCAGCCCTACTTCACGCCCGAACCGATCGAGCATCCGGAGATCCCGATCTACCTCGGCGCGGTCGGCCCGGCGATGACGCGGCTCACCGGCGAGGTCGCCGACGGCTTCTTCACGCACAGCTGCAACAGCGACCCGCGCGCCATCCGCGAGCTTGCGATTCCCGCCGTGGAGGCGGGCGCACAGCGCGGCGGGCGCACGCTCGGCGATGTCGACATCATGGTCTCGCCCTACATGAACACCGGCGCGACGGCCGAGGAGATCGCGGAGTCGCGCGAGGCCAACCGCCGCCAGATGGGGATCATGTACTCGACCCCGAACTACTGGGGTCCGCTGCGCCTGCGCGGCATCGAGGAGGTCGGCGCGCGGCTGCGCGAGCTCACTCGCGAGAACCGCTGGGGAGAGCTGGCGGACCTGCTGAGCGACGACCTCGTCGACGAGATCGCGATCAGCGGCGACTACATCGACTCCGCGCACCTGCTGAAGGAGCGCTACGGCGACCTGCCGGTCTCGCTGCGCTTCCCACTGCCGGACGACCCCGCCGACGACGGCCAGATCGCGAAGGCGCTCGAGATCCTGCGTGACTGACGTGACGTCCTCGGGGCAGGCGGACGAGCGTTCCCCTGACCGCCCGCGGCCGGTTCTCGACGCGCTCTCGCGGGCGTACTGGGAGGGCGCCGGACGCGGCGAGCTGGCGATCCAGCACTGCGAGGAGTGCGACCACTACCAGCACCCGCCGCGCCCGCTCTGCGAGCGCTGCACCGCGGCGGACCTCTCGTACCGCGCCGTCAGCGGGCGCGGCGTCGTGCACAGCTTCACCACCAACCACCAGCGCAACGTCGCCGGCTTCGAGCAGGCCGTGCCCTACGTCAACCTGATCGTGGAGCTCGAGGAGCAGCCGCAGCTCTACCTGCTGAGCGACCTGCCCGCCGGCGAGGCGGACTGGGTCGCCATCGGCGCGCCGGTCGAGGTCGTGTTCGAGCCAATCGAGGCTGCCGAGGGCGAGGCGATCGCGCTGCCGCAGTTCCGGCCGGCAGGCGGCTGAGGAGGCGACGATGTGGGCAGCCAGGGGCCAGACCGCCGTCGTCGGCATCGGCTTCTCGCAGCTGACGCGCACCCACGAGCGCCCGCTGGGGCAGCTCGCGATCGAGGCGTGCCGAGCGGCGATCGCCGACGCCGGCGTCGAGCCCTCGCAGATCGACGGGCTGGCGACGCACCCGGACCAGCCGTTCCGCGGGGCGGGCAACCGTGCCGGCGAGGATCTCGTGCCCGCCGCCTTCCTGATCGACCACCTCGACATCGGCCCGGAGGTCGAGTGGTACGCGCAGGTCTCGGCCGGGCTGATCCCGAGCGCGATCATCGAAGCGGTGAACGCGCTGCTGGCGGGAGCCTGCACGTACGCCCTCGTCTGGCGCGCGATGCACCGTCCGGCGGGCACCTACGGCGCCTGGCGCGAGGCGGTCGCCGGGGGCGACAGCCAGTTCACCGCGCCCTACGGCTACACGAGCCCCTTCCAGCTCCACGCCGTCGCCTACCAGCGCTACATGCACCGCTACGGCGCGACCCGCGAGGACATGGCCTCGCTGGTCACGAACAGCCGGGCTAACGCCCAGCTCAACGAGGCGGCCTTCTTCAACGGCACGCCGATGTCGGTCGACGACTACCTGGCCGCGCGCATGATCTCGGAGCCAATCTGCCTCTTCGACTGCGACATCCCCGTCGAGGGCTGCGCGGCGCTCGTGCTGACGACCGCCGAGCGCGCTCGCGACCTCCCGAGGCCGCCCGCCTACGTCGCCGCCTGGGGCCAGCACACCGCCGCGCGGCCGACGTACGTGAACTACATGCTCGACGACTACATGGCCTGCGGCGCATCGACCGCGGGCAAGCTGTGGTCGCGCTCCGGCCTCGGGCCGGGCGACGTGGACGCGGCGCAGCTCTACGACGGCTTCAGCCCGTCGACCTACTACTGGCTGGAGGCGGCGGGCTTCTGTCCCGAGGGCGAGGCGCACGCCTTCGTGCAGGACGGCCGGGTCGCCCTCGGTGGGGAGTTGCCGGTCAACACCTTCGGCGGATCGCTCTCGGAGGGCCGCTTACACGGCATGGGCCACATCGCCGAAGCCGCGCGCCAGGTCTCCGGCCGCGCCGGCCCGCGCCAGGTCGAGGGCGCCGAGGTCTCGGTCGCCCTCGCCGGCTCCCCGCTGCGTCGCGGCGGCGGGCTTCTGTTCACGCGGGAGGCGTAGGGGGCGTGGAGGCCGAGAAGCCGATGCCCAAGCGGAAGCACCGCGAGACCGCTCGACGGCTGACCCTCGACGAGGTGTGGCCCGTCCGAAGCGTGGGCGCGTGGCCGAGGGATCTGAGTCTCAGGCGTGAGGACCTCTACGACGACAGAATCGATAGTGCCGAGCCACTCGCCCGTGACCGGGACGGGGCAGACTTGACCGACAGCTAGCTGCCCCGCGGCAACGGCTGATCCTGCCACACCACCACCGCCCCCGCCTTCGCAAGGCGCGCAACATCGCCGTCGCTGTAGCCGAGCTCGGCGAGGACCTCGGCGGTGTGCTGGCCGAGCACGGGCGGCGGGCGGCGCAGCGCGGTCCACGGCTCCTCGAAGGTCCAGGGCGGCGCGACCGTCTTGAGGTCGCCGAGGGTGGCGTGGCCCTCGAGGCGGCGCACCATCTCCAGCGCCGCGACCTGCTCGCTCTTGAGCAGCGATTCGATCGTGTGCATCGGGACGATCGTGCCGCCCAGCTCGTCCTGGACGATGCGGCGCAGATCCTCGAAGCGCCACTTGCGCAACGTCTCGTTGATCTCCGGAGGCAGGTAGGCAAGGTTGTCCATCATCCCGCGCGGGCCGCTGAAGCGGTCGTCGAGCAGCACCTCGGGGCGGTCGATGGCGATCAGGAAGGCGTTCCAGCCGCCCTCGTCGCCGCGCAGCGTGATCAGCGCCGGTCCGGCGGCGGTCTCGAAGCCGTGGTCGGGCGGGTCGGTCAGCCCCGTGAACGCCCGGCCCTCGAGCGAGTCCTGCGAGCGCTCGGCAGTGAAGGTCCACTGGTGGATCGCGGTGAGGGCCGCCAGCATCGAGGTCTCGACGTGCTGGCCGGCGCCGTGGCGGTCGCGCCAGAGCAGGGCGGTGAGGATCGCCTGGAAGCCGGCCATCCCCGCCGCGTGCTGCGCGAAGTCGTACCCGAAGCGCAGCGGGGGATCCTCGGGCCGTCCGATGTGGCGGTTCGAGCCGACGATCGCCTGGATGTCGATCTCGCTGGCCGGAGCGCCGGCCAGCGGGCCGCGGCTGCCGTGGCCGCTGATCGAGCAGTAGACGAGGCGCGGATGGCGCTCGCGCAGCGCCTCGTAGCTGAAGCCGAGGCGCTCCATCACGCCTGGCCGGTAGCCCTCGACGAGCACGTCGGCATCCTCGAGCAGGCGCGCGAGGATCTCGGCGCCTGCCCCCGTCTTCAGATCGGCGGCGATGCCGCGCTTGTTGCGCTGGAACTGCAGGAACAGTGCGCCCTCGGGGGCCGCGCCGTTCGGGGGCTCGACGAACGGCCCGATCGCGCGCAGCCAGTCGCCCGAGGGCGGCTCCAGCTTCACCACGTCCGCGCCGAGGTCGCCGAGCTGCATCGCGCACAGCGCCCCGGAGATGCCCTGCGAGACGTCGACGACGCGCAGGCCCTCGAGCGGGAGCTGCGAGTGCGCCCGGCCGTCGCTCGTGCCTGGGCTTGCACCGTTCGCCTCGACGGCTGCGTCGAGTTCCGCGAGCACCTCGGCGGTGTGCTCGCCGAGGCGCGGAGCGGCGCGCGTGATGCGCGCCTCGGGTGGGGGGGGGGGGGGGGGGGGGGGGGGGGGGGGGGGGGGGGGGGGGGGGG
>VXMT01000223.1 GCA_009840965.1 Chloroflexota bacterium
GCGTCTCCAGCGAGACCGGCTCCTGCGAGACCTTCATGATCTCGCGCACGCGCTCGGGCGGCAGGTCGAGCTCGCGGCCGATCTCCTCGGAGGTCGGTTCGCGGCCGTACTCCTGCACGAGCCGCCGCGAGACGCGGACGAGCTTGTTGATCGTCTCCACCATGTGCACGGGGATGCGGATCGTGCGCGCCTGGTCGGCGATGGCGCGCGTGATCGCCTGGCGGATCCACCACGTCGCGTAGGTCGAGAACTTGTAGCCCTTGCGGTAGTCGAACTTCTCGACGGCGCGGATCAGGCCGATGTTGCCCTCCTGGATCAGGTCGAGCAGGGACATCCCGCGGCCGATGTACTTCTTGGCGACCGAGACGACGAGGCGCAGGTTGGCCTCGGTGAGCTGGCGCTCGGAGCGCGCGCCCTCGTGGATGATGCGGTCGAAGTAGAACTTGAGCGCGCCGCCATGCCGCGCCGCCAGCTCCTCGGCGAGGCCGGGCTTGGGCGGGAAGACCTTCGGCTCGGAGCCGGCGATCGCGGCGGCCCAGCCGATGTGCTCCGGCCGCAGGATGTGCGTGACGATCGAGATCTCCTCGAGCGCGAGCTTGGCGCGCGCCTCGTCCCAGCCGAAGAAGTCCTGCAGGTAGAGGTGCGCGCCCTCGTCCAGCTCGTAGTCGACGGTCGCGCGGAAGGGCTCCGCGGCGGCGGCGGGGTCGCCCGGGCGGCAGCACTTCATCTCGCAGTTGATCCGCTCGGAGACGGACTGGCGGGGCGAGTCGAGGTGGCGGCTGACGGCCTGGTAGACGGGCCGCGACTTCTGGAACTCGCGCACGAGGCCGACGAAGACCTGGCCGTAGGCGGTCCGCTCGGCGCGGAAGCGTCGCAGGATCTCGGCAGCCAGGTCCCCGTAGGCGCCCCGGTCCTGCCGCTGGCGGCGGAAGCCGAGCAGCGCCGTCGCCGGGCTCGTCACGATCGCGTCGATCTCGTCGCGGATGATCTGTACGACGGCCTTGACGACGTGGTCGAGGTCACCTTCCTCGAACTCGTCCTCGTCGGTGAAGAGGCGCACGATCACCTTGATGACGTGATCGCGCTCTTCCATGGCGCGCGCCAGCCGCTTCTCGTCCTGGGCGGTGAGCAGCGGCACCTTGCCGATCTCGCGCAGGTACATGCGCACCGGGTCGTCGATGCCGACGGCCTCGTCGACGATGCGGCGCGCTTCCTCGACGGCGGCGCTGGCCGCACGGCTCTCGCCGTCCGAGTCGATGCGCACGGTGATGCCGTTCTCGGAGAGCTGCGCGACGATCGCGGAGAGCCGCTCGCGGCTGGTTTCCGCCTCGGGGATCGCGGCGAGCACGTCTTCGGCAGAGACCTGCCCGGAGCGCCGGCCCTTGGTCAGCAGCTCCTCCATGCCCGCGGGCTCAAAGGTCTGGGTCATCTCGTTCCCCCGTTCCGCTCGTTCACTCTGCGCCGTCCGGCGCTTCCAATCCACCGTTCGAATCGCTGTGTGTCTCCGGTTGTTCGATGTGCTCGCCGTTGCCCGCGCCAGCCGAGGCGAAGACGCGGTGTCGCCCATCCATGTCGACGAGTCCTGTACTGAGTTCCAGGTGTTCGGGCGACGTATCCGCTTGAGGAGTGTCGCCGATGACCATCGCTCGTGCGTTCGCCAGCACTGGCGCGTCCTCTTCGCGACGAGCTTTGGCCGATTGCTCCGCCCAGTCGATCCCTGTGAAGCGCATGCGAGCCTTGGAGCGCCGCCTCGGCAGTTCCTTGGCAGTCTCACTCACAAACTGATTCCGCACCGCGTCTGTCATCTGTGCGTATGCTTCAGGCATCTCCATGCCGAGCAGCAGTGCATAGAGTCCCTGAACCTCATCATCCGACTCAGCCACGCGATCACCAAGATTCTCCCCGGTGTGCCAAGCGGCGAAGAGGCGAGCGTGCGCTCCGTCCTCGAACGTGCCGGGCTCGAGTGCCTCTCCGGCTTCGCGACATGAAGGGAAGTGGATCAGGAACCACAGGATTTCCGACTCGCCCGATACGGTGCCGGCAGGCTGCGCCCCGGAAGGTGCAGGCTGCCGCGTCGCGGCGGCCAACTCTCGTGAGGACGGCACGGGCGTCGGGCGGACCGGACCCTTCGCCTTCTCTACAAGCTTCAGAGCTTCGGACTCGTCTATGCGACCGAGGCGCGCCAGCCGCTGGAGCCAGTGCGACCGCTCCACCGGGTCCTTCATTGCCTCGACGATCGGTGCGAATGCCTCGGCAGCCTGGCTGCGGGATCGGGGATCCTCGAGATCGGTGTTCCCCTCAATTACGTCAAAGAGGTGGTCCGCGACCGGGCGTGCGGCGTCGATCAGCGCGCGCAGATCGTCCGGGTTGTTGCGCGCCATTGAATCTGGGTCTTCACCCTCGGGCAGCGCCACAATCCGGATGTCGGCCTCCGGCACGCTTGGGAAGGAAACGAGTCCTCGCCAGTCAATTGATGCAACCGTGTCGCGGTCGGCAGCCTCGGTCGCGGGCCCCCCCCACCACCCCCGGGGCCGGGAGGCGCGCGAGTGGGCTGGGGGGGGGCACACGGAGATTGTACAGTCAAACGATT
>VXMT01000054.1 GCA_009840965.1 Chloroflexota bacterium
CGGCGGAGCGGGTGGCGGAGAGGGCGTCCTCCACGCGGAACTTCTTCTCGCGCACGGACGATTCGGTGGCGCCGCCGATCTTGATCACCGCGACGCCGCCGGCCAGCTTGGCGAGCCGCTCCTGCAGCTTCTCGCGGTCGTAGGCGGAGGGGACGTCGGCGACCTGGGCGCGGATCTGGCGGATCCGCGCCTGGATGCCCTCGTCGGTGCCGTAACCGTCGATGATCGTCGTCCGCGACTTGTCGGAGACGACGCGGTGGGCGCGACCGAGGTCGGCGACCTGGGCGTCGCGGATCGAGCGGCCCATGTCGGCGGTGAGGTAGGTGCCGCCGGTGAGGGCGGCGATGTCCTCGAGCGAGGCCTTGCGGCGGTCGCCGAAGGAGGGAGCGCGCACGGCGAGGAAGTTGAGGGTGCCGCGCATCTTGTTGACGACCATCGTCGCCAGCGCGTCGCCCTCGAAGGAGTCGCAGAGCACGACCAGGTTCTTGGAGATCTGCAGCGTCTTCTCGACGATCGGCAGCAGGTCGTTGATGTCCGTGAACTTGTGGTCGGTGATCAGGATGTAGGGGTCCTCGATCACCGTCTCCTGGCGATCCTGGTTGGTGACGAAGTGCGGCGAGATCCAGCCGTGCTCGATCTGCAGGCCGTCGACGAACTCGGTCTCGTCGTCGATGCTCTTGCCTTCCTCGACGGTGATCACGCCGTCCTTGCCGACCTTCTCCATGACGTCGGCGATGAGGTCGCCGATCTCGCGGGCGTTGCCGGCGATACCGGCCACGGCGGCGACGGTGTCCTTGCCTTCGACGGGGGACGAGGCGTCCTGCAGCCGCGCGGAGGCGACGCGTTCGGCGGCCTCGATGCCGCGGCGGATCGCCATCGGGTTGGCGCCGGCGGCGATGTTGCGGATGCCGTCGTGGAGGATCGCCTGGGCGAGGATGGTGGCGGTGGTGGGGCCGGCGCCGGCCACGTCGTTGGTGCGGATCGCGACCTGCTTGACGAGCTGCGCGCCCATGTTTTCGAAGCGGTTGCTGAGTTCGATCTCACGGGCCACGGTCACGCCGTCCTTGGTGATGACGGCGGGGCCGTAGTTCTTGTCGAGCACCACGTTGCGGCCGCGCGGGCCGAGCGTGACGCCGACGGCGCCCGCGAGCAAGTCGACGCCGGCGCGCAGCGAGCGGCGAGCGTCCTCGTCGAACTTGATCGTCTTGGCGGGCATGGGGGCGCGCTACTTTCCGTCGACGAGCTTGGCGAGCACGTCCTGGAAGCGAATGATGATGTACTCGACGTTGTCGACGGTGATGTCCTGGCCCGTGTACTTCTGGTAGAGCACGCGGTCGCCGGCATCCAGCTCCATCGTCTCGAGGACGCCGGCGTCGTTGGTCTTGCCGGGGCCGACGGCGACGACGTGACCGTGCTGCGGCTTCTCCTTCGCGGAGTCCGGGATCACGAGACCGGATGCCGTGATCTCCTCTTCCTTGACGGCCTGCAGCACGATGTGGTCCGTCAGGGGAACGACCGAAGTGCTCATCTCACTGTCCTCCTGCTTGCCTGATTCACCTGTTCGCGTTCTGGTCGGCGAGAATCTTAGCACTCTCCCCGTTAGAGTGCTAGCCAGTGCTCGTACATGATTTCATGTATCCTGAGAGAGCCTGAGCAGGGCCGGCGGCGGGTCCGGCGGGGAGTGGGGACAATGGCGGAGCGCGAGCCAGAGTACCGCTACCGCCGTCCGCCGCCCGCCGAGGGCGAGTGGGGCGCGGAGGACGTGCGCGCGCTGCGCCGCCACCTCGGCGAGACGCAGCGCCAGTTCGCGGATCGCATAGGCACGAACCAGCAGACCGTCTCCGAGTGGGAGCGCCGCGCGCGGCAGCCGCGGCGCATGGCGCGGCGGCTGCTCCAGCTCGTCGCCGAGCAGGCCGGCTACTACCGCGTCGGGGGTGAGGGCGAAGCGGGGACGCCGCGATGAGCGCGCCGCCGGTCGTGGCCCACGCTCGCCCTCGCGAGCACCGTGTGCGCGAGTCCGCCACGCGGTACCGGCTACGGGCGGACAGGGCGGACGCGCCGCCGTTGCAGGAGCACGAGCTGGTCGCGCTCTGGCTGCTCGGGCGGACGCCCGCGGACACACTGCCCTGGCCGCTGCTGCGGCCGGGACGCGCGGGGCGCGGGCCGGGGCCGGACGTGCGCGAGGCGGCCTTCCTGCTACCCGAGGGCGTCGTGCGCAGCGGGCCGGTCGAGGTACACCTCGCGGCCAGCGACTTCGTGCGCCACGGCCACGACCGTGATCCCGCGTACGGCGCGCTTGTCCTGCACCTCGTCTGGATCGACGACCGGGCGGAGCCGGGCGGGCCGCTGCCGCTGCCCGGCGGCGGGTTCGCGCCGACGTGCGAGGTGGGGCCGGCGCTGGGCGGGGATCCCGCACGGCTGCGCGCGCTGCTGCGGCTCGGGCCGAGCGGGGCGGAGCCCTGCGCCGCCGAGGCGGCGCGGCGCGGCGGCGAGGAGACCACGGCGCTGGTGCGCACCGAGGGGCGGCGGCGCATGGCGGAGCTGGCCTGGCGCGCCGACGAGCTGGCCGCCGCCCCTCGGTG
>VXMT01000185.1 GCA_009840965.1 Chloroflexota bacterium
TTCTCGTTCAGCTATTTCATCGGTGTCTGCCCGGTTTGCGTGGTGGGCGGCGGGGGCGGGGGCCGCCTCGCGCTGGGCGCGGCTCGGCTTGGTCAGGCGCTGCGGCGGGGCCTCGTCGATCAGGCCCTCGCGGTGGAGCAGGCGGTGCACCGTCTCGCTCGGCCGGGCGCCCTTGGAGAGCCAGTGGCGCACGCGCTCCTCCTTGAAGACCAGCTCCTTCGGCTCCGAGCGCGGGTTGTAGTGCCCGATGATCTCGACGAAGTCGCCGTCACGAGGCGCGCGCTGGTCGGCCACGACCACGCGGTAGTAGGGGGCCTTGGAGCGGCCGGTGCGGCGGAGCCGGATACGGAGCACGCGTCGCCTCTCGCTTGCGCCCGCCCTCGCGAGCGCTGCGAGTCAGCCTACCGCGCACGCGCCCTACCGTCAGCCTGCACCTACCCCTTCTCCCCGAGGGAGAGGGTTGGGGTGAGGGCCCGCCCCTGTCCGCTTGACACGGGATTCGCGCGGTGGCAGGTTACATGTAACGTCCAGCAGGTGGAGTCTGACCCGATGGCAATCACGCCTCGTCCCCGGCCCTCGCGCGACCGCGTCCGCGCCTACCGAGAGCGCCTGCGAAAGCAGGGACTGCGCCCGCTCCAGATCTGGGTGCCGGACACTCGGGCGCCGGAATTCGCTGCCGAGGCGCATCGCCAGTCGTTGCGGGCGGCGCGCAGCCCGCACGCCGAAGACGACCAGGCCTTCGTCGATTCCATATCCGACCTGTTCGACGACTGAGGCGACCCGCGTGCGGCGAGGCGAGATCTGGACTGCTGCGGGCGGTGGGGACTACACCGGGAGACCTCGACCCGTCGTCGTCTTGCAGGACGACCGCTTCGATGCGACGGACTCGATCACGGTCTGCCCGCTCACCACGGACCCCGACGATCTGCCGTTGTTCCGGATCCTGATCGAGCCAAGCGACAGGAACGGCCTCGACGAAACCTCAAGGATCATGGCTGACAAGGTCTCGTCGGTGCGGCGATCTCGACTGGGTACGGTGTTGGGGCAACTCGACTGGGAGGACATGGTGCGGCTCAACCGCGCCGTGATCACCTTCCTCGGGCTCGCGGAGTCACCGAGGCGCTGACACGCGACCCGCCCCTACAGCCCGAGCAGCCGTCCGAGGCCGCCCGCGCCCTTGCCCGAGGTCATCGCCACCATCAGCTTCTTCGCCTCGCGGTACTGGTTGAGCAGGCGGTTGACGTCCGCCGGCTGCTTGCCGGAGCCGGCGGCGATGCGGCGGCGCCGCGATCCGTCGATCATCTCGGGGTTGCGGCGCTCGCCCGGGGTCATCGAGAGGATGATCGCCTCGTTGTGCTTCCAGAAGTCCTCGCCCACGTCCGGGATGGCGAGCTGCTGCTTCATCGCGCCGGCCCCCGGCAGCATGTCGAGCAGGCCCGAGATCGGGCCCATCTGCTGCATCTGCTGCATCTGCGTCAGGAAGTCCTCGAGGTCGAACTCGCCGCGCTGCATGCGCCGCGCGACCTCCTTCGCGTCGCGCTCGCCGATCGTCTCCTTCGCCTTCTCAACGAGCGAGACCACGTCGCCCATGCCGAGAATCCGCGAGGCGAAGCGGTCCGGGTGGAAGGCCTCCAGCGCCTCGAGGCGCTCGCCCGTGGTGATGAACTTGATCGGCAGCCCGGTCACCTGGCGCACCGAGAGCATCGCCCCGCCGCGCGTGTCCGAGTCGACCTTGGTGACGACGATGCCGGTGCCCTCGACGGCGTCGTCGAAGTCGCGGGCGAGGGTGACCGCCTCCTGGCCGGTCATCGCGTCGACGACGATCAGCACCTCGGTCGGGTCGATCTCGTCGGCGAGGTCCGCCAGCTCGTCGGCGAACTCGTCGTCGAGGGCGACCGCGCCGCGGGTGTCGACGACGACGGCGCTCGCGCCCGTGCGCTTCGCCTCGGCGAGCGCGCGCTTGCCGATCTCGGGGGCGGGCGCCTCGGCGTCCTCGGCGTAGACGGGGACGTCGATCTGCTCGCCGAGGACACGCAGCTGCTCGGAGGCGGCGGCGCGCTGGAAGTCGGTGGCGACGAGCAGGGGCTGCAGCCCGTCCTTCCGCAGGTGCAGCGCGAGCCGCGCCGCGAGCGTGGTCTTGCCCGAGCCCTGCACGCCGCAGACGACGATCTTGGTCGGCCCGCGCTGGGCGCGCAGCAGCGGCTCGTGGCCGCCTCCGAGGATCTCGACCAGCTCGTCGTTGACGGCGCCGATCACCTGCTGGCCGGGCGTGATCGACTGCAGCAGCTCGGCGCCGGCGGTGCGTTCCCGCACTCTCGCGACGAAGTCGCGCACGACGCGGAAGTTGACGTCCGCCTCGAGCAGCGCGATGCGCACCTCGCGCAGCGCCGTATCGAGGTCGTCCTCGGTAATCCGCCCGCGGTTGCCAAGGCGGCCAAACGTGGCCTGCAGCCGCTCGCTCAGTGTTTCAAGCATCGCGGGGAGTGTAGCAGTGCCTGCTCCCCCCTTACCTTCTCTCCGCAGTCCGGATAGCGTCCCGGGCTGGAAGTCCGG
>VXMT01000229.1 GCA_009840965.1 Chloroflexota bacterium
GCGGGAGTCTTCCCCCTCACCCCCGCCCTCTCCCCAGGGAGAGGGGGCCGGATCGTGCTTGTGCGAGTTTCGCAAAGGTTCCCTGACGGTCAGAGGGACAGACCCGGGACAGGTGCGCGGAAGCGGCTGACGGTGCGGTCGATGCCGATCGCGAGCAGCAGCAGGAAGATCGGCGAGACGGTGATCACCGTGTCCACGCCGACGGTGCTCGCGATCGCCCCGAGCAGGAGCAGCGGCGGGATCGCGAACCCGTCCTTCAGCACGCCCAGCATCGCGAAGGCGCGGCCCTGGATGCGCAGCGGCACGGTGCGGCTGATGTAGGTCTGCGTGGCCACGACCGCCAGCGTCACGCCGGCCCCGAGGAACATCGAGAGCAGCGCCGCCATCTCCACCCGCTGCCCCACGCCGGGAATGCCGAAGAACAAGATCCAGCCGAAGACGTCGGTGAGCGTGGCGACGAGACCGAGCGCCGTCACCGCCGAGGAGACGAGCACGAAGCCGAGGATCGCAATCGGGCGCTCGCCCGCCCAGCGGATCAGCAGCGGCGCGAGCGCGAGCGCGGCCAGCAGCCCGACGGGGGCGGGCGCGAAGACGTAGAGCGTGTTCACCGGGTCGACGTCCAGCACCTCGGCGACGTACTGCGGGCCGAGCATGGCGAGGACGACGTTGATCGTGCTTGCCAGCGCGGCCAGGACCAGCATCCACATCACCTGGCGCTCCGAGAGCAGCCAGCGCACGACGCCCAGCGTCGAGATCGACGCGGTCCGGCCGTCCTCCTCGACAGGCCCGGGGTGCGGGGGCGGGCGCAGGTCGAAGACGCGGCTGGCGGAGAGCAGGAAGAGCACCCCGGCGATGATCGTGACCGGGTCCACGCCGTAGGCGCGCACGATCAGCGGCGCGAGCACGGCCTTGCCGAGCAGGTCCGCCGCCGAGGAGATCAACCCGAGCATCGAGTTCGCCGCCGCCAGCTCCTCGGTAGTGGCGACCAGGGGGAGCGTCGACGCCTCGGAGGGCTGCGAGAACTGGTGGAGGATCCGCACGACGAAGATCACGGCCAGCAGCGACCAGAAGTCCGAGCCGAAGACGAAGGCGACGGCGAGGGTGAGCACGCCCATCCCCACGTACGCGCCGGCGAGGGCGACGCGCTTGGGCAGCGCGTCGGCCACGGCGCCGCCGTAGAGCCCGAGCAGCAGGCTGGGCAGCAGGAACGCCGTCCCCAGCAGCGCCGCCTCGATCGCCCCGCCGTCCCCGCGCGCCGTCGAGATCAGCGCGCCGAAGATCAGCGCGTTGATCGCGACGTCGGTGAGGAAGCGCGAGGCGAGCAGCGCCTGGAACTGCGGGTTCCTCGCCACGGACCCGGGCGGGAGCCAGAACCAGAGGACGCGAAAGAGGCGCGCCTGCCCGGCGTCGAGGGCGCGATCGATGCGCTGGAGGCTCTCGAATGCCGGCTCGTCGAACTGGGGGGGCAGCGCCATCGCTCACCCATCGTACGGGACGGCGGGTTAACGAACGGGCTGTCCTCGAAGCGGCCGCTCGCTAGTCGAAGACCGCGAGCGCGCGCTCGATGCCGGTGCGGTCGTCCGGCGCGGGCGCGAGCACGAGCGTGACGCCCTCGGCGGCCCACGCCTCCGCCTGCTCGCGCACCTCCGAGGGCGTGCCGACCAGGCAGGCGTCGGCGATGAAGCGCTCGGAGATCGCGGCGAGCCGCGCCTCGTCGTCCCCGGCCGCGACGGCGGCGCGGGCGGCGGCCACCTCGTCGTGGTAGCCGGCCTCCTCGAAGTAGGCCTGGTAGTAGGGCCGCGAGAAGTAGAGGAACAGCTTGTCGCGCGCCGCGGCGAGGGCCGCCGCGCGGTTCTCGTCGACCGCGGTCGGGATGAAGGTCCCGACGAAGAAGTCGTCGCGCCGCTCGGGCGGGATCGCGGCGAGCGAGGTCGCCATGCGCGAGCGGAGCCCGTTCGCCCAGAGCGCGCCGTCGGCGATCTCGGCGGCGAGCACGGTCATGCGCCGCCGCAATGTCGCGAGGACCAGGCGGGGGAACGCCGCGCCCTCGGTGTTGGCGCGCATCTCCGCGACGTACTCGCGCATGTCCGAGAGCGGGCGGCCGACGCTGAGCCCCAACTCCGCGTGCGTCGGCTGATGTGAGACGCCGAGCCCGAGCATGAGCCGTCCCGGGTGCAGCTCCTCGATCAGCGAGCCCGCCTGCGCCATCAGGTGCGGGTGCCGCAGGTAGATGTGCGCGATGCCCGTGGCGACGCTGATGCGCTCGGTGCGCTCGAGGACGGCGAGCAGGAAGGCGATGTTGTCGCCGCGGCTCGGCGACCAGACGCCGGGGAAGCCGCGCCGCTCCACCTCCTGCGCGAGCGCGAGCTTCTCCGCGCGGGAGCCGGGCAGGTCCCAGATCCTCAGGTACGGCTTCTCCATCCCCGTCTCCCCTCCCGCCGCTCGGCGCTACTCGAACGCGGCGAGGGCGCGCTCCGCGCCGTCGGGGTCGAGGGCCGATGGGGCGAGCACGAGCGTGACGCCCTCGGCGGCCCAGGCTTCCGCCTGCTCGC
>VXMT01000168.1:0-1944 GCA_009840965.1 Chloroflexota bacterium
CATCGGGAGGGTCACTCCTCGCGCTCGCGGAGCCAGGACATCATCGCGCGAATCTCGCGCCCGACCTCCGCGATCGGGTGCGCGGCGCCCTGGCGGCGCAGCGCGTTGAAGCGGGGCCGCCCCGCCTGGTTCTCCAGGATCCACTCGCGGGCGAACTCGCCCGACTGGATCTCGTCGAGGATGGTCCGCATCTCGCGCTTCGTCCCGGCCGTGATCACGCGCGGCCCGCGGGTGTAGTCCCCGTACTCCGCCGTGTCGGAGACGGAGTAGCGCATGTACTCCATTCCCCCCTCGTAGAGCAGATCGACGATGAGCTTGAGCTCGTGGAGCGTCTCGAAGTAGGCCGACTCGGGCTGGTAGCCCGCCTCGACCAGGGTCTCGTAGGCGGCGGTGATGAGCGCCGTCACGCCGCCGCAGAGGATCGTCTGCTCGCCGAAGAGGTCGGTCTCGGTCTCCTCGCGGAAGGTGGTCTCGAGGATCCCGGCCCGGGTCGAGCCGATGCCCTGGCCGTAGGCGAGCGCCGTCGCGAGCGCAGACTCGGTGGCGTCCTGCTCGATCGCCAGCAGCGCCGGGACGCCCCCGCCCTCGGTGTAGACGCGACGGACGAGGTGCCCGGGGCCCTTGGGGGCGATCATCGAGACGTCGACGCCCTCCGGCGCTGCGATCTGGCTGAAGTGCACGTTGAACCCGTGGGCGAACATGAGCGTCTTCCCGGCCGAGAGGTGCGGCGCCACGTGATCCTCGTAGACCGCGCGCTGCACCTGGTCGGGCACGAGCATCATGATCACGTCGGAGGCGCGCGCCACGTCGTCCACCGGTCCGACCCGGAGGCCCTCGGCCTGCGCCTTCTCCCACGAGGGCGAGCCGGGGTAGAGCCCCACGGCCACCTCGACGCCGGAGTCGCGCAGGTTCAGGGCGTGGGCGTGGCCCTGCGAGCCGTACCCGATGACGCCGACCGTCCGCCCCGCAAGCACGCCGAGATCCGCATCCGAGTCGTAGTAGATCTTCGCCACCGGCACCCGCCCTCTCGTCGCCTCAGTCGCTTGCGAAGGGTAGCTCGCCCTCCGGCAAGCGCCCCGATTCGTGGTGGAAGCGGTGCATCTCCTCGCTCTCGCCGTTCTGGTCCCCGTAGGCGGTGACCTGCGTCCCGCGCCGCATCGAGACCCGGCCCGTGCGCATCAGCTCCATCACGCCGTAGGAACGCAGGTTGTCGAGCAGGCCGTTCACGCGGTCGCGCTGGGCCACCGCCTGCAGGATCACGCTCTCGGGCGAGAGGTCCACGGCCTGCGCGCGGAAGACAGAGGCGATCTCCAGCACCTCGCGGCGGTTCTCCGCGGTGCAGCGCACCTTGATCAGCGCCAGCTCCCGGTTGACCGCCTCGGCGTGCGTCAGGTCCTCCACCTTGATCACGTCGACGAGCTTGATCAGCTGCTTCTCGACCTGGTCCACGATCCCCTCGTGGCCGTCGACGATGATCGTCATCCGCGAGATGCCGTCCTCGTGCGTCGTGCCGACCGCGAGCGACTCGATGTTGAAGCCTCGCCGCCGGAAGAGGCTCGCGACGCGGTTCAGGACGCCCGGCCGGTCCTCCACCAGGGCGACAACGGTGTGCAGCATCGCCTCAGACCACCTCGTCGGCGCTCTCGACGGTTTCGGAGAGCGCGGCACCGGCCGGCACCATCGGCCACACGTTGTCGTCGGCGGTCACGCGGAAGTCGAGGAGGACCGGTCCCGGGTGCGCATCGGCGTCGCGGATGGCCGCGTCCACCTGTCCGGGCTCCTCGACGCGGATGCCCTTGATGCCGTAGGCCTCGGCGATCTTCATGAAGTCGGGCTGCGACATCGAGACGGCGACGTAGTTGTCCTTGTAGAAGAGCTCCTGCCACTGCCTGACCATCCCCAGGTAGCCGTTGTTCATGATCGCGATCTTCACCGGGGTCTGCT
>VXMT01000168.1:1954-2509 GCA_009840965.1 Chloroflexota bacterium
TCGACCATGGTGGCGATCTCCTGGGAGGTCATCTGGAAGCCGCCGTCGCCGCAGATCGACCAGACGCTCGCGTCGGGCCGCGCCACCTGCGCCCCGAGCGCGGCCGGCACCTCGAATCCCATCGTGCCGAGCCCGCCCGAGGTGATGAGCTGTCGGGGCCGCGAGATGCTCATGTGCTGCGCCACCCACATCTCGAGCTGGCCGACGCCGGGCACGATGACCGCGTCGTCGTCGTGGGCGTGCGCGCGGGCTATCTGCTGCACCACGTACTGCACCGTGAGCTCGGGCCCCTCCGGGACGGCGAGCGAGTCGGCGTGGGCGCGCGCCAGATCGTCGATCCAGCGCACCCACTCCGGGTGGCTTGCCCGCTTCACGGCCGCCGTCAGCTGCGGCAACACCTCCTTGACGTCGCCGGTGATCGGCACGGCGGTGTCGATGTTCTTGTTGTGCTCGGCCGGATCGATGTCCACGTGGATCACCGTCGCCGCCGGGTTGAGATCGGCGAAGCGCCCGAGCGCGCGGTCGTCCATGCGCATGCCGAGTCCGATGATGAGG
>VXMT01000204.1:0-1285 GCA_009840965.1 Chloroflexota bacterium
CGCAGTTCGCGACGTCGTCGGCGGCGTTGACCCAGATGCCGAGCGCGCGCGCCTCGGCGGCGATGCCGGCGTTCACGGCCCCGTCGTCGGTGGCGATCATCACCACCTCGAAGCCGCGCACGTCTCCCGCCTCGTAGACGCGGGGCTGCCACGTGGCAAGGCCGCGACCGACGACCTCGCGCACGGGTGCGATCAGCTCGGGGGCGACGATGGTGACGTCCGCGCCGGCGTCGACAAGCTTGCCGAGCTTCTCGTCGGCGACGCGGCCGCCGCCCACGAGCAGGACGCGCCGCCCGTCCATCTCCACGAAGATCGGGTAGTAGCCCACGCCGCTCCCCTATCCGTCGTCGTAGGCGGCGCTGACGCCGAGCAGGACGCGGTCGGCGAGCCCACCGATGCGTTCCCGGGCGTCGGCGGCCTCCCCGGCGTCCATGCGGTTGCGCTCCGCCATCTGCTTCGCCGTCTCGTCGAGGGAGCGGCGGAAGAAGGTGAAGGCCTCCATCGCCCGCAGCAGCGGCGTCCCCCGATCGACCAGCAGCTCGCCGTAGTGACGGCCGATCTCGTCGACCTCGCTCTCGATCTCCGCACGCGGGCGCTGCGCCGAGATGTACTCGCCGACCAGCTCGACGAGACGCCGTCCGAGCGGGCGCAGCGCCTCGCGCTCGGACTCCTCGATCTCCTGGTACCAGCCCGTCCCGCCGCGCCCGGCGTGCAGCTGGCGGCGGATGCGCGAGACGGCGGCGCTGCCGAGGTCGCCGCCCGCGCCGTCGCGGGTGAGCGAGAGCAGATCCTCCTCGGCGAAGCGGCGATGCCCGCCGGGCGTGCGGAAGCAGCGGATCTGGCCGGAGTCCGCCCAGCGGCGCACGGTCGACTGGTTGACGCCGAGGATCTCGCAGGCGCGGCCGAGGTTGACCCAGTTCGGCCCGGAGTAGGGCTCGGCGCGCGCTGCGGCGTCCTGGTTCGATACCACGCAAATCTACCTGTTGCTGCGTAGAGCTGAGAGGTTTCTTCGCTGCCGCACGCAGCGTAGCAACGATGCGCGGTAGAGACGAATGCCAGCGCGCCTCGGCCGCAGGTTTGCACAGATTCGAGGCGCCTCGAGGTTCTCGAAGCTCCCCGCGCCTACCTCCGCGGCTCCCCGCGCGGTCGGCGCAGCCCGCGCTTCACCGCGTCGCGGCCGTAGCGGTCGCGGGTAGTGTGGGGCGGCGGGTGGCCCCCCCCCGCGCCGAGGGCCACGGCCGGGGGGGAGCCCATCAGCCCCGCGGGCAACGAGGCGGTGGAGGGC
>VXMT01000204.1:1295-2503 GCA_009840965.1 Chloroflexota bacterium
CGTGTCGAGCGCCTGGTCGACGCCGGCAGCGCGGAGCGCCTCGTCGTCGTCGAAGCCAAGCTGCACGGCGTCCTCGACGAGGTTCGAGGCGCCGAGGCCGATCAGCCGCACGGGTCGCATCCGCTCGCGCGCGAGCAGCTCGTCGAGCAGCGCGACGCCGACGCCGGCAAGCTCGTCGGTGAGCTGCACGGGCTGGGCGACGGTGCGGCTGCGCGTGAGCGTCGTGAAGTCCGACCAGCGCAGCTTGAGCGTGACCGTGCGCGCGCGGCGGTCCTGCCGTCGCAGATCGGCGCCGACGCGCTCGGCGTGCGCGCGCAGCGTGCGCCGCAGCTCCTCGACGTCGTTGACGTCCTCGCCGAAGGTGACCTCGCGCGAGATCGAGCGCGCGCCCGGGCGGCCGTCGCCGACCGGGGACGGGTCGACGCCGCGCGCGCGGTCGGCGAGCAGCAGCCCGGCCTTGCCGAAGCGCCGCTCCAGCCAGCGCCGGTCGAGCTCCGCCGCGTCGCCGATCGTGCGTACGCCGAGCCCGGCGAGCTGCTCGCCGAGGCGCGGGCCGACGAGCGGCAGGTCGCGCAGCGGCAGCGGGGCGAGGAACTCGGCGTCCTCACCCGGCGGCACCTCGAGCAACCCGTCCGGCTTCGCCCGGTCGCTGCCGACCTTCGCCGTGGTGCGCGAGCCGGCGATACAGGCCGAGACGGGGAGGTCGAGCTCGCTGCGGGTGCGCTCGCGGACGCGCTCCGCGGCAGCCCGCGCGCCCGTGCCGCCCTCGCCGAGGCCGGTCAGGTCCGCGTAGGCCTCGTCGATGCCGCCGGGTTCGACGATCGGGGCGCAGTCACGCAGGATCTCGTGGAAGGCGCGCGAGCAGGCGCTGTAGCGCTCGAAGTCCGGCGAAACCACGATCGCCTCGGGGCAGAGCCGCAGGGCCTGCGACATCGGTTGGGCCGAGTGGCAGCCGTACTCGCGCGACTCGTACGAGGCGCTGGCCACGACGCCGCGCCCGCCCCGCCCGCCGACGAGCACGGGCTTGCCGCGCAGCGAGGGGTCGCGCGCCCGCTCGACGGACACGAAGAAGGTGTCGAGGTCGAAGTGTGCGATGCGGCGCGGAAGCGTGCGCTCCACTGTTCACGTCCCCGCGGCGAGCGTACCCCATCCGGCCCCCCCACGCCCCCGGCGAGGGGGGGGGGGGGGGGGGGGCGGGCCCCCCCCCC
>VXMT01000091.1:0-23595 GCA_009840965.1 Chloroflexota bacterium
GCGCCGCCTGCGCGGCCTGGGGGCGGGGCCGAGGCCGCCCGGCGCGGGCGCGCCGCCGCTCTCGGGCGGCCGCGGGCTGGACCGGCACCCGGCGCGCGGCGTGATCGGCGGCATGATCCTCGCCGACCTCGGCGCCGAGGTGCTGAAGATCGAGCCGCCCGAGGGCTGCGACGCGCGGCGCATGCCGCCCTTCGAGGACGGCCGCGAGGACGAGCCGGACGGCTCGCTCTACTGGGCCGTCTACGGCGCGAGCAAGCGCAGCGTCGTGCTCGACCTCGCCTCGGACGAGGGCCGCGCTGGCCTGCGTTCGCTGGCCGAGGGCGCCGACGTGCTGCTGGAGGCGTTCGCCCCCCGCCACCTCGCGGGTGGCGGCCTCGGCTACGAGGAGCTCCGCGGGCTCAACCCGGCGCTCGACTACGCCTGGTTCACGCCCTACGGGCAGAGCGGACCGGACGCCGACTCCCCGGCGACCGACCTGACGATCGAGGCGGCCGGCGGCCTGCTCTCGCTGCAGGGCGACGGCGACCGCCCGCCGGTCCCGGTCGGCTACCCGCAGGCCGGGCTGCACGGCGGCGCGCAGGCCGCCGCAGACGCTGTCGTGGCGCTCGGCGAGCGCGACCGCTCCGGCCTCGGCCAGCACCTCGATGTCTCGATGCAGGCCTGCATGGTCTGGACGATGATGGACGCGAGCGGCTACCCGCCGAACGAGGGCGGCGACAAGCCGGGCTACGGCGACGATCGCGCCGAGCCTCGGCCTCCCCACCCCTCCGGCCTCCACCTGCCAAGCGTGATCGCGGCCGCCGACGGCCACGTGATCGTGACGATGGGCGTCAACCTCCCGCAGCGCATCGCCGTCAACGAGACCATCGCATGGATGCGCGAGGACGGCGTCGAGCTGCCCGAACGCCTCCGGGCGATCGACTGGGAGCACTGGCACGAGCAGTTCATCGACCCCAGCGCCGTACCGGCGGAGACGCTGGCGCTCTTCGACGAGGCGGTCCGGATCGCAGTTGGGTTCATCGGGACGAAGTCGAAGCGGGAGCTACAGGATCGTGCCGTGGCGAGCGGGTCGCTGATCGCGCCGATCACGACCGCCCCCGACCTCCTCGCGGACCCACAGCTTGCCTATCGCGGCTACTGGAGGGACGTCGAGGGCCGCCCGCACCCCGGCGCCTTCGCCAGGGCGAGCCGCACGCCGCTGCGCAGCCCGCGTCCCGCGCCTGTCCTCGGCGAGGCGAACGCGCTGCTCGGCGAGCCGCGCCGCCCCGCGCCAGCGGTACACGCCGAAGCGAGCGCCGCCCCGACGCGCACGAGGGCGTTCGAGGGCCTCAAGGTGGCGGACTTCTCCTGGGTCGGCGTCGGTCCGCTGCTCGGCAAGGCGCTGGCCGATCACGGCGCGACCGTGGTCCGCGTCGAGACGGCGAACCGCATCGACACCCTGCGCGGGATGCCGCCGTTCAAGGACGGCGTACGGGACGTCAACCGGGCGCAGTTCTTCGCCAACTTCAACTCCTCGAAGCTGGGCATGACGCTGGACCTCTCGAGCGAGGGCGGCCGCTCCGTGGCGCACAGGCTCGCGGGCTGGGCCGACGTGGTCCTCGAGAGCTTCACGCCGGGCACGATGGAGCGGCACGGGCTGGGCTGGGAGGCGCTGAGCGCGGGCCGCGACGACCTGTTGATGGTGCGGACCTGCCTCCGAGGGCAGACCGGTCCGGAGGCCCCGTTCACCGGCTTCGGCAGCCAGGGCGCCGCGCTGGCCGGGCTGCACGGCGTGACCGGCTGGCCGGACCGCCCTCCCGATGGGCCCTACGGCGCCTACACGGACTTCATCAACCCCCGCTTCGGGCTCGCGGTCATCGCGGCGGCGCTCCACGAGCGCGCCCGCAGCGGGCGGGGCCAACTGCTCGACATCTCGCAGGTCGAGGTCGGCATCCACTTCCTCGCTCCGCTCGTCCTCGACTACGCGGTCAACGGGCGCGTCGCGCCGCCCGCCGGGCACGACTCGCGCACCGCCTGCCCGCACGGCGTCTACCCGGTCGCCGGCGCCGAGCGCTACATCGCGATCGCCTGCGAGACGGCGGAGCAGTGGCGCGCGCTGCGCGACCTCGCCGGCCTCGAGGGCCTCGACGGCGGAGAGTTCGACAGCTACAAGGGCCGGCTCGCCGCGCGCGATCGCATCGACGAGGCGCTGCGCGGCTGGTGCGCCGGGCAGGACGGACACGCCCTCGCCGCGCGGCTGAAGGCGGCCGGGGTGCCCGCCTCGGCGGTGCTGCGGCCGAGCGACCTCTACGAGGACGCGCAGCTGGCGCATCGCGGGTTCTTCGTCACCCTGGACCACCCGGAGATGGGGCCGACGCCCTACGACGGCCTCGCGACGATCTACTCGGAGACGCCCGGCACGCCTCGCAAGGCCGGGCCGTTGCTCGGCGAGGACACGCACTACGTGCTCACGGAGCTGCTCGGCCACTCCGCCGAGGAGGTCGCGATCCTCGCGGCGAGCGGGGCGCTCACCTAGAATCACGCAGCACGTGCGGGGGCGCGATGACCAAGGTCGAGGGCGAGTACGACATCGAGGCCGTGCGCGCCGAGTGGATCGGCCGCAAGGCGCCGCTCGTCCACGGCCGCTACCCGGTCGAGTACGACCCAATCCGCCGCTACTGCCACATGGTGGAGGACGACAACCCGCTCTTCCTCGATCCCGACTACGCGGCGACGACGAAGTGGGGCGGCGTGATCGTGCCGCCGGTGATGACCGACTACTTCGCGGGTGGCGGCGCCTGGCCCGAGGAAGACGAGCCTGCGCTCATCCTCCAGGTCCCGACCCGCGGGGACCGCACCATCAACCTCAACATCAGCTGGGAGTTCGTGCGCCCGGCCCGCATCGGCGACCGCCTCTCGCGCCAGACCGAGATCGAGGACGTGTACGAGAAGCCGACGCGGCTGGATCCGCGGTCGATCTGGATCGCCGCGAAGACCACGATCTTCAACCAGGATGGCGAGGTCGTAGCCATCGGCAGGAACACGATGGTGGCGCACCGCCGCCCCGAGGAGTTCGCGGCCGAGCTCGATGGGAACGGCGCATGAGCGGCGAGCCGCGAGCGCAGCGCTACTGGGAGGACGTGAGCACCGGCGACGACCTCGAGGGCTTCACGTTCACGCTCGGCTGGACGGAAATGGCGAAGCAGGTCAGCGGCTCGCAGGACTTTCACAAGGTCCACCACGACTTTGAGTTCGCGCGCGAGGGCGGACACGAGACGATCTTCTACAACACGGGCTTCACGCGCGGCTGGCTGGGCCGCCTGCTGACGGACTGGATGGGCCCGGAGGGCTGGATCCGGACCTTCGGCTTCCAGATGCGGCGCATGAACACGCCGGGCGACGAGGTTTCGGTGCGCGGCCGCGTCACCGGCACCTCCGAGGGCGACGACCCGGAGACGGGCGTCGTGGACCTCGATGTCTGGATCGAGAACACGCGCGAGGGCGTGACGACGCCCGGCACGGCCTCCGTGCTGCTACCGCGACGCAGCGAATCGGCGAACTGAGGGGACGCAGCGCGATGGCGAACGCGACCAAGGCCGAGATCGAGGCAGGCGGGACGTACTTCCCGGAGCCCGTCGCCTTCCCGGCGACGATGAACGACGACCTCGACAAGCCCTTCATCGAGGGCACGCTACGCGGCGAGCTGTGGGTGCAGCACTGCCCGGCCTGCGCGAAGCACCAGTGGGGCCCGGAGTGGATCTGCCACGGCTGTCTCACGTCCAACATCGAGTGGCGGCAGGTCGAGGGGCGTGGCCGGATCTTCTCCTGGGAGCGGGTCTGGCACCCCGTGCATCCCGCGCTCGCCGAGGCCGTGCCCTACGTCGCCGTCGTCGTCGAGCTGCCGGACGCCGACGGCATCCGCATGGTCGGCAACCTGCTCGGCGACCCGGAGGCGGAGGTCGTGATCGGCAGCGAGGTCGAGGCGGTCTTCGAGCACCACCGGGATGCCGATCCGCCGTTTACCCTCGTCCACTGGTCACGCATCGAGGACGAATAGCGGCCGCGGCAGCGAGCCGGAAGGCAGCGAGAGGAGCGAGGCATGGACTTCAGGATGCCGGACGACGTTGTCGAGTTCCGGGCGCAGATCCACGACTTCATCGAGCGTCACCGCACGCCGGAGCTGGAGGCGGAGATCGCCGGGCACCACCTGCACGGCTATGGCCCGGCCGCCGAGGCGTTCCTGCAGGCGCTCGCCGACGAGGGCCTGCCCTCGGTCGCGTGGCCCGAGGAGTACGGCGGGCGCGGCAAGGGCGCGCTCTACCTCTGGATCCTCTCCGAGGAGCTGGCCCGCGCGGGCATGCCCTGGGACACGCTCACCTTCAACTCCGTGAGTCCGACGATCATGCGCCACGGCAGCGAGGAGCAGCGGCGCGACATCCTGCCGAAGGTGCTCGCCGGCGAGATGCGCTTCGCGCTCGGCTACACCGAGCCGAACGCCGGGACCGACCTCGCCTCGCTGCAAACCCGCGCCGTGCGCGACGGCGACGAGTGGGTGATCAACGGGCAGAAGATCTACACCTCCTCGGCGCACCTGGCGACGCACGTCTGGCTCGCCGCGCGCACCGACCCCGACGCGCCCAAGCATCGGGGCATCTCGACCTTCGTCGTGCCGCTCAGCACGCCCGGCATCACCGTGCGCCCGCTCTGGGTGATGGGCGAGGGCCGCACCAACGAGACCTTCTACGAGAACGTGCGCATCCCCGCCGACGCGCTCGTGGGCGAGGAGAACCGCGGCTGGTACATCGTCACCGGCGCGCTCGACCTCGAGCGCGTGGCGATCGGCACCTACCGCCCGCTCGAGCGCATGGTGCAGGACGTCGTCGCCTACCTCGTGAACGAGCGCAGCGACCTGCTGGACGACCCGGCCACGCGCATGGCCGTCGCCGACGCCTCGATGCGCGTCGAGGTGGGGCGCGCGCTGGCGACGAACAACGCCGCGATGGTGCACAACGACATGGTGCCGACGATGGAAGCGGCGATGGCGAAGGTCTGGAAGGGCGACTCCAGCGAGCGCATCCACGACGCCTTCATGGACGTGCTCGGCCGCAGCGGCGGCCTCCACGAGTCGAACGAGCACGCCCCGCTCGGCGGCATGCTCGAGGCGGAGTGGCGCAGCGACCCGCCCCACCGCTTCGCCGGCGGCACCAACGACATCCAGCGGCGCGTGATCGCCACGCGCGGCCTGCAGCTGCCTCGATAGGAGGCGCACGATGGACCTCCGGCCGAGCGAACTGCAGGACATTCTCCGCACCAGCGCCGCCGACTTCTTCGAGCGCGAGGTCAGCTTCGAGCGGATCCGCGAGATCGAGGCGGCGAACCGGCCCGACGAGCAACTGCACGGCCAGATGACCGAGCTTGGCTGGAACTCGCTGGCGATCTCCGAGGACTACGGCGGCCAGGGCGGCTCCGTGCTCGACGCGGGCGTGCTGATCACCCAGATCTGCCGCGCCGCCCTCCCCTCGCCGCTCGCGAGCACCCTCGTCGGCGCGGTCACGATCGAGCGGCACGGCGACGAGGAGCTGAAGAGCTCGCTGCTGCCGCAGCTCAACAGCGGACTCACGATCTCCCCGGCGCTGCTCGAGGCCTCGGACTCGCTCTACGGGCCGGTGACGGCGGAGTACGCCGACGGCGCGCTCACGGGCGAGAAGCGCTTCGTCGAGTTCGGCGAGACCAGCGACGTGCACCTCGTCGCCGCGATGCAGGGCGACTCGCCCGGCCTCGCCGTGGTGCGCCGCGACCAGCCGGGCGTGACCGCCCGCGACACCCGCACCATCGGCGCGCTGCCGCAGGCGACCGTGCACTACGACGGTGCGTCCGCCGAGGCCTGGATCGAGGGCGAGGACGCGGTCGAGACGATGCGCCGCCTCGGCTCGGCGGTCGCGGCCTTCGAGACGTACTGCTACGCGCAGAAGGCGCTCGACCTGACGGTCGACTACGTGCAGATGCGGGTGCAGTTCGGTCAGCCGATCGGCGCGTTCCAGATGGTGCAGATGCGCAGCGCGGACATGGCGACGGTCGTCGAGGGCTCGCGCTTCCTCGTGCACGAGCTGCTGTGGCAGATCGACGAGGGGTTGGAGACGCGCCGCCAGGTGGCGCTGGTGAAGGCGATCACGGCGAAGATGACCCCGCTGGTGCTGCAGGACTGTCACCTGCTGCACGGCGGCATCGGCTACATGCAGGAGTACGACCTGCACTTCTTCACGCGTCGCGGCCGCGACGCCGCGCTGCGCTGGGGAAGCGCCCGCGAGACGATGCACATCGTCACCGAGGAGGCCTTCGCCGCCGCCTCGGCGTAGCGCGGCGGGCAGCGGCGTTACTTTAGCGAACTGGCTTTCGCTAAACTAAGGGCGCTGCTTACTTTAGTTGCCGCAAACAAGGGCAGCAACTATGGAAGCCGTCCGCGAAGCGCTGGGGCGGCGAGGCGACGCGATGAATCGGCGCGCCCGTCGGAGAATTCGACACCTTCTTGGCGTAGCAGGTCGGTCGGATCACGAGTGTCCGCGGGATCACTCCAATGGAAGCCCTCAGCGATCTGACCTTCGGAGGTCAGCACGCGGTGCGCGGATGAGCAGTCATCGCATGCGGTAATGTGCCCGCCTACGGCTCGCGCGGAGCTGTCGATGGCTCCCGCGAGGTCGCCGTACGTAGTCCATTCGCCGGGACGCATCAGTTCCAGCAGGGTGTGCAGGTCCGACCAGTCGCGGGGCTCCCGACCAGTACCACGTATCTCGCCTGCCAAGGCTGACAAGGTCACGCCCTCAGCGGTCTTCCACGCTCTCGGCCCTGCAATGACTTGCGGACGTTCGCCAGTGGCACGCAGCGCGATCTCCTTGGCCAGTCCGGTCGGGCTCCAATGTTGGCCGTCGACCGCCCAAGTCAAGGGTGCCGAATGGTGGTTCCGCCAAGTCGCCCGGCCGCGCACTGGGTCTTCAGTCACCCACTCCGCCACCCGATCACGCCAAGCCGCCCGGATGCCGCTCAATTCAAGCTCGATTGGCACGCCATCGTCGATGATTTCGCCCTCGACAAGTCTGGCGACCGAGCGGGTTTCGCGGCGCGTCCTCACGCGCGCTTCTGCTTCGCGTTGCTCCATCTGGCGCGGGGAGACGGTGAACTCCTCGACATCCGGTACCGGCCAAGTCTGCGAGACTGTGAGCACGAGGTCGTGCTCCGTGCGGTAGGCGTTGAACTCGATCAGCGAGATCTTGAGGCCCATCTCGGTGAGCCACACCGCGCTTGCAGTCACCTGCGGTGGGAAGCTCGCGGCCACGAGAGAGATCCGCGGCTCGCGCAGGAGATCCGGGTCGATCTCGCCCCCGGCGTGCGCCTCCAGCCGCTTACGTGCCTCGTCTACCGAGACCTGTTCGTCTTCGATGCTGGACAGATACGCTGCATGGTGTTCGGCCAGCGTTTCCGGAGTGAACCGGCTTGCGAACGCCGCGTACTTGATCGCCTGCATCTCCACGGTGTCCGGAGCGGGACCGCGCTTCAGTTCCGCGACTACGAGTCGGCCATCGTCGTCCAAGCCCAGGAGATCGAGGCGATCGGCTGCACGCCCGTCGACCGCGCGCCACGCGCCGAACTCAAAAGTGACAATGCATACGGCTTCGCCGAGGATTTCCGGATTCTCGCGGACCCATTCCTGTAGATCGGCGCGCTCGCGGAAGCCCGCTTCGGCGAGGCTGATCTGCGTTGCGGGCCGAGCAGCGCCGGGCTGAACAGTGAACACCAATTCCCCAGGCATGAAGCAACACCCCTCGCGCCCGGCGCAGGCTACGCAAATGCAGAAGGGCTGTCACTGGCGGTTCAGACAGCTGCGACGCGAGCGCCGTCGGTGCGCCTCGGGTGATCAGCCGATCTCCTCCGCGGTCCGGTCGCCCGCGTCGTAGTCGGCGAACATGCCGTCGTAGTGCTCCTGCAGTACCTCGCGGGCGTGCGGGTGGGTGAAGATGAAGCGGCGGTTCTCGCGGGCGCCCTGCAACAGGCGAGGGATGAACGCCTCCGGCGGCGGGGCGTCGATGCGGGGCGCGGCGTAGGCGGCGTCGGGGCCGCCGTAGCGCGCCTGACGGGCGCGCACGGCGTTGCGGATCTGCGTCTCCATGGCGCTCGGGCACCAGCATGAGACGCCGATGCCCTCCGGCTCGAGCTCGCCTCGCAGCACGTTCGAGTAGCCGACCACCGCGTGCTTCGCGGCCGTGTAGATGCCGTTGCGGTTCTGCCGACCGACGAGGCCGGACATCGAGGACGTGAGCACGATCTGCGCCGGTCCGTCCTGCTCGCGCAGCAGCGGCAGGAACGCCTGCACGCTGTGGATCGCGCCCCAGAGGTTGACCGCGAGGATCCACTCCCAGTCCTCACTCGTCGCCTCGACGAGCGGCGTGTTCCTCATCACACCGGCGTTCTCGAAGAGCACGAGCCCGCTGCGCTCCGCGCCGAAGGCGGCGCGGGTACGCTCGGCCAGCGCGTCGAGCGAGGCGCGGTCGGCGACGTCCGTCTGCACGGCGATCGCCTCGCCGCCGCCCTCGCGGATCGCCGCGGCCACGGCCTCGCCGGCGTCGCCGTCGATGTCCGCGACGACGACGCGCATGCCGTCCGCCGCGCAGGCATGGGCGAGCGCCCGGCCGGCGCCGCCTCCGCCGCCCGTTACCACCGCCACGCAGCCCTCGAAGTCGTGCATCGCCGCACCTCCGCTCACCGAGCGGAGCCTACGACCTTTCCCCCGCACCCTCACCCTCGCCCTCTCCCGCCAGCCAGGGAGGAGGGGCGCGACCCGCTGCTGCCCGGACTGGATTCCGGCTTCCGCCGGAATGACGAGAAAGGGAGCCAGGGGAGAGGGGACCGGACTGGATTCCGGCTTCGCCGGAATGACGGGAAAGGGAACCAGGGGAGGGGAGGAGCGGGCGCCGCTAGCGGCCCTCGAAGTGCGGGTCGCGGCGCTCGAGGAAGGCGCGGAAGCCCTCCCGGGCGTCCTCGCTGCCGAGCAGGCCGAGCTGGGTGGTCCACTCATACTCGATGTAGTGGGAGAGCGGCAGCTCGGTCCCGCGCATCAGCATGCGCCGCACGCCGGTGTAGCCGAGCGGCGGGCCGGCCGCGATCCCGCGGGCGTACTCGAGCGCACGGTCCAGCAACTGGTCGTCGGGCACGACCTCGCTGGCGAGGCCGAGCTCAAGGCAGCGCTCGGCGTCCAGCAGGTCGCCGCTGTAGAACAGCTCGACGGCGCGGGCGTAGCCGACGATGCGGGGCAGCCAGTACGAGGCGCCGTAGTCGGCTGCGAGTCCGCGCTTGATGAAGATTGTCCCCATCCGCGCCGAGGCGGCCAGGAAGCGCACGTCGCAGCAGAGCGCGAGGCCGAAGCCGGCCCCGACGGCGGGCCCGTTGACCGCGGCGATGATCGGCACCTCGCAGCGCGCGAACGCCTCCACCGCGTCGCCGGAGAGTCCCCGCCGGTCCATGCGCTGGCGGCGCGAGCCGGCCCCGCGGTCGCGCGAGGAGATGTCGCCGACGTCGGCGCCGGCGCAGAAGCCCCGGCCCTCGCCGGTAACCAGCAGCGCGCGCACCTCGTCGCTCTCGTTGGCCTCGTCGACGGCGTCGAGCAGCAACGTGATGATGTGCGCGTTGAGCGCATTCATCGCCTCGGGCCGGTTGAGCCGGACGAGCAGCACGCCGTCCTCGAGCGAGGTGAGGAGCGGCGGCTCTCCCGTGTCGTCGGGCGGTTCCGTGCTGCGTGCCACCATGGTCCCTGCTCCTCGCCTGTCGCCGCGCGCGTGCATCTCGCCGGGGTGGAGTCTGCGCTACCGCGAGCCGCGACGCCATCGGCTATGCTCACGCGGCGCGAAGGGAGCCGGCATGAAGATCGGCGTCCACCTCAACTTCCAGAACTACGGCGACTGGGAACGCTACGAGTCGCGGTCGAACGAGCCGCAGGCCGTTACCGACCAGCAGATCTACGAGGAGGACCTGCACCTCGCCTCGCTCGTCGAGCCGCTCGGCTACGACTCCTACTGGACGATCGACCACCACTTCTCGCCCTACATCATGACCGGCGGAGCGATGCAGCACCTGACCTACATGGCCGGCGCGACGGAGCGCATCGACTTCGGGACGATGGTGATCGTGCTGCCCTGGTACGACCCGGTGGTCGTCGCCGAGCAGATCTCGGTGCTCGACAACATGCTGCAGGGCCGCAAGCTGACGATTGGCCTCGGACGCGGGGCGGCGCAGCGCGAGTTCGACGCCTACCGCATCCCGATGGGCGAGTCGCGCGACCGCTTCATGGAGTCGCTGGCGATCCTGCGCAAGGCGCTGACGCGCGAGTGGTGGAGCCACGAGGGCGACTTCTACTCGATCCCGGAGACGACGATCCGCCCGCGTCCGCGCAACGGGCCGGAGATCGTCGAGGACCTCAAGGTCGCCTGGGTCAGCCCGGAAACGCTGGAGATCGCGGCTAACGCCGGCCTCGGCGTGCTGATGACGAACCAGAAGAGCTGGGACGAGTACCGCGAGGAGCTCGGCCAGTTCAACAAGATCCGCCGCGGCAACGGCTGGGCGCCGGTGCAGCCCACCACGGTCGCCAACCTCGCCTGCTTCGAGACGGAGGATGAGGCCTGGAGCATCATCCTGGAGGCGGTGACTCAGGCGCAGATCAGCAACAACAACCACTACCAGTTCTCGGACAGCTCGATCTTCAAGGCGGCGAAGGGCTACGGCTACTACGAGAACTTCGAGAAGACCTTCAAGCGCAAGACCACCGAGGAGATCGGCGAGTTCAACGCGCGCCCGCAGGCCTGGGGCACGCCCGAGCAGGTGCTGCAGAAGCTGATCGACATCCGCGACAAGACCAGCGCCGAGGAGATCGTCCTCAACGCCCGCTACGGCGGCATGTCCGCCGAGCACGCCGAGCGCAGCCTGCGCCTCTTCGCGCAGGAGGTGCTGCCGAAGCTGCAGGAGCTCGACGCGCCGCTTTCGCCCGAGGTGGCCGGGCTGGCGTAGCGGGGCTCGTCCGGACACACCGAGGCGGGAACGGGACCGGCGCGCGGCGGACCGGGAGACGACGTGGAACAGCTGGAGGGTGGCACGGCGGTCGTCACCGGCGGAGCCAGCGGCATCGGCCTCGGGATCGCCCGGGCCGCCGCCGGCGAGGGCATGCACGTCGTGATCGCCGACATCGAGGAAGGTCCGGGCAGGGAGGCCGCCGCCACGATCGCCGCGACGGGCGCGCATTCGCTCTTCGTCCGGACGAACGTGATGGATCCCGACTCCGTCGAGGCGCTCGCCGACCTCGCGTTCTCGGAGTTTGGTCGCGTCGATCTGCTTTGCAACAACGCGGGCGTACACCACCCCGGCCTCGTCAGCGAGATGAGCCGGCAGAACTGGCGCTGGCTGCTCGGCGTCAACCTCGATGGCGTGATCCACGGCCTGCTCGCCTTCCTGCCGCGGATGCTGGAGCAGGGCGGCGAGTCGCACATCGTCAACACTTCCTCGCTCGCCGGTCTCCTGCCACTGCGCGGCGGAGCCGGCTACACCACCAGCAAGTTCGCGGTCACCGGCCTCACCGAGGTCCTGCGCGGCGAGCTGGCTCCGCACGGCATCGGCGTCTCGCTGCTCTGTCCGGGCCCGGTCAATACCAACATTGGCGACTCCACCCGCAACCGCCGCGGCGCTCTCGACGAGGACGGCGGCGAGACGGCCGACCCGGAGGCGCAAGCCGATGTGACGGCGGTGACCGCGGGCGGGATGGATCCGGACCTCGTCGGGCGGATCGTGATCGCGGGCGTGGTGGCGAACGACCGCTACATCATCCCGCACCCGGAGCGGCGGCCGGACATCGAAGCGCGGATGACGCGGCTGCTGCAGGGCTTCGACCGCGCGCAGGAGATGCTCGACAGCCTGTAGCCCTCAAGGCTGTGCTGACTGTTCACGCAGCCGGCGGCGGCGGCAGCGTCTCACTCGCCGCTCTCGTCTTCCATCGCGCACGCGGTCCAGAGGCCGGCGCCGGACGCACGGGCGCGCGCCTCGGCCTCGCGCATCCGCTGCTCGTGTCGCTCCTCGTCGCGTGAGTCGAACAACCTTGCGTAGCCGCCTTCAAGCAGCAACTCGTTCAGCATCCGCCCGTCCTCGAGGTAGACGTAGCGCAGCAGGCGGCCGAAGGAGTCCGTGTCCTTGATGTCGCGCTCCAGGCGCACCGTGGAGCCTTCCGGCAGCAGCGAGGCGACGTACTCGCTGGCCTCCCGTCCGTAGCACTCGCGGCCGCCATGGACCTCGGGCGTGTCGACCAGCAGCAGGCGCACGCGCCGCGTTTCATCCCAGACCGTCACGTCGATCGTGTCGCCGTCGACGACCCGCGCGATGGGGACGGTCCCGGTCGTCGAGGGCGGCTCGATGACCCAGCGCTCGATGAAGCGGACGTTGACGAAGTCCGGCGCGGCGGGGATGTACGAGTACCACTCGCGGTCCTCGTCCTGCACCCAGAGCGCGCGTGCGCCCTCGAGGTCAAGCATGAGCCCCGGCGCGGAGGCGCGCGCGTCGACGCCGGCGGCGAAGAGGCAGACCGCCGCCAGCAGTGCGAGCGCGACCTTTCTCATCGCCTGTCTCCCGTCCTGCGGCGCACCTCGCGCGCCTCTCCGGCAAGACTACCGTCCGCAAGCCGCTGCAACGTGGCGCAGCTGTGCGATGATGGAGGACGCCGGAGGCGAATCATGGTGACCAGGCACTTCCGCGCCAGGTACTCGAAGGGCGTCCTCGAACCCCTCGAGGCGCTCGACCTCAAGGAGGGGGCCGAGGTGTCCCTGTCCATCGAGGAGACGCCGTCACGCGAGCGCAAGCTGGAGGCGCTGCGCCGTTCGGCAGGGGGCTGGAAGGGAAACTCCGACCCCGAGGAACTAAAGAGGATGATCTACGAGGCCCGGATCGCGGGCTCGCGGGAACCGCCGGACCCGTAGCTCAGTGCGATACCTGGTCGACTCGGATTGGGTCATCGACTACCTGCACGAAGTCGAGCGCACGGCTGGGCGTCTCGGTGAGCTGGCCCCAGATGGCCTGGGACTCAGCATTGTGTCGCTGGCCGAACTCTACGAGGGCTTGTTTCACTCCCAAAGACCCGAGGCAGATGAGCAAGTCCTGCAAGCGTTCCTGTCCGGCGTCGATGTAGTCGATCTCGACGAGGAGACCTGCCGGATCTTCGCCAGAGAACGCGCGCGCCTGCGCGCCGCAGGCAACCTCATCGGCGACCTCGACCTGCTGATCGGCGCGACGGCGTTGCGGCACGGACTGACGATACTCACCAACAACAGGCGCCACTTCGACCGGATCGAGGGCCTGACCGTCGAGTCGGCGTAGCCGCTGCCCCGCGAGCGCAACTGTCAGCTTGGGCCGTCGGGCTTGTCCTCCTGGCCGGCCCAGACGACGCCGAGGGTGCGGTGGGCGAAGCGCCAGGCGCCCTCGTGGCGCGCGTACACGTCGCGGTAGTGGATGTACATCACGCGGTCGCGCGTGCCCTCGTCCTCGGTCTCGGTGAAGTGGTGGGCGATGCAGTACGTCTCGCCGCGCACCACGCCGTCCTCGACCCAGAAGCGGGACTGGCCGACGAAGTGATAGGTGCGGTCGTAGCGCCGGAGGCCGGAGACGCCCTTCGCGATCGCCTCGCGGCCGTCGTAGCGGCCTCGCGAGGGGATGAGCACGCCGTCCGGCGTGAACAGCGCGGCGAAGCCCTCGAAGTCACGCGCGTCCGCTGCGAAGGCGTAGGCGTGGCCGAGGGCGACCAGTTCCTCGCGATCCTCGCGCGTCAGCTCCGCCGGGGCCGTCTCGCTCACGAGGCAGCCGCCCGGAAGGCCTCGACGATGGCGCTGAGCTGCTCGGTGGCGGCCTCGCGCTCCTCGGAGATCGGGAAGCCGGCCCGCACGTCCGTCACGCCCGCGGCGACGAGGTCGGGCACCGCCGCCATCGTCGCCTCGAGGTCGAGCTCACCGTTGTCATCGCGCACGATGCGCCGCAGCCGCCCGACGATCTCGATCTCCGAGGGGTCGCGGCCGTAGCCGGCCACGGCCTCGCGCATGCGCTCGATGCCGCCGGCGATGTCGTTGACCTCGGGACCCCAGGGGATCCAGCCCGAGCCGTGGACCGCGAGACGCCGCATCGCGCCGGGGTTGATGGTGCCGCTCACCCAGATAGGGACGCCGCCGGGCTGCACGGGCTTGGGCATCTGGTGGATGTTGCTGAACGTCACGCCCTCGCCGCCGTAGTCGGCGACGCGGTTGCGCCAGAGCGCCTGGCAGACCTCGAGGGTGTGGTCGAGCAGCCGCCCGCGGCGCCGGTAGGGCAGGCCGGCGGCCTCGTACTCCGCGCGCTGCCAGCCGATGCCGACGCCGATGTCCAGCCGCCCGCCGGAGAGCACGTCGATCGTCGCCGCCACCTTGGCGAGGACGAGCGGGCGGCGCAGCGCGGCGAGCAGGATGTTGGTCCCGAAGCGTACGCGCGTGGTCACCGAGGTGAGGTGGGCGATCACGGTCAGCGGGTCCAGCCAGTAGCCGTCCGGGCTGGTCGGCTGGACGCCGCCCTCGGTGCCGCCCAGCTCCGGACGCGCGTAGTCCTCGAGCTGCTCGCCGAAGGCGACGTGGTCGGAGACGACGAGCCGGTCGACGCCGGCCTCGTCGGCGGCCCGGGCGACGTCGATCAGGTGTTGCCAGCTGCCGGGATCCTCCGGCGTGAATGAGCGGAGTCCCGTCGAGAGTTGCGGCTGCACGGCTGAGGCTCCCTCCCGGGCGCGCGGGCCCGATGCACGGCGGCGAGGCCGGGCGATGATAGCGCCTCGGATCGGGCGCGGCGCCTCAGACGGGCGCTTCGGCGGCCGCGGCGCGCCCGCTGATGCGGCCGAAGGCGAGCGCGTCGGCGATGTGGAAGCCGCCGTCCTTGCACCAGCTGTAGGTGGAGCTGACGCAGCCCGCGGCGTAGAGGCGCGGGATCACGCGCCCGAAGGTGTCCAGCACCTGCGAACGCTCGTTGCGCCTCGGGCCGCCGTTGGTCCAGCCCAACAGCGGCGCCGAGGTGAAGGCGTAGTACGGCGGCTGGTCGATCGGCGCGAGCGTCGCCGGGTGGCGGTGAAACTGGTCGTCGACGCCCGCGGCGCAGGCCGCGTTGTAGCGCCGCACGGTCTCCCCGAGAACGTCGCCGTCCACGTCCAGCAGCGCGGCCAGCTCGCGAGGGCTGTCCGCGCGCTTGATCCAGCCACGCTCGATCTCGGCGCTGTTGTCCTCGCTCCACTCGTAGCCCTCGACGATCATGTTCCAGCCAACGGGTAGCAGCTCGGGCGGCGGCGAGATGGGACCGGCGAGGCGGGTGCGCTCGTCGAAGATCACATGCATCGGCGCGGCCGGGTAGAGCTCGTAGGCACCGTTGAACTTGCCGTGGCCGTGGCCGCCCCGGGGGAACTCGTCCATCACCCGGCGGCCGTCCATCCCGGTGAAGATGAATCCGCGCGCGAAGACGAAGGAGACGTAGAAGCCGCTCTCGAAGCCCTCCGCACGGAAGCCGAACTGGGTCGCCATGTTGTCCATATGCCAGAGGTCCGCGCCGACTTGCTGGGCCATGCGGATGCCGTCGCCGGTGCCCGCGGGCGAGCCCCAGACCGGCGAGTCCGGCAGCCGCAGGTAGTCGCGCACCATCTCCGGGTTGTTCTCGAAGCCGCCGGTGGCGAGCACCACGCCGCGGCGTGCGCGCACGCGCAGCGGCGTCCCGCCCTCGCTCGCCCCGCTCAGCGCCTCGACGCCGGCGATGGCGCCCGAGGCGTCCCGCAGCAGCTCGCGCCCCGGCGTGTCGAGCAGCAGCTCGATCTCGCGCTCTCGGACCGCCGCGCTGAGCGTCTTGAAGAGCCGGCTGTTCCCCAGCTCGCCGTCGACGCCGATGTAGCCGCCGTACGACTCGCTGCCCGGCATCTCCGGGAACTCGGGGCGATAGTCGCCGTGCGTGGCGACGCGCGCGCCGAGGCTCTCGACCCAGGCCGAGTTCTGCGCCGTCCCCTGCGACCAGGCCCGGATGACCTCCTCGGGCACCGGGAAGTCGCCGCAGAGGGCGCGCAGGTAGGTAGCTGCGCCCTCGGGGTCGGTGTTGTCGAACCAGACGCCGCCGGAGACGCGCGTGTTTCCGCCCTCGCGGCCGGCCGGCATCTTCTCGAGCACGATGACGCTCGCTCCGGCGTCGTGCGCCTCGATGGCGGCGGCGCAGCCCGCCGCGCCGAGTCCGAGGACGACGACGTCCGCCTCGCGATCCCATGCCGCTTCCGTCATCGTGCACTCCTCGATGCTGGGCGGTTGTTGGTGAGGATGGCGCGCCGGGAAGGATTCGAACCCTCGACCATCAGATCCGAAGTCTGACGCTCTGTCCCCTGAGCTACCGGCGCGCGGGCGATCGGGACAGTAACGAGTGTACCCGCGCGGACGCTAGGATCGTGCCGGGCGCGGTACGCCTGCGGGAGAGGACGCGAGGATGCGGGTCACGAGGATCTACACCGGCGATGACGGGCAATCGCACTTCGAGGAGATCGAGGTCGGAACGGGCGCGGGGGATACGCAGCGCTCGCCGGACTTCCCGGCGACGGCCGTCGGCCTGCGCGAGTCCGACGGCACGCGCGACCTCGACTTCCACCCCGCGCCGCGCAGGCAACTGGTCGCCGTCCTCGAGGGGCGGCTGGAGATCGAGGTAGGCGACGGTACGAGGCGCGAGTTCGGGCCGGGCGAGATGTTCCTCGCCGACGACACCAGCGGGCAGGGTCACATCCTGCGCGACATCGGCGGCCCGCACCGCGGCATCGTCGTGCCGCTCGCGCCCGAGTTCGACCTCGAGGCGTTCCGCGGCGGGTAGCCGCTGCCGACCGGTGCCGGAGCGGCGCGATCCGGCCCCCTCTCCCTGGGGAGAGGGCGGGGGTGAGGGGGAGGACTCCCGCGCCCCTTCGGGAGCCCCGACGGCGCAACGAAACTCCAGAGGGCGGATCCTCCCTCACCCTGACCCTCTCCCTCGGGGAGAGGGGACCGGAGAGGATGCGCCCGCTGCCCCGAGGAGAGGGCTGCGCGAAGGTCTCCCCGGGGAGAGGGAGCCGGACGCTAGGGCAGCGGCGAGTAGTCCGTCGGCGCGAGGATGTCGGAGCGGATGCGCGTCACGATCGCGCCGTCGCGTTCCGAGTCGGCACGAACCTGCCGCCACTCCTCGTCCTCACGGAACGTGGCCCACTTGCGGTCGCGGTCGGCCATGTCCTCGAACTTCATCAGGTAGACGAGCTGGTCGCTCCAACCGCCGTGGGCGTAGGTCCAGAAGCCGACGACATCCAGGCCGTGGTTGGCGAAGATGCGCAGCGTGTGGTCGCGGAAGCGGGCGTGGAGCGCGCCCAGCTTGCCCGGAGCGGCCTCGTAGATTCGCAGTTCGTAGATCATCACTGCTCCTTTCGTGAGCGCGCCGCTACGGCAGCGGCGAGTAGTGCGCCGGCGCGAGGATGTCGGAGCGGACGCGCGTGGTGAGCGAACCGTCGCGGTGCGACTCGGCGACGACGTTACGCCACTCCTCGTCGGCCAGGAACGAGGCCCATTTTGCGGCGCGGTCGGCCATGTCCTCGAACTTCATCATGTAGACGAGCTGGTCGCTCCAGCCGCCGTGGGCGTAGGTCCAGAAGCCGACCACGCCCAGACCGTGCCTGGCGAAGATGCGCAGCGTGTGGTCGCGGAAGCGGGCGTGGAGCGCGCCCAGCTTGCCCGGCGCAGCCTCGTAGGTCCGTAACTCGTAGATCATCCTCGCTCCCTCCGCGCGTGCCGACGATACGCCCTCGCGAGACGCACGGCGAGACGGCGGCGAGCCCCGGCTACGCCTTGAGCGCGGGAAGGTGCTCCGCCCCGAACTGCGCGATGAGCTCGGGGGTGCGGTCGATGTGCTCGGGATCGGCGCGTACGGTCGTGTGCTCAACGCCGGCCTCGGCGAGTCTGTGCAGCTCCTCCGCCAGGCGACCCAGCTCCCCGGGCACGAGGAAGCCCGCGCCCCCGGCGTGCACCGTGATCGAGGCCGGATCGCGACCGGCGCGCTCGGCGATCTCGCGGAGGCGCTCCCGGTCCCGCAGCGTCTTCTCGAGCGGGCTGCGCGGCGCGGCCATCCAGCCGTCGCCGAAGCGCACCGTCCGCTCCATCTGCGGCCGCGTGTCGCCGCCGAACCAGAACGGGATCGGCCCGGCCGGGCGGGGACGGCAGGTCCAGCCGTCG
Source organism: Chloroflexota bacterium (assembly GCA_009840965.1). Classification (GTDB taxonomy): domain Bacteria; phylum Chloroflexota; class Dehalococcoidia; order UBA2979; family UBA2979; genus VXMT01. The sequence goes on from VXMT01000091.1 coordinate 18,270, forward strand.
ACGCGGTAGAACTCGCCCTCGAAGTCCACCCAGTCCTGCGACCAGAACGCGCGCAGCAGTTGCAGCGCCTCGTCGGTTCGCCGCCCGCGGCGGTCGTAGGGGAGGTCCAGCACCTCGAACTCCTCCTCGCACCAGCCGACGCCGACACCGAGCGTGAGCCGCCCGCCGCTGAGGTGGTCGAGCGTCGCGAGCACCTTCGCGAGCAGCACCGGCTGCCGCATCGGCAGCACGAGCACCGAGGTGCCGAGGCGGATGCGCTCGGTGGCCCCGGCCACGAAGGTCAGCAGCGAGAGCGCCTCGAGCATCACGTCCGGGGGGTAGATGGTGCTGTTGATGCCGTCCGCCGCGTACGGGTACGGCGACCGGAACTCCCGAGGCACCACCACGTGGTCGGCGGCCCAGAGCGAGTCGAATCCCGCGGCATCGGCGGCCTGCGCGCAGCGCAGCACGTGCTCCCTCGTCGCCGTCGGCCCGAACTGCGGCAGCGAGAGTCCAACCTGCATGATGGCCGTCCAATCGGCGCCCTCGCCCGGAGGCGCGGGCGAAGTCGCCGGATTGTACGCGAGGCGCGTTGCCCGGAGCCCCGATGCAACATGCGGCGCGCGGCCTGCTACCCTCGGCTCGCGACGAGGGAGGCTGTCATGGGCGCCGGACCCGCACCCGGCATGCCGCTTTCCGATCTGCTCGTGATCGACCTCACGCGAGCGCGATCGGGGCCGACCTGCGTGCGCCAGCTCGCGGACTGGGGCGCCGACGTGATCAAGATCGAGCCGCCGCCCGCCTCGGGCGTGCAGGCGACGATTACCGGCGGCCGGCACGGCTTCGACTTCCAGAACCTGCACCGCAACAAGCGCAGCCTCACCCTGGACCTGAAGGCGCCCGAGGGCCGCGAGGTGCTGCTCAAGCTCGCGGAAACGGCCGACGTGGTCGTCGAGAACTTCCGGCCGCTGGTCAAGCAGCGGCTCGGCATCGACTACGAGACGCTGCGCGAGGCCAACCCGCGGATCATCTACGCGAGCATCTCCGGGTTCGGACAGAGCGGGCCGTACCGCGACCGGCCGGGCTTCGACCAGATCGCGCAGGGCCTCGGCGGCATCATGTCGGTGACCGGGCTGCCGGGACAGGGCCCGGTGCGCGCCGGGGTGCCGATCGCGGACCTCAGCGCGGGGCACTTCCTCGCGCAGGGCGTCCTGCTGGCGCTGATCGAGCGCGAGCGCTCCGGCGAGGGCCAGTGGGTCCACACCTCGCTGCTCGAGGCGCAGATCGCGATGATGGACTTCCAGGCGGCGCGCTGGCTGATCGAGCAGGACCTGCCGGGGCAGGCGGGGAACGACCACCCGACCTCGATCCCCACGGGCGTCTTCCCCACCGCCGACGGCCACATCAACATCGCCGCCTCCGGCCAGCCGATCTACGAGCGCTTCTGCAAGGCGATCGGCGCGCCCGAGCTGATCGAGCGCCCCGAGTACGCCGACGGGCAGTCGCGCTCGAAGCACCGCAAGGCGCTCAACGCCGAGCTGTCCGCGATCACCAGCACCCGCCGCAGCGCCGAGTGGATCGAGGACCTCAACGAGGCGGGGGTGCCCTGCGGACCGATCTACCGCGTTGACGAGATGGCGGAGGACGAGCAGGTGCGCCACCTGCGCATCGCCCGGCCCGCGGCGCACCCGGAGCTGGGCGAGATCGAGCTCGTCGGACAGGCGATGCAGCTCGAACGCACGCCGCAGCCGCCACAGATGCGCAGCGCCGCCCCGGCGCTCGGCGAGCACAGCGACGAGGTGCTGACCAGCCTCGGCTACGACGACGAGACGATCGCCGGGCTGCGCGAGCGCGGCGTCGTCTGAACGCACGGACGAGCAAGCAACCTCGGAGCACCGGAGGAGCGATGGAGACAACGACCGAGCAGCTGATCGCAGAGGTCGAGGACGGCATCGGCTGGCTGACCTTCAACCATCCCGAGCGGCGCAACGCGTTGACCGTCGCGATGACGGCGGCGCTGCCCGGCGTCCTCGAGCAGTTCGCCGACGACGACTCGGCACGGGTGCTCGTGCTGAAGGGTGCGGGCGATCGCGCCTTCGTCTCCGGGGCGGACATCTCGGAGTTCGAGCAGCGGCGCGCCTCGCCCGAGGCGATCGCGAAGTTCGACGAGTCGGGCAGGCGCATGGCGGCAGCCTTCGCGGACTTCCCCAAGCCGATCGTGGCGATGATCCGCGGCTTCGCGATGGGCGGCGGACTGATGATGGCGATGCGCGCCGACATTCGCATCGCCGCCGAGGACTCGCAGTTCGGCATCCCCGCCGCGCGCCTCGGGCTCGGCTACGGCTACCAGGGCGTCGAGAACCTCGTGAATCTCGTCGGGCCGGCCCATGCGAACGAGATCCTGCTGACCGGCGGGCGCTTCAACGCTGATACGGCGCTGCGCTGGGGCCTGATCAACCGCGTCGTCCCCGTCGAGCAACTCGAGGCGGAGACGCGCGAGGTGGCGGGGGCGATCGCGGAGAACGCGCCGCTGACCGTGGCCGCGCTGCGCGCCTCGATCCGCCAGACGCTGCTGGACCCGGCGCGGCGCGACATGGAGACGATCACGGAGATGATCGCCGCCTGCTTCGCGAGCGAGGACTACATCGAGGGCCGCCGCGCCTTCATGGAGAAACGCCGCCCCGAGTTCACGGGCCGCTGAGCCGCGCATGAACCTGCTGCTGATCGCCGTCGGCGGCGCGGCCGGCGCGCTGCTGCGCTACGGCGTCAGCGAGTGGGTGACGGCGCCGCGCGGCGGCTTCCCGTTGGCAACGCTGCTGGCGAACGTGACCGGCGCCTTCCTGCTCGGCGTCGCCTCGCTGCTACTCGTGCGCCTCGAGGTCTCCGCCGCCGTGCGGCTCGGCCTCACCGTCGGCGTGCTCGGCGCCTACACGACCTTCTCGACCTTCAGCGTGGAGACGCTCGAACTGATCAGCGACGGCGAATGGCGCACGGCCGCGCTCTACGTCGTCGCCAGCGTCGCGGGCGCCCTCGCGGCCGCCTGGGCGGGGCAAAGCCTCGCGCGCGCGACGGGGTAGCCCGATCCGGCTCCCTCTCCCTGGGGAGAGGGCGGGGGTGAGGAGGAAGACTGCCGCGCGCCTCCGAGAGCCCCGATGGTGCAACGCAGATTTCCGGAAGGCGGACCCTCCCTCACCCCCAAATGCAGGCCAAGCAGGTCTCCCTCGGGGAGAGGGGACCGGACGGGATGCGCTCGCTGCCCTGAGGAGAGGGTTCGCAAAGGTCTCCAGAAGCGAGAGGGCGAGGCGGCCTAGACCGCGAGGATTCCCTGCACCACCAGCCCCACCGCGATCACGGCGAGCAGCAAGCCCGTGAGGCGCGCGAGTGCGTCGAGGATGGCGCGGCCCGCCCCGGCGTGCGGCAGCGGTCCGCGTCCCAGCCAGTGCCCGGCGACGGCGACGAGCACGACCGCGGCGAGGGCCGTCGGGGCCTCGCCGGCGCGCTCGCCCCAGGAGACGGCGACGGCGAGGGCCGCGGGCGTGGCGATCAGGGGGACGGCGAGCGGCGCGAGGATGGCGCGGCGTCCGTCGCCCGCCGCGGCGGCTATTGCCTCCTCGATGGCGCGTCCGCGCAGCAGCGGGCGAGCGGCGCCGGCGAGCATGACGATGCCCGCGGCCACGTCGAAGCTCGCCGCCGAGACGTCGAGCAGGTCGAGCAGCGGCCCGTGCAGCACGGCGGCGAGCAGCAGCAACAGGGCCGCGAGCGCGCTCGCCGCGGCCAGCAGCCGCATGCGCTGCGCTTCGCGTGGCGCGCCCACCGAGGCGAGCGCGGCAGCCGAGGCCGGCGGGTTCAGCGCCGCCCAGAAGACGATCAGCAGCAGCGGCAACTCACTCATGCGGCGTCTCCTTCGTCCACGTCGTCAGCGGTCCGGGCTCGTCAGCAGCCCGTCGGGGGAGCGGTTGGTGCGGCCCTCGAGCGCGTCCGAGGCGTAGAGCAGCCCGGAGAGGGCGTGCTGCTGGTCGTCCATGCGCGTCAGGCCGCCGCTCAGCCAGGCTCCGCGCACGAGCTCCGGGTTCGCGTAGCCGCCCGCCTCCGCGGCGCCGATCTGGCGTCGCATCAGCAGCGCCGCGCCGATCGCCAGCCGCGCCTCGATCGCCGGGCGCAGGTCCGCCATGCGCGGGTCGGCGGTCGAGAGCCGCCAGAGCGCGGACATGCCCTCGATCCAGGTGCCGAAGGCGGAGGCGGGGACCTCCGAGCGGAGCAGCCGGCCGGGGCCGCCGAAGAGGCCGTGCTCCCGCTGCGACTCGACGCGGATGAGGAAGCCGAAGCGGCCCGCGAGGCGGCGCGCGTACTCGATCTCCGGCTCGCTCAGCCCCCACTCGGCCATCTCGGCGAGCCCGTAGGCGGCCCAGTGGTCGGCGAGCGGCTGGAAGCGCACGCCCTCCACGTCGTCGCGGCGGGTGGTGATGAAGATCGAGGCGGCGCGGGCGTGTTCGTCCCAGCCCTCGCCGGGGAAGGCCTCGTGCAGCAGCGCCAGCGCCCAGAGCGCCTCGCCGGGGTAGTAGCGCGAGGTGCCGACGCGGTCCGGCTCGCCCGCCGGGATCTCCCAGGCGACGAGGAAGCCGCCGTCCGGGCGCTGCATCGCCGCGAGGAAGGCGCCGAGCTCGCGCATCAGTGCGTCGTGACGCGGATCGGCGGTCGCCAGCCGCCGCTCGGCGAGGGCGACGACCATCAGCGCGGTGCCTCCCACCTTGGCGCGCACTCCGTGCACGTCGGTCAGCGCCGCCCAGCCGTCGTGGCGATGGAGGTGCGCGGTCATCCACTCGACGGCGCGGTCGGCGGCGGCGAGCGCCTCGAGGTCCCCGTCGCGGCCGGCGGCCTGGTAGAGCGCCATCGTGACGCCCGCGTGGCGCACGTCGTTGTAGTCGTCGAGGGCCGCGTCCCGGGCGGGGTCGTACAGGTAGAGGTAGCGCCCATCCTCGGGCGCGCCCTGGGCGCGCTGCATCCACTCGCTGGCCGCCGAGACGGCGTCGCGCAGCTCCGCCGCCGTCGCCGGCTCGCGCGACTCGGCGGGGACGAGAACGAGCCGCAGCACGACCAGCAGCAGCAGCCAGCCGCCGAGGCCCAGCCAGCCGCGGCGCGGCCAGCCGAGCCAGCGAGGGGTGTCCGTGGCTGCATCGCTCGCCATCGAGCGCAGCCTAGTCGCTCCGGGAGCGCCGCGCGTCCTTAGCCGGAGCGCTGCGCGGGGGGGCGCCCCCGCGGCGGCGGCGGCCCGCCCGCAACAGGAGACGCACGCCAGAACGAGCCCCCCCCGGCCCGGAGCGGAAGGACAAGGGGGTGGGGGGTGGGG
>VXMT01000091.1:23605-24570 GCA_009840965.1 Chloroflexota bacterium
CGCCGCTGGGGGCCCCCTCGGCGCCGGCCGCCGCGTGGGGCCGGCGCGGCGGGGCGGCGCCGGCGAGCGCCCGGGCGATGGCGACGCGCTGCTGCTCGCCGCCGGACAGCTCGTAGGGGCGGTGGTCCGCGCGCGGCCCGAGCCCCACGAGGTCCAGCGCCGCGTTCGCGCGCTCGGAGGCGGCGCGGCCGTGCACGCCGGCGATGCGCAGCGCCAGCTCCACGTTCTCGCGCGCGGAGAAGAGCGGCAGCAGGGCGAAGGACTGGAAGACGAAGCCGACGCTGTGGCGGCGCAGCTCGGTGAGCCGCGCCTCGCTCGCGCTGGAGACTTCCTCGCCCGCGAGCCGGACGGTCCCGCTGTCAGGGCGATCGAGCCCGGCGATGAGGTTGAGCAGCGTGGTCTTGCCGGAGCCCGATCGCCCGCGCAGCGCGACGAACTCGCCGTAGCGCACCTCCAGCGTCACATCGCGCACGGCGTGCACCACGGCGCCAGCGCCGCGGAAGCTGCGATTGACCTCGCGCACGTCGACCAGCGGCTCCGTCATGGCGTCTCCGGCGGCGGTGCGCTGGGCGGCGTGGGCGGCGGCACGTTCGAGGGCGCGCGCGGCGGGGGCCCGGCGGGACCGCTCTCGGCGCGCACCTCGATGTGGTCGCCGACGAGGCTGACGCGCGCCCGCCGGCCGAGGCCCAGCGCGTCGGCAATGTCGCGCGGCACCTGGAGCCGCCCGCTGCGGTCCACGACCGCGTACTCGTCGACGTCCGATTGCTCCTCGCGGGAGAAGCGCGTGCGGCGCACGATCTCGGCGCTCGTCTTGCCGTCGCGGAAGGCGACGACGCGGTGCACGCGCTCGATGATCGAGGCGTCGTGGGGGGGGGGGGAGGGGGGGGCCCCCCGCGGGGCGCGGGTGGGGGGGCGGACCTCGGACAACACGCCGGCGGGGGGGGGGGGCAGCAAAACCCGCGGGT
>VXMT01000248.1:0-15489 GCA_009840965.1 Chloroflexota bacterium
GTCACTCCAGGCTGGGGGTGCGCGACTGGCGCTGCGGAGACGCCCCCCCACCTCCCCCCACCCCTCCCCGCCCCCCCCCCCCTCACCCTGACCCTCTCCCTCGGGGAGAGGGGACCGGAGGGGGTGCGCTCGCTGCCGCGAGGCGAGGGTTGCGCAAAGGTCTCCTGCGGGAGTCGCCCTCAGCGGGCTCGGCGCAGCTCGGGGGAGACGGCGGTGATGGCGATCGTCAAGACGGCGAGCAGCAGGCCCGAGGCGGCCGTGGTCGTCACGACGCCCACCGACGACGCGGCTGCGCCCAGCACGAGCGTCGCGCCCGGCAGGACGCCGATCGAGACCATGAGCACGCCGAGCACGCGCCCGCGCGCCTCGGCCGGCGCGAGCAGCATCGTCACCGTGCTCTGCATCACGCCGAACCCCGAACCTCCCAGGCCGGCGATGAAGATGAGCAGCAGCGCGAATGCGAACCCGCCGCTCAGCGCGAACGCGGCGAGCGCCACCCCGAGCAGCACCGTCGCCAGCAGGTAGACCATCCCCTTCCAGCGGAAGTCGCCCCACGCGGCGATCGCGATGGCGGCGAGCAGTGATCCCAGCCCGTTGACGCCGACGATCAACCCCAGCCCCGCCGCGCCGACGTCGAAGACCTCCTCGGCGAATACGGGCAGGAATCCGATGATCACCGGCCACGCGAGGATGTTGGCGAGCACCGTGACCAGCAGCAGGGCGCGCAGCGCGGGGCTCGCGAGGGCGTAACGGAACCCGTGCGCGATCTCGGCCGGCGCCGCCGTCATGGCGGAGCGAGGACTTCGCCGAGCCTCCCCGACGCGGAGCAGGGGCCACGACGCGGGCAGATACCAGGCCGCGCTGAACCACAGCGCAACGTCAGCGCCGAACGTCGCGATCAGCGCGCCCGCCGCCACCGGAACGACCATGCGGCTGCCCAGCATCCCCACGGCCGTGAGCGCGTTCGCGCTCGAGACGCGTCGCTCGCCGACGAGGTCGATCGTGAGCGTGAAGCGTGTCGGCATCAGTGGCTGCATGGTCAGACCGACGAGCCCCGAGGCCACGACGATGTGCCAGTACTCCGCCCAACCGAGCGTCACGAGCAGCGCGATCACCGCCCCGGTGGCGAGCCCGAGCGCCTGCGCGCCGATCAGCAGGCGGGGTCGGTGGAGGCGGTCCGCGAGCAGGCCGCCGACCGGTCCGAGCAGCATCGGCGCCAGCCCGGCTGCCGCAGCCGCGGAGACCGCGAACTCCGAATCCGTGATGTCGAACGCCAGCCACAGGAGCACGACGTTCTGCCCCCACCACGCGCTCGACGCGAACAGCGTGCTCCACCACAGCGCGCGAAAGTCCGGGTAGGCGAGCAGCGGCTGCAGCGTGTTCGCAACAGGCGAGGGGCCGCCGGGACCGATCAACAGGCGCATGCGCTACGCGCCCGCTACGAGTGCGCGCGGAGGAAGCTGCGAATCTCCTCGAGGGTGGCGGGGAGGTTGGCCGGGGCGCGGCAGTCGACGGACAGGCAGCGGGCGTGCGGGGCCTCGGCGCAGATGCGCTCGGCGATCGAGGTGGGGTGGAACGGGTCGCTGCCCGGCAGGATCAGCAACGGCGCCGGGCAGCCGCGCAGCCACTCCTCGCCGACCGTGAAGTAGGGCGGGTCGTCCGGCCAGTAGGCGTCGCCGAGCCGCTCGACGAGCGCGACGTAGTCAGCGGGAGCCATCGCCGCGATCTCGTCGCGGAACACCGGGTTGACCTCGATGCGGCGCGAGAACGGGCCGCCGTCGTTGTTGGTGACGAACTGCGGGTCCTCGAGGGCGCTCGCGACGACCGCCGCCATGCCCTCGGCGCGCGCGAGCGCGACCGTCGGGCGGAACATGTCCATGAACGTCTCGCGCGAGTTCGTGTGATCGATGCCGACCGGGTTCTGCCCCACCCCCGAGGCGACGCGATCGGGCGCGTCGCGGACCATGCGCAGCAGGAAGGCGACGCCGATGCAGCCGCCCATCACGTGCGCGCGCTCCACGCCGAGTGCGTCGAGGACGGCGAGCTGGTCGCCGAGCGCGAGCTCGTAGGAGAACTCGAGCGGCGCGTCCCAGCTCTCCCCGGCGTGGCGCTGGTCCATGCCGATCACCATGCGCTCGTCCGCGAACTCGCGCGTCGGGTCGATGTCGCCACGATGCCAGAAGCCGATCTCGGAGCGCACGCCGCCCGGCGCGATCAGCAGCAGCGGCGTGGCGCCGTCCTCCGGCCCCCAGGTCTGGTAGTGGATGCGGGCCCCGTCGGGGCGCTCGATGAACGGCATTGGTCCCCCCGCCTGGCGGACTCCTAGCTGCGCGGCAGGCCGAGGCCGCGCGTGGCGATGATGCCGCGCTGGATCTCCGACGAGCCGCCGGCGATCGTACGCGAGATCGTTGTCACGTAGCGCAGCGTGAACAGGCCCTTCGAGGGCGTGCGCGGATCCTCGGGGTCCCAGAGGTTGGAGTAGAGCCCGAAGACCTTCGCGCCGGTCCGCGCCGTGCGCTGGTCCAGCTCGACCATGAACATGCGCGAGGTCGAGGCCTCGTAGTTCGGGATCATCCCGGCGTTCTGGATCGAGATCACGCGGAACGAGAAGTTCTGGCAGACCTCCGTCTCGATGAAGCGATCGGCGACCTCGGCGCGCAGCGTGCCGAGGCGGCGCGCGTAGGCGCTGGCCGGCCCCGAGGTGGCGTCGCGCACCAGCCGCCGGATGTAGCGGCGGATGCGCACGGCCTCGGAGATGTTCGAGCGCTCGAAGTCGAGCAACGTCATGCCGACGTACCAGCCGCGGTTCTCCTCGCCGAGGACGTTGCCGGCGGGGACGCGCACGTTCTCGAAGAAGGTCTCGTTGAAGCCGTGCTCCCAGGCCATGTTGATCAGCGGCCGCACGGAGAGGCCCGGCGTGTGGATGTCGTCGATCAGCAGGAAGCTGATGCCGCGGTGCTTGGGCGCGTCCGGGTCGGTGCGCACGAGGGCGAACAGCGCGTCGGCGTAGTGGGCGTTCGAGGTCCAGATCTTCTGCCCGTTGATGACGTACTCGTCGCCGTCGCGTACGGCGCGCGTGGAGAGCGAGGCGAGGTCGGAGCCTGCGCCCGGCTCCGAGTAGCCCTGCGCCCAGAGGAACTCGCCGCTGAGGATGCCGGGCAGGTAGGCGGCTTTCTGCTCCTCGCTGCCGTGCACGATGATCGTCGGGCCGAGCATGCTCACGCCCTGCCCGCCGACGTCCGGCGCGGCCGCCTCGGCGACTTCCTGCTTGAAGATGAACTGCTCCATCGAGGTCAGGCCGCCGCCGCCGTACTCCTTCGGCCAGTGCGGCGCGAACCAGCCGCGCTCGGCCAGGGCCTCGGTCCACTCGTTCGCGGCCGCCACGCGCTCGGCATCGCCCGAGGCGCGATCGGCGACCCAGCCGCCCTCGGAGCCGTGCTCGATGCCGAGCTCCCTGCGCTCGCGGTACCACTCGGGCAGGCGCTCGTCGATCAGCCGCCGCACCTCGGCGCGGAACGCGGCCTGCTCCTGCGTGTCTTCCCAGTCCATCGTGCCTCCGGCGGTCGCGTCGGGTCGCGAGGGCGCCGCGCCACTACGAGGCGCGCCGCACCGGTATCTTACCGCCTCGCGGGCCGGCGACGAGGGCAGCCCGCGCGGGGGGTACGGGCGGTGGGGAGCTACTGCGCGGGCGCGCCTGTCGCGAGGCAGGACGCAAGCGACCGCAGAACCGCCTGACCGTCACGTTCCGAGAGCGCGCCGAGCCGACGTAGCACCAAGCCGTGGTCGAGCGTGAACAGCTTGAGGCGAACCCGGCAGGGCACGGTGAGGTTCGCGTCTCGCCAGTCCTCGAGCGGAACATCGCTCGGCCACGGGTCGCGGGTCGACGACGTGACCATTGCGAGGACCGACTGTTCGTGGTTCCGGTTGAACTCAGGGGCGGAGACCACGATCGCAGGCCGGCGCTTCACGGCCTGACGATCGGTGAAGGGGAACGGGACGACTACGACGTCGAGCGGCTCAAAGGTCACGCCAAGCGGCCTCGTCCTCTGCCGAGTTCCACTCGCTCATGGTCTCGGCGACCGCGCTGAGGTAGCCGTCCTCATCGCGCACGATCTTGCGGATCGTTACGCGGTCGTCTTCGACTTCGAACGCGATGGCGTCGCCCTCACGGAGCCCCGCAGCCTGGCGGATGCGCTTCGGAATCGTCGTCTGCCCGCGCGCCGTGATCCTCGCGATCTCCATCACCTTGGGCCACCTCATATCTGAAAGAACCGAAAAGCGGTGCTTTCAGTAAGTAAGATACGTGGACAGCCCGCGGCGTGGCAAGTGCCGGCAGCGAGCCTAGTACGCCACTCCCGCCTCGGCGAGGGCGGCCTGTTCCTCGGCGCTGAGGCCGAGGATCTCGCGGTAGACGTAGTCGTTGTGCTGGCCGAGCGCCGGGGCGGGCTGCATGACCGGGCGTGCGCCGTTGACGAGCCACGGCATCGAGAGCACCTCGATGTCGCCGAGACGGGCGTGGTCGACGCGCGTCCACATGCCGCGCTGCCGGACGTGCGCGTCTTCGTAGAGGTCGCGCACGTTCATGCTCGGCGAGGCCGGGACGCCGAGCGACTGCAGCTCGGCGACCAACTCGTCGCGGTTGCGGCCGCGCGCCCAGTCGGCGATCGCAGCGTCGATCGCGGGCTCCTGCGCCTTGCGCGCCTGCCGGTCCCACGAGGGGTCGAGCCGCCAGTCGCCGAGGTGCCCGGCGAGGCGGCGCCACTGCTCGTCGTGCTCGACGGCCAGCACGACCCAGCCGGGGCGGTCGCTGTCCTCGCACTCGTAGGAGTTGTGCGGCGCGAGCACCGGGTGGTGGTTGCCCATCGGCTCGTCGACGGTCCCGCGCAGCTGCCACTCCATCAGCTGGTCGCCGACCAGCGTCGTCCCCACCTCGGAGGCGGCGAAGTCGATCAGCACCGCGCTGTCCGAGTGGTCGCGGGCCATCAGCCCGACGATCGCGGCGAGGGCGACCGAGGTGCCGACGCGCTGGTCGAGCGGGCCGCGGTACTCGCTGGGGGTGCTGACGTCGTAGCCGCTGAGGCCGGACATGCCGGAGGTCGCGCCGAAGACGGCGGCGTAGCCGGGCATGTGCCCGTCCGGCCCGGTCTCGCCATTGGCCGAGAGCGAGAGCATGACGATGCGCGGGTTGACCTCGATCAGCCGGTCGAAGCCGAGGCCGAGCCGCGCCACGGCCCCCGGCCGGAAGCTCTCGATGATCACGTCCGCGCCGGCGACCAGCTCGCGCACGATCTCGCGTCCGCGCTCGTGCGCGAGGTCCACCTGGACGCTCTGCTTGCCCATGTTGACCTCGTTGAAGCGGTAGCCGGTGTCGACCCAGTCGCCGTGCTTCAGCTCGTCGAGCATGACGGTCTTGAGGCGGCGCGCCTTGCGGAACGGGTCGGTGCGGCCGAGGCTCTCGACCTTCACGACCTCGGCCCCGAGCGTGGCGAGGATCATGTTTCCGTAGGGCCCCGCCTGGTACCAGGTGAGGTCGACGACCCGCTTGCCCGCGAGCCAGTCGATCGGCCGCGCCGGCGGCTCGGCGAGCTTCGGCTCCGGGGCGCCCGAGCGCAGCGCCGGGGCGCGATCGCCGTCGAGGGCGGCGAGCGTCGCCTCGGTGTCCGCGCCGAGCCGGGGCGCGGCGGCGCCGCCCGGTCCCGGGCGCCAGGCGCGGTCGTCCGCCCCGCCGTGCGCCTCGCGCACGATGTAGGGGTGGCCGGGCACGTCCCGAGGCTCGCCGTCGGGGTAGGCGACGCCGTGGAAGAAGTCGCGGAAGCGCATCTGGTCGGACTCGTAGATGTCCTGCATCGTGCGCACCGGCCCGCCGGGCACGCCGTGCTTGCGCAGGGCCTCGTAGACCTCGGCCTTGGAGCGCTCCTTGAGCCAGACGGCGAAGAGGTCGTTCAGCTCGCCGGTGTGCTTGATGCGGTCGTCGGCGGTCTCGCCGAGGGTGTGCGCCCACTCCGGGTCGCCGACGGCGAGCACGAGGCGCTCCCACATGTGCTGCTCGGAGGGGTAGATCTCCACCCAGCCGTCGCGGCACTCGACGAGGCCGAGCACGGGGATCTGGCGCGTGGCGCGGTTGTCGATGAAGCCGTCGTTGGGCCACTTCACGATGTCCTGGCGGCTCAGCGCCATCGCCGCTTCCTGCCAGGTCAGCTCGACCACGGCCGGCTCGCGGTCCCCGGCGAGCCAGCCGAGCATCGTGAGGCCGGCGGCGGTGCCCGCGTCGAACTCGGCGACGCGGCCGGGCACGCGGACCGGCTCGCGGTCCGGGTAGCGCAGCCAGCTGAGGCCGCCGGGGAAAGCGTAGGACTCGCCTCCCGTGTGGTGCGCGGTGAGGTGCGTGGCCGCCCACTCCGCGCGCTCGCCGAAGCGTCCGAAGGGCGTGAGCGAGACCGCCAGGCGGCAACTCCCGCTGCCGGGCAGCGCGTCGAAGTCCAGCCCCAGCTCACGCCAATGGCTGGCCGCGTGCCCGTCGATCACGATCTCGGCGCTCGCCAGCAGCCGCGCCAGCTCGTCGCGCCCCTCTGCCGTCGCCTCGTCGACGACGACGCTGCGCTTGCCGGCGTTGGCGTAGGCGAAGGCGGCCGAGGCGTCCGCGCCGGGCGCGGTGTAGCCCTCGAAGCGGGTGCGGTCGCCCTCGGGCGGCTCGAGCTTCGTCACCGTCGCGCCGAGGTCGGCGAGCAGCCGGCCGGCGAAGCCGATCGCCGCGCTCTGGCCGTACTCGACGGCCGTGACGCCCTCGAGCAGGGCGGGCGCGGGGACGAGCTCTTCGCTCACGGGTGGTCTAGTCCTGCAGTCCGACCATACGGAAGCCGTGCGTCGAGGAAACCGGCTGGAACGGCGAGGGCCCGACGGGCACGACCTTCCTGTCGCCCTCCCAGGTCGGGTACGGCGGCTGGCTGCCGGTCGGCACCTTCGGGTTTCCGGCCTCGCGCGAGGGCAGCAGGATGATCGCCTGGCCCGGCGTGGTGATCTCGTTGAGCTGGTTGATCGCCTGGAAATCGCAGACGACCTGGTACTCGCCGTCCTCGATGCGCTTGTCGATCACCTCGCCGGTGAAGGTCTGGAGGTCGCCGAGGATATTGAACTTGCGGATCTGGACCCACATGCGCTTGAGCCAGGCGTCGTCCCCCATCCAGTTGGTGAGGAAGTTGCAGGTCCAGCCGACGCGCTGCGCGCCGTAGTCGTAGGCGGCGGGCACGCCGATCTCGCGGGCGAACTCGTCGTCCCAGTGGACGCGCTCGACGACGTCCCAGACGCCTCGGGGGTCCCGGGTGTAGGCGCCGGGGTGGCGCATGCGGAAGGCGTGATCGGACTTGCCGGTGCGTGCGTAGGGGCCGCCCCAGCCCATCTCCCAGGCGACGCCGTCGGTGACGCGGAAGGGGCCGCGCACCATCTCGCCGAGGTCGTCGCCGATCTGCACGTCCTCCCAGTAGCGGGGCTCCGGGCCGCGCCAGGTCTCGCGCGCGTAGGCCTCGTCGATCTCGGCCATCTCCTCGTCGCTCCAGACGCGGGACTCGCGGAATACGGACTTGCGCTCGCGGGCGGCGTCGCGCTCGGTGCGCATGCGCCAGCCGAGCATCTTGGCGACGACCTCGTGGCGCTGGTTGCGGAACAGCGTCTCGACCATCTGCAGAATCTGCCGGCCGCCGGTGAACTTGCCGTCCTTCTCGTAGAAGCCGGCCTCGTAGGTGACCTTGTAGATCGTGTCGCCGGCGAGCATCGGCTGGTACCACTCGAAATCGCGCCCGGCGAACATGCCGTGCACGCCGGGCAGGGCGCCGCCGCGCCCGGCCTCGCGCTCCTCGGGGGTGATGTCGCGGCCCTCGGGCTCGCCGGTGGCGAGCAGGATGCCGGGAGGCGCGACGGTGTCGCCCCAGCGGCTGGCGCGCGCGTGGTCGGCGTCGACGTAGAGCGGGTTGAGGTCGCCGGTGGCGATCGAGTAGCCGCGCGAGGCGTCGGCGTTGATCTGGGTGTACTTGCCGCGGTCGTCGCGCTTCGCGGGGATGCCGACGCGCGCGCGCATCGCGGCGATGCCCTCGTCGGTGATTCGCGGGTAGCGCCGCTCGGTGGTGGTCATGGGTTGCCTCTCCCGTACGTCGTGTTGCCTCATGCAGCGCGGGGACGCCTCGGCGGCGCCGGCGCGGGACGCCAGCCTACCAGAGCGCCGGTTGCAGGCGAGGGGTGTGGGCGTCCGGCCTGGCGAGCGCGACGGCTCATGTTGTTGATGCGAATCCGTTACAATGGCATGAGCAAGCGCATTGTTGACACATCATCGCATTGGGGAAGGGCTAATGAGGGAGATCACCGCGGCCACCACGCAGCGGAACCAGGTCACGATCCCCGCCGAGGTGCGGCGGCTCCTGGGCCTCAAGCCCCGGGACAAGGTGGCCTTCACCATCGAGGACGGCGGCGAGGTCCGTCTGGCTGCGGCCTCCTTCAGTCTCGAGTCCGCGTACGGCTCCGTGAAGCCTATCGGCGGTCCGGTCGACCTCGATCAGGCGACCCGTGACGCGAAGGACGCCAAGGCCGAGCAGACTGCGCGGGAGCTCGCTGAGGCGTGAGGTTCCTCGACACGAACGTCATCCTCCGCTACCTGACACGGGACGACGAGACGAAGGCCGAGGCTTGCTACCGGCTGTTCCAGCAGGTGCAGCAAGGTGCGGAAGAGCTTGTCACCTGCGAAGCCATCGTCACTGAAGTCGTCTACGTGCTGTCCTCGCAGCGCGCCCCATACAGGCTGAGCCACGAGGAGATCCGGGCCCGGCTGGTGCCGATCCTCACGCTCCGGGGACTCAGGCTGCCTCAGAAGCGCGTCTACATCCGGGCGCTGGACCTCTACGCCTCCTCCCCGTTCCTCGACTTCGAGGACGCGCTGGCGGTGGCGCACATGGAGCGGCAGGGCGTGTCGGAGATCGTCAGCTACGACAGGGACTTCGACCTCCTGGCTGACGTGCAGCGCGTGGAGCCGTGAGCCTGCGATCGCTGTGCAGCGCCGCCTACCCGTTGGGGTGGATGATGTTGCGCACGCCCTCGCCTCGCTCCATCACCTCGACGGCGTCGTGGAAGCCGCTCAGCGGGTAGCGGCCCGTCACCAGCTCGTCGAAGCGCAGCTTGCCCGCCATATAGAGGTCCACGTAGCGAGGGATGTCGACGTTCGGCCGCGAGGCGCCGAAGCCGCTGCGGCGCAGCGGCCCGCGCATCATGCCCATCCAGGGGATCGACACCACGGCGTCGCCGGCGAGCGCGCCGATGACGATCGTCTCGCCGCCGGGCCGCACCATCTGGATCGCCTGCAGCACCGTCTCCGGCAGCCCGATCACCTCGAAGGCGTAGTCCACGCCGCCGCCGCTGATGCGCTGCACCTCGGCGATCGGGTCCTGCTGCCCGGCGTTGATCGCGTGCGTCGCGCCGAACTCCCGCGCCTGGTCGAGGCGGTGGTCGAGCAGGTCGATGGCGATGATCGTGAGCGCGCCCGAGAGCGCCGAGGCCTGCACCGTGTTGAGCCCGAGGCCGCCGACGCCGATCACGGCGACGCTGCTGCCGGCCTCGACCTGCGCATCGTTGAAGACCGGGGCGAGGCCGGAGGTGGCGCCGCAGCCGAGCAGCGCGACGGTCTCCAGCGGCGCGTCCTCGCGCACCTTCACCGCGCTCGACTCGTGCACGACGGCCTCCTGCGCGAACGAGGAGACCGAGGACTGGTGGCTGATGCGCTGCCCGTCGAGGCTGAGCCGGCTGGTGCCGTCCAGCAGGTTGCCGCGCTGGGCGTTGGCGAGCTTGCGCTCGCAGTTGCTGAAGCGCCCGTCGCTGCACGCGCGGCAGCCGCCACAGTAGGGCCCGAAGCTGATCACGACGTGATCGCCGGGGGCGACGTCGGTGACGGCCTCGCCGATCTCCTCGACGATGCCCGAGCCCTCGTGGCCCATCACCATCGGCGTGGCCGAGGGCAGGTGGCCGTGCAGGCGGTGGATGTCGGAGTGGCAAAGCCCGCTGGCGACGACCTTCACCCGCACCTCGCGCGCCTTCGGCGGCGCGAGATCGACCTCCTCGATGGCCGGTGGCTTGCCAAGCTCATGAAACACGACGGCCTGCACGGTGGCCCCCCTTCGCTCGCGCCCCGCCCCACGAGGCGCACCGCGCGCAGTCTAGCGTCGCGCGCGCCTCGGCGGGCGTCAGAGGGGGAGCGCGCGCCCGGCCTCCCGCAGCCGCGTGCGCCGTTGCTGCGCATCGGGCAGCGCGCCGGTGACCAGCGTCCAGAAGTCCGGCGAGTGGTTCTTCACCGCCAGGTGCGCCAGCTCGTGAACGACGATGTAGTCGATGAGCGCGGGCTCCAGCATCATCCCGCGCCAGCTGAAGCGCAGCGTGCCGTCCGAGGCGCAGCTTCCCCAGCGCCGGCGCTGATTGCGGATCAGCACTCGCGACGGCTCGCCGCAACCGAGCCGGGGCCACCAGCGATCGACGGCGGCGGGGAAGCGCTCGGCGGCGCGAGCCCAGTACCACGCGACGGCGGCGTCCCGGATCCGCGCTTCGCGTTCATCGCCAGCGATGCCGGAAGGCACGTCGATCCGCAAGTTCCCGCGCTCGAGGCGGACCTGCGGCGACGTCACCTCGGCGGATTCGATGACCAGGGGGACGTCCCTGCCCAGGTAGGGCAGCGTCTCGCCGCCGACGAGTCGCTTCCTCGCGGCCTCCGGGACCGCCTCGGAGAGCCGTTCGAGAACCCAGGGGGCCCGCTTGCGGACGATCGCCCGCAGCTCGCCATCCGGAGTTGCCGCAGGAGCGGCGACCCGCACGGCGCCGCCATCGATCCTGATCTGCACGGTCTTCTTGCGCCGCTCGCTGCGGCGAATCTCGTACTCGATGACGGTGTCGCCGACGCGGACGCGATCACGTTCCGTCACCCGGGTGTCTCTCCTCGCGCGTCCCGCCTCGCTCACGGTTCCGCGAGGGCCTCGAGTTCTTGTGCGGCCTTCTCCCAGCCGCGCAGCGCGGCTTCAAGCTGCACCTGCAGATCCCGCTGGCGGCCTTCATCCGCGCGGATCTCGTCGAGCGTGACGCGCGAGTAGTAGTCGTTGTCGGCGAAGCGGGCGGCGATCGGGGCGAGCTGCGCCTCGACCTCGGCGATCTCGCGCTCCAACTGCTCGACGCGGCGTGTGAGCCGCGCGTGGCGGCGGCGCTGCTCCTTGCTCGCGGCGTAGCCGCGAGCGCCGGCGCCGGACCCCGGGCGGCGACGCGCACGCGGCGCCGCGATGCCGGCGGAGAGGAAGTCGTCGCCGCGCCGCTCGAGGTACTGCTCGTACGTGCCGGCGACATCCTCGAAGCCGTCGGGGCGCAGCACGAGCACGCGCGTGCCGACGCCAGAGACGAAGTGGCGGTCGTGGCTGACGAAGACGAGCGTGCCCGGGTAGTCGCGGAGCGCCCGCATCAGCGCCGCGCGACCCTCGAGGTCGAGGTGGTTGGTCGGCTCGTCGAGCACGAGCAGGTTGGGCCGGCGCAGCATTAGCGCGGCGAGCAGGAGCCTGGCGGACTCGCCGCCGCTGAGGCTGCCGATCCGCTTGTGCACGTCGTCGCCGCTGAACAGCATCCGGCCGAGCATCGCGCGGAGCTTGCCGTGCTCGGACTCGCCGGTGGCGCTGCCCAGCCAGGCGAACGCGCTCTCTGCGCCGCGCAGCTCGGCGTCGACGTCCTGCGCGAAGTAGCCAAGCCGCGTTTCGTAGCCGAGCTCCGCCGCGCCCTGGTCGGCCTCGATGATGCTGCTGATGATCTTGAGCAGCGTGGACTTGCCGACGCCGTTCGGTCCGACGACGGCCAGCCGGTCACCGCGCTGAAGCTCGAAGGAGATGTCGCGCAGCACGGTCTGCTCGCCGTAGCGCTTGCTGAGGCCGCTGACGCGCAGCGGCGTGCGGCCGGAGGGGCGGGCCTGCCCGAACTCGAAGCCGGGTGTGCGCCGGGAACTGCGGCGGATCTCGGGCAGCTCCAGCTTCTCGACCTGCTTCTTGCGGGCGCTGGCCTGGCGGGCCTTCGTCGCCTTCGCGCGGAAGCGGTCGATGAACTGCTGCATCTCCTCGATGCGCAGCTCGGTGCGGGCGATCTCGGCGTCCTTCTGCGTGACCGCGAGCTCCTTCGCGCGCTCGAACGCGTCGTAGTCGCCGCTGTAGAGCCGCAGCTCGGAGTAGTCGAGGTCCGCGATCGTGTCGCAGACGGCGTTGAGGAAGTGGCGGTCGTGCGAGACGACGACGAAGGCCCCCGGGAACTCGCGCAGGTAGCCCTCCAGCCACTGGATCGAGGCGATGTCGAGGTGGTTCGTAGGCTCGTCGAGCAACAGCACGTCGGGCTGCCCGAAGAGCGCCTGGGCGAGCAGGACCCGCAGCCGGAACCCACCCGAGAGTTCGCGCATTGGCCGATCGTGACGAGCGTGCTCGATGCCCAGGCCGCTGAGCAGGGCGGCGGCCTGCGGCTCGGCCTCATAGCCGTCCAGCCCGGCGATCGTGAGCTCGAGATCGGCGAGGCGCTCACCGGCCTCCGCAGTGATCGCGTCCCCGCCCTCGCCGAGCAGGCGGCGCTGCTCCTCGAGGGCGGCCCAGAGCTGCGCGCGGCCCATGAGCACGACGTCGAGCAGACGCATGTCGTCGAAGCGGAACTGATCCTGGCCGAGCGTGCCGAGCCGCAGCGCCGCAGGGCGCGCGACGGACCCGGCGTCCGGGCTGAGCTCGCCCGTCATGAGGCGGATCAGCGTGGACTTGCCGGAGCCGTTCGCCCCGACGAGGCCGTAGTGGCCGCCGGGATTCAGCTGCCAGTTGACGCCCTCGTAGAGGAGCTGGCCGCCGAAGCGCATGGTGAGGTCGCTGAGCGTGATCATCGTGCGTGCCATCTTTGCCGCATCGGACGCCGGGCGCGAGCGCCGACGCCTATGGTTGAAGCAGCAGAGGGCCGGAGACGGTTGAGGACGGAGCCGGATGAGCGCGAGCGGCGCGTATGACGTGATCGTGATCGGCGTCGGGGGGATGGGCTCCGCGACGGTCTACGAGCTCGCGAGCCGGGGGCTGCGCGTGCTCGGCCTCGAGCGCTTCGACGTGCCGCACGACATGGGGTCGTCGCACGGGGTCAATCGCATCATCCGCCTCGCCTACTTCGAGCACCCCTCCTACGTGCCGCTGCTGCGCCGCGCCTACGAGCGCTGGCTCGAGCTGGAGCTGGCGAGCGGCGAGCAGCTGCTGCACATCACAGGCTCGCTCGACGTCGGCCCCGAGGACGGCATGGTCTTCCCCGGATCGCTGCAATCCTGCGAGGAGCACGCCCTGCCGCACGAGGTGCTGACGAGCGCGGAGCTGTCCGGGCACTTCCCCGGCGTGCGCCCTCCGGACGGCTGGATGGGCGTCTACCAGCCGGACGGCGGCTTCGTGCTCTCCGAGCGCGCCATCGTCAGCCACGTCTCCGCCGCGCTGGGGCGTGGCGCCGAGGTGCGCGCCCGCGAGGCGGTGCTGGAGTGGCAGAGCACGGGCGACCGCGTGCAGGTGGAGACCAGCCGCGGGTCGTACGAGGCCGGGGCGCTGGTCCTCACCTCGGGCGCCTGGGCCGGGCCGCAGGCGCCCTCGCTGGACGGCCTGCTAACGCCCGAGCGGCAGGTGATGGGCTGGTTCCAGCCGCTGCGGCCGGAGCTGTTCGCGCCCGCGGCCTGCCCCGTCGTGATCGGCGAGTTCGAGGAAGGGCTGTACTACAGCTTCCCCGTCTTCGGCATCCCCGGCTTCAAGATCGGCAAGTTCCACCACCTCGGCGAGGCGACGATCGCCGAGGACCTCGACCGCGAGGTCCGCGACGAGGACGAGGCCGCGCTGCGGCAAGCCGTGGCGCGCTACTTCCCCGAGGCGAACGGGCCGACGCTGTCGCTCAGGGCCTGCATGTTCACGAACACGCCCGACGAGCACTTCATCATCGACGCTCTGCCCGGCGCGCCGAACGTCTTCGTCGCGGCGGGCTTCTCGGGCCACGGCTACAAGTTCTGCAGCCTCGTGGGCGAGATCATGGCCGACCTCGCCACGCTGGGCGAGACGGACCACGACATCTCGCTCTTCCGCCTCGACAGGTTCGAGGCGGGCGGCCGGACCTCAAGGTGATGGGCCGTCCTACGATAGCTCGGCCTCCGGGCTCGCGGGCTGATGCGTTGCAGCGTCGATGGCCCGATGGATGAAGTCGGCTTTGGCGTCGGTGTAGGCCCGGGGGTCGTCTCCGTATCGCGACGCGAGTTCGCGTTTCAGCCGGGCGTAGTCACGGGCGGCCTTGCGATGAGTTCTGACGTAGTCGCGGAAGACCAGCATCCGCCGAATCTCGGGATGGCCCGTCGGCAGCATGTGGACATGCGCCACCGTGCGGCCATCGACGGCTCTGTCGAAGTAGAACCGCCCGGCGATCCCATTCTCCCCGCGGTAGCGATACCCGAGCGCCGACACCCGGGAGACGACTCCGAGACCTTCCACCGGGCTTGAGACGACCGGCATCACGTCGAGGATGGGCTTGGCCGCCAGCCCCGGAACGGCCGTGCTGCCGATGTGGTGCACGTCGGTAACCCAGGGTCGGCACGCTTCAAAGATGGCTGCGGCCTCCCGCTCGAAGATTCGGGGCCACGCCGGACCGTAGTCGACGATCTCAACTCGCCCTTCGGGAGCCCCGAGCGATTGCCACTTATCGGCAGAATCCACTCGCAACTCCTAGCTGCCGCTTGCCTGCGCATCGAGGAGCCGTTCCACCTCGGCGCGGCCGGGCATGGCGTCCTGCGCCCCGCGCCTCGTGACGGCGAGCGCACCGGCAGCGGCGGCGAAGCGGACGGCGCGCTCGAGTGGCCGGCTCTCGGCGAGGGCGACCGCGATCGCGCCGGCGAAGCCGTCGCCGGCGGCGACGGTGTCGACCGCCTCGACCGTGAAGGCGGGGACATGGCCCTCGCTGGTATCGGCCGAATACACGACGCCCTGCTCGCCGAGCTTGACGATCGCCGTCCCCGCGCCGCGTGCGCGGAGGATCCGGGCGGCATCGAGCGCCGAGTCGACGCCGTCGACGGCGACGCCGGTCAGCACCTCGGCCTCGGATTGGTTCGGGGCGATGACGTCGAACGCCGCGTAAGCCGAGCCGGGAAGCTCCGAGGGCGGCGCGGGGTCGAAGAGGACCGGGACGCCTTTGCGGCGAGCCAGCCCGGCCGCCTCGAGGGAGACGGCGAGCGGGACCTCCATCTGGAGCAGGAGCGCGTCCGCGCCCTCGAGCGCGCGGCTCGCGGCCTGCAGCTGGACTTCGTCGCAGGCCATGTTCGCGCCGTAGACGCCGACGATGTAGTTCTGCCGCTCGTCGTCGAGCAGGATCACGGCGATGCCCGACGAGACGCCGGGCGTGGTCATCACGTTCTCGACGTTGACGCCGTACCCCTCGAGGCTGGCGAGCAGCATCGGCCCGAACAGG
>VXMT01000248.1:15589-24415 GCA_009840965.1 Chloroflexota bacterium
CTCGACGTTGACGCCGTACCCCTCGAGGCTGGCGAGCAGCATCGGCCCGAACAGGTCGTCGCCGACGCGGCCGATCATGCGCACGTCGGCGCCGAGGCGGGCGGCGGCGACGGCCTGGTTCGCACCCTTGCCGCCCGGCGCGGTCGCAAAGCTCTCGCCGATCACGGTCTGGCCGGAGCGAGGCAGCGCCGGGGCCGTGGCGACGAGGTCCATGTTGATGCTGCCCAGCACCACGATCCTCGGGCGGTCCGCCATCGCCGTCCCTCCTCGGGCGGATGGTCGCCCGAGGGCGCACGGCTGGCAACGGGTCCGCCGCCCAGCCTGTATCTTGCGGTCAGGATCGCAAGCGGAGCGGAGGGGAAGCCATGAGCACCGTCGATTTCATCCAGCGCAGCCTCGAGTTCACGCACGCCGCCCTCATCGACGCCCGGAACGGCAGCGACGAGCAGCTGCACTTCGTCCCCGAGCAGGGCAGCCACTCGATCGCCTGGTGCCTCTGGCACACCTCGCGCGTCGAGGACCTGATCATGAGCCGCGTGATGGGCGAGCCGCAGGTCTGGAGCGAGCAGTGGGCCGAGCGCAGCGGCCTGCCGTTCGACGGCTTCGGCACCAACATGTCCGACGAGGACGCCCAGCAGGTCCACATCAGCGACATGGGCGCGCTCGCCGGCTACCAGGACGCCGTCTTCGAGCGGACCGCGCACTTCCTCGCGGCCGCCTCCGACGAGGACCTGGAGCGGGAGATCCCGGCCCGCAACGGCAGCGAGAGCGTCGGCGAGGCGATCTCGCTGCACATGATGGGTCACTTCAACGGCCACCGCGGCGAGATCAACACGCTGCGCGGCATGCAGGGCATGCCCACGGTCATGGCCGCCCAGGGCACCCACTAACCTGGCGGGGCGGAAGGAGCACCCGAGGATGGAGCTACTGCAGAGGCTGCTGGCGGTGCTGCTCGTGGCGACGGCGGTGGCCGTTGCGGTGAACCTGATCCTGACGCCTGTGTACCACGACGGGTCGCCCGACTACCCGGTCTGGGAGGTCATCAACTGGTTCATGGCGGCCTCGACGCTGGTGGCGCTCGTGGTGAGCTTCCTGCGCTGGCGCGACCTCGGAAGCGGCGAGCCCGCAACCCTCGACTCCGTCGGGGTCAGCGTCCTCTTCTACGCGTCGATTGTCCTCACGATGCTCTTCTTCTGGGGCTGGATCTGGACGCTCAACCCGGACAGCGAGACCGGCGAGGCGGTGACCTCGCACGTCATCTACTTCCCGCTTGTCGACTCGCTCTTCGTCGTCGTCGCCCTCGCCGTCGGCCACCACCTCTGGAGCGAGGCCGGCGACTAGGCATCGCGCGAGGCCTCTCGCCTCTCACTCGCTGGAGCCGCCACCTGTCGCCGCGGGCACCGGCGCGGGCTCCGGGGCGTGCTCGATGGTGAGGCGCGGCAGCACGCGGTCGAGCCAGCGGGGCACCCACCAGTTGCGCGCGCCCAGCAGCTCCATCGCCGCGGGCACCAGCAGCAGCCGCACCACGGTCGCGTCGAGGAAGACGGCGACGGCGAGCCCGAGGCCGAACATCTTGATGGCGCGGTTGTCCTCGAATACGAAGCTGGCGAAGACGACGACCATGATCGCGGCCGCGGCCGTGATCACCCGCGCCGTCGAGGCGAGTCCGTCCGCGACCGAGCCGACCGCGTCGCCCGTGCGGTCGTACTCCTCGCGCACCCGCGAGAGCAGGAACACCTCGTAGTCCATCGAGAGCCCGAAGACGATGGCGAACAGCATCATCGGGATGAACGGCTCGATCGGGCCGGCGTCGACGCCGATCGGGGAGCCCAGCCAGCCGTGCTGGAAGACGGCTGCGACCACGCCGTAGGCGGCGGCGATCGAGAGCAGGTTCATCACCACGGCCTTGATCGGCACGAGGATCGAGCGGAAGACGATCAGCAGCAGCAGGAACGAGAGCACGAGGACGGCCGCGAAGAACACCGGCGTGCGCGTGGCGAGATAGTCCGTGAAGTCCACGCCCAGCGGTACGAACCCGGTGACGTTGACCGCCAGGCTGCTCCCCTCGACGGCCGCGGCAATCACCTCGGCGCGCAGGCGGTCGACGAGATCGGCGGTGGCCGGGTCCTGCGGGGCGGTCGCCGGGTAGACCTGCACGATGTACGCGGCTGCGTTCGCGGGATTCGCGAAGTCGTTGGGCAGCGGACCGTTCACCGAGGCGACGCCGTCGGTCGCCGAGAGGGTCGCGACCAGCGGCTCGATGACCGCGCGGTCGCCCTCGGCCCGCGGTTCGGCCGTGACGAGCAGCGGCCCGTTGAACCCCGGCCCGAAGCCCTCGGCGAGGAGGTCGTAGGCGCGACGCGTCGTGGTCTCCTCAGGGAAGTTGCCCTCGTCGGCGAAGCCGAGCTGCAGCGAGAGCGCCGGCGACGCCATCGCGAGCAGGATCGCGGCGCCGGCGGCGAGCGCGATCCACGGGTGGCGCTGTACGAGGCGGCTCCAGCGCCACGCGAAGGTCTGCTCCATGGGCGCGCGGGGGCGCCTCGGCACGATCGCGCGCAGCGGCCGCACCACGAACCCGGCGAGGAGCACGGCGAGGGCGAGCGGGGCGCCGAGCAGCAGCGGCGGGAAGCCGAGACCGATGCCGAGCAGCGCCACCGCCACCAGCCCGGCGGCGATCAGCCCGCGCCAGCGCGTCACCTCGATGCGGTCGCGCACGAAGGCGAGCAACGCGGGCAGCAGCGTGACTGAGGCGACCATCGTCGCCGCGACCGGGATCGCCGCCGCGACGGCGAGCCCTGTGATGAACGGCAGGCCCATGAAGAGCATGCCGAGCAGCGAGATCACCACCGTCAGCCCGGCGAAGATCACCGCCCGCCCCGCGGTGTCCATGGCGAGGAAGATCGAGGGCTCGACCTCGCCGTCCTCGGCAAGGCCGTCGCGGTAGCGGGTCACGATGAACAGCGCGTAGTCGATGCCGACGCCGATGCCGATCATCGCGCCGATCGTCGTCGCGAACTCGGGGATCGTCAGCACGTTGGAGAGGATCATCGCCACGCCGAGGCCGAACCCGACTCCGGCCGCCGCGATCGCGATCGGCAGCCCCATCGCCATCACCGAACCGAAGGCGACGATCAGCACGACGACGGCGAAGGCCAGCCCGATGAACTCCGCCTGCGGCGGCTCGAACTCGCTCAGCGCCTCGCCGCCGATCTCGATCGTCAGCCCCGGCAGCTCGGGCGCGAGGTCGGCGAACTCCCCGCCGAGCGCGGACGTCTCGTTGAAGTCCAGCTCCGGCGCGAGGTCGACGCTGGCGAAGGCGACGAGCCCGTCCGAGCTGACCTGGGGACGGCCGGGCGCGTGGGGCAGGCTCCGGGTCGGCGGCTGCGCTGCGTTCGGGGGCGGGATCGCCGCCGCGTACGGGCTGGTGACGGTCACGCCCTCGAAGGCGTCGACCTGCTCGAACATCGCCTCCATCGCCGCGCGCACGGCCGGGGCGTCGACGCCGGACTCGGAGCGGAAGACGATCGAGCCGCTGAGGCCGCTGCCGAGGCCGCCGAAGTGCTCTTCGAGGACCTCGAAGCCGTTGCGGCTGTCCGAGTCGGGAGCCTCGAGCTCCGCGTAGAACGAGGGGCCGACGAGGCCGGCCGCAGCGAATACCGCGAGGACGACGGCGACCCAGGCGGCGACGGTCTTGCGGGGGTTCTGGAAGCACCAGCGGGCGATTCGTACGAGCATTGCCGTCCTCGTCCGCGCGCGCGGGGTCCGCGCCGCGTGTCTGCACCGGTGGGAGTAGCGCCGTTCAACAGCAGGATCGTGTGGACCCCTCGATGATACGGATTTGGCACGGTACGGGCACTGTCTGTCGCCTGCATCGATCCGGTGTGCGCTGACGCGCTGCTGGCCGTGCAATACTCGCGACAGAGGCGAGGGGGTGGGGCATGGTTGCCGCAGATTCGGTAGAACTCGGGAGCGGGACGTTCCGCTACGAGGCGCTTGCGACGTGGGAGCATCTGCCCGACGGCATGACCCTCCGCGAGTGCGCGGGCGTCGCCGTCGACGGCGAGGACCTCGTCTACGTGCTGACGAGGAACACCGCGAACCCCATCGTCGTCCTCGAGCCGGACGGGGGCTTCCTGCGCAGCTTCGGTGAGGGCGTGTTCACGGACCGCACGCACGCGGTCGGCGTCGGGCCGGACGGCTTCCTCTACTGCGCCGACGACGGCTCGCACACGATCACGAAGTGGACGCGCGAGGGCGAGCTGCTGCTCACCATCGGCGAGCCGGGCGTCTCCTCGGAGCGCTTCAGCGGCGATCCGTTCAACCGCCCGACGGACGCCGTCGTCTCCTCGCACGACGGCTCGATCTTCATCAGCGACGGTTACGGCAACGCCCGCGTCCACCGCTACTCGGCCGAGGGCGAGTTGGAGCTGTCGTGGGGCTCGCCGGGCATCGATGCCGGGCAGTTCATGGTGCCGCACAACCTCGCGATCGACGAGGAGGACCGCATCTACGTCGCGGACCGCGAGAGCCACCGCGTGCAGGTCTTCGACCGCGACGGCGAGCTGCTGGCTATGTGGAACAACATCCATCGTCCCTGCGGGATCACGATGGGCGGCGACGGCCTGCTCTACGTCGGCGAGCTCAACGGCGTCGCGCTGATGAGCGGAGCCCCGGGCGTCGGGCACCGCGTGAGCATCTACAGCCGCGAGGGCGAGCTGGTCGCGCGCCTTGGGCAGGCCGAGGAGGGCGAGGAGGCGGGCCGCTTCATCGCCCCGCACGGGATGGCGGTGGACTCGCGCGGCGACATCTACGTCGCCGAGGTCTCCCACACGATCCGCGGCCGCCACCTCGATCCCCCGCGCGAGCTGCGCAGCATCAAGAAGCTGCGGCGGCTGGAGTAATCTGATCGGAAGCAGGTCAGACGCCTCTTCGGGCCAGCAAGCCATCCCTGCCGGTCCCCTCTCCCCGAGGGAGACCTGCTTCGCCTGCATTTGGGGGTGAGGGATGGTCCGCCCTTCGGGATTGCGTTGCGCCATCGGGGCGTTCGGAGGCGCGCGGGAGTCTTCCCCCTCACCCCCGCCCTCTCCCCAGGGAGAGGGGGCCGGACTAGGCTGCCGCGCGACTAGGCGAGCTCGTAGAGCGGCGGCTTCGACCACTGCTCGCTCGGCGGGTTCTCCTGGCGGCGAATCTCCTCGCGACGGCGGGCTGCCCTGATGCGCCTCGCCTCGCGGAGGACGCGGTCTCGCTCGCGCTCGTGTTCGTGCTCGCGCTCGACCGCCCGCTTGCTGCGGGCGCGCTTCGGCTTGCCCTCGTACTCCGTGATGCGGCCCTCGTCGCGGAGCTGATCGAGGTGGCTGCGCACGTTGCCGTCGGCGGCGCGGCGCAGGCGCGTGTCGATCTCGTCGCCGTAGACGCGCAGCATGATCTCCCAGCTGCTGAGCTGCTCGCCGCCATCGAGCGCCGCGAGGATCTGCTGCTCGCGCAGGTTGCGGTGGTCGACGTACATCTGGAGGCGCTCGCGCGGGTCGTTCACGATCTTGCCGTGGCCGGGGCAGATCACCTGCAGGTTCGGCAGCTCCAGCAGCCGCTCGAGGCTGCGCCGGTACGCCCCGAGGTCCCCGACCGTCGTCGTCGAGGAGCCGAGCAGCGTGTCGCCGGTGAACAGCACGCCCTCGTCCTCGAGGTAGTAGCAGAGCGAATCGACGCTGTGGCCGGGCGTGGCGAGCACCTGCAGGCGGACGCCACCGCCCATGTCCAGCACGTCGCCGTCGGCCAGCTGGTTGACCCGGCGGGGGATGCGGCCCTTGAGCAGGCGACGCCCGCCCCGCGGGATCGAGATCTCGGCGTCGAGGAACTCCTTCGCCCACTTGAGGTTGCCGGAGTGGTCGGCGTGGTGGTGGGTGATCGTGGCGACGCCGATCTCGGCGTGCTCGGTCGCCGCGAGGTAGCCGCGCAGGAACCACTGGTAGCGCTCGATCGCCTCGCCGGAGTCGATCGTCAGCGACTGGCCGCCCGGCGGGCCGACGAGATAGATCGAGGTGAAGTCGGGGTGCATCACGTTCTCGTCCGGCACCATTGCGGCGCGCACGGATGGGCTGATCTGCATCGGATCCTCGCCTTGCGTTCCGGGCGCCCGTCCAGGCCCCGACTCGCCCGGAGCATAGCGGACACCGCGACGGCCCGATGCCGGCCGCGTTCCCGGCGGCGGCATGTGGCCCACGGGGCCGCGCACCGGCGGCGGTCGCTTCATATACTGGAACGGTCGCCTGTGGCGTCTCGCGGCGCGGCAGGCGCAAGCGCGCGGGGGATAGATATGACCCTCCAGGCACCGGCCCGCCTTGCCCACGACGAACGCTCCGAGGGCGTCGTGCGGCTGTGGCGTCCCGGCCTCGTCGACTACCACGCGGCGCTGGAGTGGCAGCAGGCGCGCGCCGCCGCCCTGTATGCGGGGAGCGAGGGCGAGGCGCTGGTGCTGCTGGAGCACCCGCCCGTCTACACCCTCGGCGCGCGCGGCAACGACTCCAACCTGCTCGTCACCCCGCAGGCGCTGGCCGCCTTCGGGGCGCAGGTCGTGCACACCGACCGCGGCGGCGACGTGACCTTTCACGGCCCCGGCCAGCTCGTCGCCTACCCGATCCTCGACCTGCGCGGCCGCGGCATCGGGGCCGCCGCCTACGTGCGCGCCCTCGAGGCCATCATGATCGAGGCGGTCGCGCGCTTCGGCGTGCGCGCCGAGCGGGTGCGAGGGCGGCCCGGCGTCTGGGTTGGCGGCGCGAAGCTCGCCGCCGTCGGCGTTCGCGTGAGCCGCGGCGTGAGCCGCCACGGCCTCGCCCTCAACGTCTCGACCGACCTCGAGTGGTTCGCGCGCATCGTGCCCTGCGGCATCCCGGACATCGAGGCGACCTCGCTGCAGCGGCTGCTCGGCGAGGCGCCGCCGATGCACAAGGTCGAGGACGCCCTCGCCGAGTCCTTCGCGCGCGAGTTCGGCTGCCGGCTGGAGCCCGCGTCGTGGGATGCGCCCACGCCGACAGCGCTGGCTGGAGTGGCGTCGTGAGCGGCTCAGGCGTGGTGGCGCCGCTGATGGAAAAGCCGTTCCCGCGCAAGCCGCGCTGGCTGAAGGCGCGCTTCCCCGCGGGCGAGCGCTTCTCCGAGATCAAGTCGCTGCTGCGCGAGAACGAGCTGCACACCGTCTGCGAGGAGGCGCGCTGCCCCAACATCGGCGAGTGCTTCAACGCGGGCACCGCCACCTTCATGATCCTCGGCGACATCTGCACGCGCGCCTGCGGCTTCTGCGACGTGACTTCCGGCCGCCCCGAGGGTCTCGACCTGCTGGAGCCGTTCCGGCTGGCGCAGACCGTCGAGCGGCTGGGCCTCGACTACGTCGTGATCACCTCGGTGAACCGCGACGACCTGCCCGACGGCGGCGCGGAGGTCTTCGCCGCCTGCATCCGCGCGATTCGCCGCCGCCTGCCGGGGACGCAGGTGGAGGTGCTGATCCCGGACTTCGAGGGCAATTGGGACGCCCTCGCGACCGTGATCGAGGCGCGGCCGGTCGTGCTCAACCACAACACGGAGACGGTGCCGCGGCTCTACCGGCGGGTGCGTCCGAAGGCCCGCTACGAGCGCTCCCTCGAGCTGATCCGCCGCGTCAAGCAGATCGACCCGGAGATGACGACCAAGTCCGGCATCATGGTCGGCCTCGGCGAGACGCTGGACGAGGTGCGGCAGGTTCTCGACGACCTGCGCGAGCACGGCTGCGATCTGCTGACCGTGGGGCAGTACCTGCGGCCCTCGCTGAAGCACCTGCCGATCGAGCGCTTCTGGCACCCGGACGAATTCGCCGAGATCGCCGACTACGCCCACGCCATCGGCTTCCGCCACGCCGAGTGCGGCCCGCTGGTGCGCAGCTCCTACCACGCCGCCGAGCAGGCCTCCGAGGCCGCGCCGGCGGGGAAGGGAGGGACCCCATGACCATCGAAGCCATGCCACCCGCCCAGGCGGACGGACGGCTATCACCCGACGGCAACGGCGCGGACCTCGATGCCGCGCGCGCCGCGCTCGAGGCCGAGCTCGACGCGATCGAGAGCGAGGAATGGCGGCAGTCGCTGCACGAGGTCTTCTTCCGGCGCGGCCCGGAGCGCGTCGCGCAGCTGCTGCAGGAGCTGCAGCTGGAGGCGCAGAAGGAGATGGCCCCGCTGCCGGTCACCTCGCGCACGCCCTACGTCAACACGATTCCGGTCGAGCGCGAGCCGCCTTACCCCGGCAACCGCCACCTCGAGCAGCGCATCAAGAGCTTCGTGCGCTGGAACGCGATGGCGATGGTCGTCGACGCCAACAACAAGTCCGAGGGCATCGGCGGTCACATCTCCACCTACGCCTCGGCGGCCACGCTCTACGAGGTGGGCTTCCACCACTTCTTCCGCGGTCCCAACGACCCGAGCGGCGGGGACCTGGTCTACATCCAGGGCCACGCCTCGCCCGGCATCTACGGGCGCGCCTACCTGGAGGGGCGGATCAGCGAGGAGCTGATGCGCAACTTCCGCCGCGAGCTCGCCGAGGGCGGCGGACTGCCCTCGTACCCCCACCCCTGGCTGATGGAGGACTTCTGGAAGTTCCCCACCGTCTCGATGGGTCTCGCCCCGCTGATGGGGATCTACCAGGCGCGCTTCATGCGCTACCTCGTCGACCGCGGGCTGAAGGAGCCGACGGACGCAAAGGTATGGGTCTTCCTCGGCGACGGCGAGACGGACGAGCCGGAGGCGCTCGGCGCGATCTCGCTGGCGGCACGCGAGCGGCTCGACAACCTGATCTTCGTGATCAACTGCA
>VXMT01000278.1 GCA_009840965.1 Chloroflexota bacterium
GCCCGCAAGAAGCCGGCGCCCAGCCGCTCTGTACGCACCAACACACCGCGCGAGGCCGCAGGGGAGCTCCCCAGGCCGCGCAGCAGCGCCCTTGGGCGTCTGCTGCGCGGCGTCTCCCTCCTTCTCGCCGTCGCGCTGCTGCTCGGGCTCGCCGCCGGGGCGGGCTCGCTGCAGGTGCTGCAGAGCAGCCGCACCGCCGAGGCCGGCTACGAGCTCCGCTCGCTCCAGGCCGAGCGCGCCGAGCTCGGCGCCCGGTTGCGTCTGATCGAGGCGGAGATCGCCCACCTCGCGGACCTCGACGCCGTTTACAGCGACGCGACGACGAGGCTCGGCATGGCGCCCGCCGACCGCAGCCTCAACGTCGCCGTGGGCGTTCCCGCGCCCGAGGTGATTCCGATGCCCGAACGTTACGTACAGGACGTCGCGCCGCTCCCCTCCGTGCCCGTGCCGTGGTGGGAGCACCTGTTCGGGAGCGTGACCGGCCTCAACTAGATCGCAGCGCGCTGACCGGCCGCGATCCGGAGCGCGCGGTGGGCGCTTCCCACGGCACGCGCCCGCCGGGGAGGGGATGGGCAGTTCGTGGCGGAACCGCACGCCCAGCGAACACGTCCCGATCACATGACCTGGCGTCACTGGCTGCTGGCGTCCGCCATCGCGCTCGCCCTGCTCGCGCTGCTCGGCCGCCTCGCGTGGATACAGATCGCGAACCACGAGCACTACACAGAACTCGCCGCCGCCTCGCGCGCCGACGCCGAGTTGCTGCCCGCGCCCCGCGGCGCGATCCTCGACGCCTCCGGGCACCCACTCGCCATCTCCGTCGACACGTGGGACCTCTACATCGACTCGTTCCTCTGGCGCGACCGCGAGCGGGCCGGCGAGGCGGCCGTCGCCCTGGGCTCGGCGATGGGGCTCGATGCGGCAACGCTGTTCGAGATGGGCATCTCGCGCGAGAACGGCGACGTGATCGTGCAACGCTTCATCGACTACGAGCGCGGCCTGGCGCTGCGCGAGCGCGGCATCTGGGGCGTGCGCCTGCTGCCCAGCTCGCAGCGTGTCTACGCCGAGCAGGAGCTGGCGGGACCGCTGATCGGCTACGTCGGCCTCGACGGCTCGGGCCTGTGGGGCATCGAGCGCGACTTCGACCCGGTCCTGCGAGGGCAGCCCGGCCTGCTGCTCTCCGAGCGCGACGCTCTCGGCCGGCCGATTGCCTTCGCGGCCTCCGGCGGGCGCGA
This sequence comes from Chloroflexota bacterium, assembly GCA_009840965.1. Taxonomy (GTDB): domain Bacteria; phylum Chloroflexota; class Dehalococcoidia; order UBA2979; family UBA2979; genus VXMT01. The sequence continues at coordinate 1,233 of VXMT01000278.1, forward strand.
ACCGACGGTGGGCGGCGAGGTCCAGCTGACGATCGACCGCTTCATCCAGGCGATCGCCGAGCAACGCCTCGCCGAGGCGGTCGAGGCGAACAAGGCGAGCGGCGGCACGGTGATCGTGATGGAACCGCGCAGCGGCGCGATCCTCGCCATGGCGTCCCTACCCGCGATCTCCCTCGCGGACGTCGACCTCGACGACGAGCAGGTGCTCGACCTGGCGCGCAACCGCGCGGTCTCCGACCTCTACGAGCCGGGGTCCGTCTTCAAGACGCTGACCACGGCCACGGCGATCGACCTCGGGCTGATCACGCCACAGACCACCTACGTCGACGAGGGCTGGGTCCACGTCGGCGGCCACACGATCCGCAACTGGGACTTCACCGGTTACGGCGAGGTCACGATGACGGAGTTCCTGCGGCGCTCGCTCAACACCGGCTCGATCTGGATCTCGCAGCAGATCGGCGCGGAGCGCTTCTACGAGTACCTCGATCGCTTCGGCGTCGGGCAGCCGACGCACATCGAGCTCTCCGGCGAGGCGCCCGGCATGTTGCGGCGCGTCGGCGACCCGGACTGGTACGCGGTAGACCTCGCAACGCACTCCTACGGGCAGGGGCTGGCGGCCACGCCGCTGCAGGTGATCAGCGCCGTCAACTCCTTCGCGACGGGCGGCCTGCTGATGCGGCCGCAGATCGTGCACAGCGTCGTCGGCAGCGACGGCGTGCGCGTGCACGAGCCCGTCGTGATCCGCCGCACCGTCTCCCCGGAGACCGCCCACACGGTCGCGCGCATGATGCTCGAGGTCGTCGAGGGCGTCCCCTGGCACCTGGCCCGCGTCGACGGCTACCGCGTCGCGGGCAAGACCGGCACGACGATCGTCACCATCGCGGGCGGCTACGACCCCGACACGACGATCGCGTCCTTCGTCGGCTTCCTGCCCTACGAGGACCCGCGCGTCACGATCCTCGTGAAGATCGACGAGCCGCGAGGAGACTCGAACCTCGCCGGCATCGTCGCCGCGCCAGTCTTCTCCACGATCGCGGCGGAGATCATGGAGTACCTGCGAGTGCCGCCCGGCGAGCGACAGGTGAGCAACCCGTGAGCGCCACGAGCGGGCGCACCCCGGTCCTCGATGCGGACTTCGTCGCGCGGGTGCTGGGCGACTCGCTGCGCGAGCGCGGCGGGCCCGCCACGCGCTTCCGGCGCGCCGTCATCGACTCCCGCCGCGTCGAGCCCGGCGACCTCTTCGTCGCTCTGCGCGGCGAGCGCGCCGACGGCCACGACTTCGCGGCCGACGCCGTGGCGCGGGGCGCGACCGGGCTGCTGCTGGAGCGCCGGCCGGACGGTCTGCCCGGCGAGGCGGCCGTCTTCCTCGTGCCCGACGCCCTCGCCGCGCTGCAGCGCACGGCCGCGGCCTGGCGCGAGGCGCTCGACGGCCTCGAGGTAGTCGGCGTGACCGGCAACGTCGGCAAGACGACGACCAAGCTGATGACCTCGGCCGTGCTGGAACGGCGCTACGCGGTGCGCAGCTCCGCGCTCAACTACAACAACGAGATCGGCGTCCCGATCTGCCTGCTGGAGCTCGACGCGGGCGTCGAGCGAACCGTGATCGAGCACGGCATGTACACGACGGGCGAGATCGCGCAGCTCTGCGCGTGGACTCGCCCGCGCGTGGGCGTCGTGCTGAACATCGGCCCGGTGCACCTCGAGCGCGCCGGATCGCTGGAGGCGATCGCCCGCGCCAAGCGCGAGCTGGTCGAGGCACTGCCCGCCGACGGCCACGCCCTGCTCAACATCGACGACCCCGCCGTCGCCGCGATGGCGGACCACACGGCGGCCCCGGTGCTGCGCTTCGGGACCGCGGAGGGCGCGGACGTCCGCGGCGGCGAGGTGGACTCGCGGGGCGCGGCCGGCTTCACCTTCACCCTCGAGGCGGGCGGCGAGCGACGGCGCGTCAACGTGCCGCTGCCCGGCGCGCACCTCCTGCCCAACGTCCTCGCCGCGGCCGCGGTCGGACTCGTCGAGGGCCTGCCCTTCGCCGAGGTCGCCGACGCCCTCGAGGCGCTCGACGTGCCGCTGCGCCTGAAGGTGCGCTGCCTGCCCGGCGGCGTGACGCTGCTCGACGACACCTACAACGCCAGCCCGGCGGCGACCCGGGCCGCCCTCGATCTGCTGGCCGAGATGTCCGGCCGCCACATCGCCCTGCTCGGCGACATGCTCGAGCTGGGCGATCTGGCGGAGCCGTCGCACGAGCAGGTCGGGCGGCACGCCGCGAGCCGAGTCGATGCGCTCTACACGGTCGGCGATCTGGCGGCGACCATCGCGCGCGGGGCCCGCGAGGCGGGCCTCGCCGAGGTGCGGCAACTCGGCGCGAAGGCCGAGGCGGCCGGGGCGCTGCGGGCGTCGCTGCGGCCCGGCGACGCGCTGCTCGTGAAGGGCTCGCGCGCGCTGGCCCTCGAAACGGTCGTCGAGGAGCTGGAGACGCTGCTGGCCGGGGAGGCGGGCCAGGCGTCGCCGAGGGGAGGCGGAGCGTGACGCATGCGCTGCTGACGGGAGCCGCGGCCTTTGCCGTCGCCCTGCTCGCGGGACGGCCCTTCGTGCACTGGATCCGCGCCCAGCGGCTCGGCAAGGCGATCTCCGAGGAGGGGCCCTCCTCGCACAGCGTCAAGGCGGGCACGCCGACGATGGGCGGCCTGCTGATCTTCGGCGCCGTCGCCGTCGTGACGATCCCGACGAACCTGATCGAGCGGCTCAGCATCCTGCTCCCGCTCGGCGTGGTGGTTTCCGGGATGATCGTGGGAGCGATCGACGACCTCGGCACGCTCAGCGAGCGCTTCAGCCAGCGCGCCGCGCTGAGCTGGCGGCTCAAGTTCCTCTACCAGCTGGTGCTCTCGGGGGCCGTCGCCGGGGTGCTCTACTTCGCGCTCGAGGTGCAGAGCATCAACATCCCCTGGCTCGGCCAGTACGAGCTTGGCGTGTTCTACCTCCCGATCGCGATCGGCACCGTGATCGCGACGACCTCGGCGGTCTCGATCACCGACGGGCTCGACGGGCTGCTGGGTGGGACCGCGGCGATCGCGTTCGTCGCCTACGGCGTGATCGCGTTCATCCAGGGCCAGCTCTTCCTCGCGAACTTCTCGTTCACGGTGGCCGGCGCACTGCTCGGCTTCCTCTGGTTCAACGCGCATCCGGCGGCGCTGTTCATGGGCGACACGGGCGCGCTGCCCCTCGGCGCGGCGCTCGCCACGGTGGCGCTGATGACCGGGCACTGGCTGCTGCTGCCGATCATCGGAATCGTCTACGTGATCGAGGCGGGCTCGACCGTGATGCAGATCGCCTACTTCAAGACCACGGGTGGAGGGCGCCTCTTCCGCATGACTCCGTTCCACCACCACCTGGAGCTGATTGGCTGGAGTGAACCGCAGGTGGTGATGCGTTTGTGGCTGTTCGGGATGACCGGCGCGATGGTCGGAATCGCGCTGGCACTTGCGGTGTGATATATCCTCGTGGATAAGCAAAAAGGCGAAGGCGCTTTCGCACGTGCCCCGAATCTGACGGGAGCCCGCGTGACTGTCGTAGGACTCGGCATCGAGGGAATCGACCTCACTCGCTTCCTCGCGGCCGAGGGCGCGCGCGTCACCGTCTCCGACATCCGCACCAGGGAGGATCTCAGCGAGGCCATCTCAGCCATCGAGGATACCGGCGCGACGCTCTCGCTGGGAGCGAATCGCGAGCAGGATATGACCGGCGCGGACTGCGTCTTCGTCTCCCAGGGCGTGCCGCCCGACCTGCCGGCGCTGCGTGCCGCCCGGCGCGCAAGCGTGCCGATCTCCTCGATGACGCGGCTCTTCCTCGAACGCTGCCCCGTCCCCGTCGCCGGCATCACCGGCTCCTCCGGCAAGACCACCACCACCGCGCTCGTCGGCGAGATGCTCGCCGAGGCGGGCGAGGATCACGTCGTCGGCGGCAACATCGGCGTCGGCCTGCTCGCGCTGCTCGAGGAGATCGGGCCCGGGACCCGCGTGGTGCTGGAGCTCTCGCACACGCAGCTCGAATCGATCGAGCAGAGCCCGCAGCTCGCCTGTGTCACCAACGTCACGCCCAACCACCTCGACCAGTACTCCTGGTCCTCGTACGTCGCCCTTAAGCGGCGCATCTTCGAGCACCAGCGCGGCGACGACCTCGCGATCTTCTTCATCGACGACGAGGTCGCCGCCGCCTTCGCCGAGGAGGCCCCGGCGCGCGTGCGCTACACCTCCCTGCTGCGCCCGCTGCCCGGCGACGGCGTGACTCTCTCCGGCGGGCTGATCGTGCGCCGCGAGGGCGGGCGCGAGACGACCGTGATGCACCGCGACGAGATCCCGCTGCGCGGCGACCACAACGCCGCGAACGTCGTCTGCGCGCTCGCCATGGCCTCGGTGCTCGGCCTCGCCGACGAGAGTTGCGCCGAGGCCGTGCGCAGCTTCGAGGGCGTGCCGCATCGCCTCGAGCCCGTCGCGACCGTGCGCGGGGTGCAGTACGTCAACGACTCGATCGCGACGACGCCGGAGCGAACCCTCGCCGGGATGCGCACCTACGAGCAGCCGCTCGTGCTGCTCCTCGGCGGACGCGACAAGCACCTCCCGCTCGGCGAGCTCGCGCGCGAGGCGGTCGAGCGCTGCCGCGCCGTCGTCGCCTTCGGCGAGGCGGGCCCGACCTTCGCCCGCGCCGTCGCCGACGCGCGCGACGGGGAGCGGCCGATCGTCGAGCAGGCCGGGAGCATCGAGGACGCCGTCGCCGCCGCGGCGCGGCTGGCCCGCGAGGGCGACGTGGTGCTCTGCGCCCCGGCGGGCACCTCGTTCGACGCCTATCGCAACTTCGAGCAGCGCGGCGCGGCCTTCCGAAACGCCGTCGCCGCGCTCGGGGAGCGCGGCTGATGGCGCGCGGGCAGGCGGCCGAGGCGCGTACGGCGCGGCGCGGGGAGCCGGACTACGTGCTGCTCAGCGCGGCGCTCATGCTGGTAGTACTCGGTCTGATCGCCGTCTTCTCCTCCTCCTACGCGGTCGGCGTGGTGAACCACGGCGACGCCAACTATTTCATCAAGCGACAGGCGATCTGGGCGGCGATCGGTCTCGCCGGCCTCGTCGTGGCGATGTCGATCAACTACCGCCTGCTGATGCGCCTCAGCCCGCTGGTGATGCTGGCCGCGATCGCCGGGCTCGCCGCCGTCTTCGTGTCCAGCCTGTCCGTCAGCGCCGAGGGCTCGGCGCGCTGGATCAGCGTCGGCCCGATCACCGCGCAGCCGAGCGAGTTCGCGAAGCTGGCGGTGATCATCTACCTCGCCGCCTGGCTCGCGGCCAAGGGCCCCACGGTGCGCAACTTCGCGCTGGGAGTCGCGCCCTATGTCGGCATGGTCGGGCTGGTGACGGCGCTGGTGCTGCTGGAGCCGGACCTGGGCACGGCGACGACGATCGCGCTGATCACCGGGACGCTGCTCTTCGTCTCCGGCGCACGGCTGCTGCACATCGCCGCGCTGGTGGCGAGCGCCACCGTGTTCACGGGCGCGCTCGTGATCGTCGGCGGCTACGGCGCGGCGCGCATCCTCTCCTTTACCTCCGCGGAGTCCGACCCGGAGGGCATCGGCTTCCAGACGCTGCAGATGCTGCAGGCGCTCGGCTCGGGAGGCCTCACGGGCCTCGGGCTGGGAGTCTCGAGGCAGAAGTTCTTCTACGTCCCCGCCTCGCACACCGACGGCGTGCTCGCGATCATCGGCGAGGAACTCGGCTACATCGGCGTGGTCGTCGTGTTGGCGCTGTTCGCGCTGCTGCTCTGGCGCGGGCTGCGCGTGATGCAGCGCGCGGCGGACCCGTTCGGCTCGCTGCTGGCCGCCGGGGTGCTCGCCTGGCTCGCCTTCCAGATGTTGATCAACGTCGGCGGCATTACCCGCTCGATCCCGCTCACCGGCATCCCCCTGCCGCTCGTCTCCTACGGCGGCTCCTCGCTGATGATGACGATGATCGCGATCGGGCTGCTGCTCTCCGTCTCGCGCTACGCCCACCTCGAGGATCCCGAGCTCGAGCCGCCCACGCGCGGCGTGCTGCGCGCCCCCGGGCTGCGCCGCGCGCTGCTGGGCCGCGCCACCGCGAGGGCCGCACGATGAGGTACGGACTCGCGGGCGGCGGGACCGGCGGGCACACCTACCCCGCCGTCGCGGTAGCCGAGCGGCTGCGCGAGCGGCCCGACGCCGAGCTGATCTACTACGGCACGCCCGACGGACCCGAGCGCACAGTCGCCGAGGCCGAAGGCTTCGCCTTCCGGCCGGTCCGGGCCTCGCCGATCCGTTCGCGCTCGCCGGTGCGCATCGCGCGCGGGTTGCTCAACCTCACACGCGGCGCGCGCGAGGCGCGGTGCTACCTGGCCCGCGACGCACCCGGCGCCGTCTTCGCCACCGGCGGGTACGCCGCCGCCCCGGTCGGCCGCGCCGCGAAGCGCGAGGGCATCCCGCTGCTGCTCTTCCTGCCCGACGTGCGGCCGGGCTGGGCGATCCGCTCGATGCACGGGCAGGCGCAGGCGGTCGCCTGCTCGGTCCCGGACTCGCTCTCCTACCTGCCGGCCGATCGCTCCGTCGTGACGGGCTACCCGACGCGCCGCCAGTTCCGGACCGCCTCGCGCGAGGCGGGCGCGCGCAGCTTCGGGCTCGATCCCGGGCGTATGACGCTGCTGGTCACGGGCGGCTCGCTGGGCGCGCACCACATCAACCTCGTGATCGCACGCAGCCTGCGCACGCTGCTCGAGCAGGCCCAGATCATCCACATCGCCGGACGCACCGAGGAGACGTGGCTGGTGCGCGAGCGCGAGCGCCTGCCCGGCTGGCTCCGGGATCGCTACGCGCTGCGCGCCTACACCGAGGAGATGGCGCTGGCGATGGCCGCCGCCGACCTTGCGGTCACGCGCGCGGGCGCCTCCACGCTCGGGGAGCTGCCGGCCGCGGGACTGCCGGCGATCGTGATCCCCGGCGAGTTCTCCGACCAGCACGAGAACGCAAGCTACCTGGAGCGGCACGGCGCCGCCCTCACGCTCTCCGGCGACGATGTCGAGCACCTGCCCGCCGAGATCCTGCGGCTGATCGACAACGACGCGGCGCGCGAGCGCATGGCGCTCGCGATGCGTGAGCTCGACCGTCCCGACGCCGCCGAGCAGCTGGCGCAGATGCTGGAAGGGCTGGCGGCCTGATGGCGAGCCTGCTGGACGCACGCCCGCGCAGCGGCGCGATCCCCAGGCGGGTCCACCTCGTGGGCGCGGGCGGCGTGCACCTCTCCGCGATCGGCCAGATCCTGCTCGCCCGCGGCCACCTCGTCACCGGCTCCGACCTCGCACGCTCCGACTACAGCGAGCGGCTGCAGGGCGCCGGCGCGACCGTCTACCAGGGTCACGCGGCCTCCAACCTCGGCCGCGCCGAGCTCGTCGTCTCGACCGCCGCCGCCCGCGAGGACAACCCCGAGCTGCAGGCCGCCCGCGAGCGCGGCGTGCAGGTGCTCTCGCGCGCGGAGATGGTGCAGTGGCTGCTCGCCGACCGCAGCGTGCTGGCCGTGGCCGGCAGCCACGGCAAGACCACCGGCACCGCCCTGCTGGCCCAGATGGCCGTCCAGGGCGGCCTCGACCCCCTCGTGCTGCTCGGCGGCGACTCGCCCGGCCTCGGCGGCAACGCCCGCGACGGCTCGGGCGAGCACGCCGTCGTCGAGGCCGACGAGTACGCCGAGGCCTTCCTCGAGTACGAGCCGCAGATCGCGATCATCAACAACGTCGAGCCGGACCACCTCGACTACTACGGCAGCGAGGAGCGGCTGCGAGCCGCCTTCGCCGCCTTCGCCGAGCGCGTCCGGCCGGACGGTCTGCTGCTCGTCGGAGCGGACTCCGAGGGCGCCGGTGCGATCGGCAACGCACGGCGCGCGGCGGCCGCGCGCGTCGAGCGCTTCGGCTTCGTGCGCGACGCCGAGTGGCGCGCCGAGCAGCTGCGCCCCAACGACCTCGGCGGGCTCGACGCCAACGTGCTGCTCGAGGACGTCGAGCTGGGGCGGCTCTCGCTGCGCATCCCCGGCCGCCACAACGTGCTCAACGCGCTCGGCGCGCTCGCCGCGGCGATGCGCGCGGGCGTCGACTTCAAGCGCGCGGCGCAGGCAGCCCTCGACTTCAGCGGGACGCGGCGGCGCTTCGAGCTGCACGGCGAGGCCCGCGGCGTGACGCTGATCGACGACTACGCACACCACCCCAGCGAGGTGCGAGCCACGCTTGCCGCCGCCCGCCTGCGCTACCCCGGCCGCCGCATCGCCGCCTGCTTCCAGCCGCACACCTACTCGCGCTCCGCCTACCTGCTCGAGGGCTTCCGCGACTGCTTCGAGGGCCTCGACGCGCTCTTCATCGCGCCCACCTACGCGGCGCGCGAGGACCCGTCGGCGGGGCTCGACGGCGCCGCGCTGGCGGCGGAGATCACGAGCCCGCCAGCCCGTTATGTCGCTTCGCTTGAGGAGGGCGCCGCGCTGATCGCGGACGCGCTGGCGCCGGGCGACGTCTTCATGACCATCGGCGCGGGCGACATCGACGGGCTGCTGCCGCTGCTGCGCGCGCTGCTGGAGGCGCAACCATGAGCGCGCGACAGCGTCTCGGCGTGCTCTTCGGCGGGCAGTCGCCGGAGCACGAGATCTCCGTGATCTCGGCGCGCTCGATCATGCGCGAGGCGGACCCCGAGCGCTTCAAGATCGTCCCGCTCGGCATCACCCGCGGCGGCGAGTGGCTGACCGAGCGGGAGACGCGCGAACGCCTCGCCCGCTGCGAGGCCGACGGCACGAACTGGCTGGGCGAGGAGCCCGGCCGCGGGGTGCTCGCGAGCGCCGAGGCGGTCGCCGACCTCGCCGGCGTCGACGTCGTGTTCCCGATCGTGCACGGCCGCAACGGCGAGGACGGCACGCTGCAGGGCCTGCTCGAGCTGAGCGACACGCCCTACGTCGGCGCGGGCGTGGCGGGCAGCGCGGTGGGCATGGACAAGGCGATGATGCGCGCGCAGTTCGCCGCCCACGGCGTGCCGCAGCCGGGTTACGTGCAGTTGCTCGACGCGGAGCTCGCCGATCTGTCCAGCGGGCGCGCCTCGCGCGAAACCGTGGCCGACCTCGAGCGGGCCGTCGGCTACCCCTGCTTCGTGAAGCCGGCCAACGGCGGCTCCTCGATCGGCGTGAGCCGCGCCCAGTCGCGCGAGGACCTGGGCGAGGCGCTGCGCGAGGCCGCGCGCTACGACCGCAAGGTGCTGGTCGAAGAGGGCATCGCCGGGCGCGAGATCGAGTGCGCCGTCCTCGGCAACGCGGAGCCGGAGGCCTCGCCGCTCGGCGAGATCCGGCCGCCCGGCGACTTCTACGACTTCGAGGCGAAGTACCGCGACGCAGGCACGGAGCTGCTCGTGCCCGCCCCGCTCGACGACGAGCTGGCCGAGCGCATCCGGCAGACCGCGCTCGACGCCTACCGCGCGCTCGACCTCGCGGGCTTCTCGCGCGTCGACTTCCTCGTGCGCGAACCGCACGGCATCCACGTACTGGAGGTCAACACGCTGCCCGGCTTCACGCCGATCTCGATGTTCCCGCGGCTCTGGCAGGAGGCCGGCCTCTCCTACGGCGAGCTGATCACGCGACTCGTGGACCTCGGTCTCGAGCGCTACGAGGAGGCGCGCGCCTATGCGTAGACCACGCCTCCCACAGTTGCGCTGGCCGAGCCGGAACGGGCGCAAGGGGCAGCTCGGCACGCAGCGCTACGAGCTGGGCCGGGCGCCGCAGCCGCGCCCGCGACGGCGGCTGTTCCCGCGCCTGCCCTGGCGCCGTCTCGCGCTCACCGCGCTCCTGCTGGCGATCGCCGGCGGGCTCGGCTACGGCGGGTTCTGGCTGGTCGACGGTCCCGCGCTGCGCGTGCAGCAGATCACGATCGAGGGCGCGGAGAGCGCCGACCCGCTCGCCATCGCCGCCGCGGCCGACCTCGGCAAGCGATCGCTGCTCACCATCGACACCACCGAGGCGGGGGCGCGCATCAGCGAGGGCGTCCCGGCCGTGAAGAGCGCGACCGTGCGCCGCGAGTGGCCGCAGGCGGTGACGATCAGCGTCCGCGAGCACGTCGGCTGGGGCTACTGGCAGTCCGGCGGCCGTCGCGTCGTGATCGACTCGGCAGGCCTCGTGCTCCCCGCCGGGCGGCCACCGCCCGCCGACGCGACGACGATCTTCGAGATCGGCGAGTCGCGGCCCCTCGATCCGTGGGACTACGCGGAGCCGGACACCGTCACCGCCGTGATGCAGCTGATCGAGGACGCCCGCTCGCAGCGGCTGGGCGTCGCCATCGAACGCTTCGAGTACCACGCCGACCGCGGCCTGGTCGTGCGCGTCGCGGACGGCCCGGACGCGATCTTCGGTGACTGGCGCAACTACAGCTTCAAGGTCGCGGCCTGGGGGGCCCTGCTCAATCGCCTCGAGCGCGAGCCGATCGAGGTGAACGAGATCGATCTGCGGTTCGGACGGCAGCTGGTGGTGCGCTGATGGCTCAACCGACCTTCGCGGCAATCGACATCGGCAGCACCAAGATCTGCACCGTCGTGGCCGAGCTCACGAGCGCCAACGAGGTCCGCATCCTCGGCGTCGGCGTCGGACCGTCGCAGGGCATCACGCGCGGGATGGTCGACAACATCCACGCCGCGATGGAGGCGATCTCATCCTCCGTGCAGCGGGCCGAGCGCGCGGCCGGGGTGCGCATCCTCTCCGCGCACGTCGGCTTCACCGGCCCGCACGTCTCCTCGATGAGCTCGCGCGGGATCGTCGCGATCAGCGATCCGCGGCAGCCGATCGCGGAGAGCGACATGGACCGCGCGCTCGAGAGCGCGCGCATCGTCAACATCCCGAACAACCGCGAGGTCGTCCACGTGGTGCCTCGCTACTACGTGGTCGACGGCCAGGACCACGTCACCAACGCGATCGGCATGTTCGGCTCGCGGCTGGACATGGAGACGCACGTCGTGACCGCCGGCAGCTCCGCGGTGCAGAACATCCTGCGCTGCGTCGAGGGCGCCGGCGTCCAGGTCGACTCCCTGATCGTCGGCCCGCTCGCGGCGGCCGAGGCGGCCGCGGAGCGCGAGGAGCTGCAGCACGGCGCGGTGCTCGTCGACATTGGCGGCGGCGCCACCGACATCGCCGTCTTCGTGCGCGGCACGCTCGTCCACACGGCTGTGCTGCCGGTCGGCGGGGAGCAGATGACGGGCGACCTCGTGGTCGCGCTGCGCGTGCCGCAGCCGGCCGCCGAGCAGGCCAAGATCGCGCACGGCCACGCCCTCGCCTCGCTCGTCGACGAAGGCGAGACCGTCGAGATCGACGCCTTCGGCGCAGAGGGCCGCAAGGAGATCCCGAAGCGCTTCGTGGCCCAGGTGCTGCAGGCGCGCTGCGAGGAGCTGCTGGAGATGGTGCGCGCCGAGGTGCGGCGCGGCGCCCAGACCGAGCTGCTCGCCGCCGGCGCCGTGCTGACCGGAGGCGGCGCCTCGGTGCGCGGCCTCGACCTGCTGGCCGAAGAGGTGCTGGAGCTGCCGGCGCGCATCGGCCGGCCGCGCCACCTGGCGGGGCTCTCCGACCTGCTCAACGACCCCGCCTACTCGACCTCGGTCGGCCTGCTGCGCTGGGCGCTGCGCGAGCAGGAAATCATGCTCCGGCCCGCCCCGCGCGCCCGCCGCGGGGTCGGCGCGCTCTTCAGGAAGGTCGCGCAGTTGATGCGCGTCGTACTCCCCCAGTGATGACTCCCCAGAAAGAAGCTTGGAGTTAGCCATGACGAACCTCGCACATGAATCGGGCGGCAGGACGAACCCCGCGCCCGGCGCTGCCGCGGCGGGTTCGGGAGAGGCGGCGCCGCTCTTCGACTACCTCGAGGCGGCTCGCGCGGAGGCGCGCACTCTCGCCCAGTCGTCGCCGGCGCCGCCCGCGCCGCTCGACCTGAGCGCCGCGCCGCTCGCCGAGGACGCCCGCTCCGAGTTCGACCTCGCCGCGCGGCCGGCCGAGGCGCGCGCCGAGGCTCCGGCCGCAGCAGCCGCCGAGGCTCCGAGCGAGCCCGCAGCGGCCGAGGCTGAGCCGGCGGCCGCAGCGGAAGCCGAGGCTCCGAGCGAGCCCGCAGCGGCCGAGGCTGAGCCGGCGGCCGCAGCGGAAGCCGAGGCTCCGAGCGAGCCCGTTGCTGCCGAGGCCGAGCCGGCGGCCGCGGCGGAAGACGAGGCTCCGAGCGAGCCCGCAGCGGCTAAGGCTAAGCCGGCAGCCGCAGCGGAGGCCGAGGCTCCGAGCGAGCCGGTGCCGGAGCAGGCCGAACTGCCCGAAGCAGCGGTCGACGCGCCGGTCGCAGCCAAGACGGAGGACGCAGCCGGGAGCAGCGCGCCCCGGAGCAGAGCAACACGAACACGCAAGGGATCGCGGGCAGCACGGCCCCGCAGCAGATCCGCAGGCCCACGGAAGGAGCCCGCCATGCCGAGAAACTACGACACGCTGCCGCCGATCAAGGTCGTCGGCGTCGGGGGCGGCGGCTCGAACGCCGTCAACCGCATGATCTCCGAGCGCCTGCCCGGCGTGCAGTACGTGGCGCTCAACACCGACATCCAGGCGCTCGAGCACTGCGACGCCGAGTTGAAGGTCACCCTCGGCGACCGCGTCACGAAGGGCCTCGGCGCCGGCTCCGACCCGCTGCGCGGCCACCGCGCCGCCGAGGAGTCGCGCGAGTCGATCATCGAGGCGATGCAGGGCGCGGAGATGGTCTTCGTCACCGCCTGCCTCGGCGGCGGCACCGGCACCGGCGCAGCCCCGATCGTCGCCGAGGCCGCCCGCGAGCTGGGCGCGCTCACCATCGGGGTGGTGACCAAGCCGTTCGCCTTCGAGGGCTCGAAGCGACGCCAGCAGGCCGAGGAGGGCGTACGCGACCTCCAGGACAAGGTCGACACGCTGATCGTGATCCCCAACGATCGCCTGCTCCAGATCTGCGACGAGGCCGTGCCGATGACGGAGGCGTTCCGCAAGGCGGACGACGTGCTGCGCCAGGGCATCGAGGGCATCAGCCAGCTGATTACCGTGCCGGGCATCGTGAACCTCGACTTCGCGGACGTGCGGCGGATCATGTCGGACGCCGGCCCGGCGCTGATGGCGATCGGCTCGGGCAGCGGCGAGCAGCGAGCCGTCGAGGCCGCCCGCCAGGCGATCGCCAGCCCGCTGCTTGAGGTCGACATCACGGGCGCGACGGGCGTGATCTTCAACGTCACCGGCCCCGCCAACCTGTCGCTCCAGGAGCTCAACACCGCGGCTCGCACCATCGCCGAGGTCGTCGACCCGGAGGCCGAGATCATCTTCGGCGCCGCCGTCGACGAAGCGATCGAGGACGAGGTGCGGATCACGGTGGTGGCGACGGGCTTCTCGGGAGTGCGCCAGTCGCTCAGCGGGTTCGTCGAGTCCGGGCTCGAGTTCGAGCCGCCGCCGCGCCCGGAGCCGGTGGCCGACAGCTCGCAGCTGCCGGACGCGCTGACGGACTCGGACCTCCCCGCGTTCCTGAGGCGGACGTTCCCGAAGCGCTGACAAGACGCCAGCCGTGCCATCCCGGTGATGGCGCGGCTGGACTTGTCCACAATCCATGAAGAGGCGTTGGCAAGGGGGCGGTCCGGCGGGCCGCCCCCTTGCGCGCTGCCGTACCGGGGCCGCGAGGCGCCCGCTTCGAGGGTCCACACACCTTCTTCGCGGCGAGTGGACACGTTCACCACAGACTGTGGACTGCCGCCGTTGTCCGCCCACCGTCCCCGGTGCTGTACTCCCCAGACCCGGACTTCTCCCATCGCTCCCCGAGGAGCCAGCATCGAAATGACCTGCCCGATCTGCGGCCACCGCTCCACGACCGTCGTCGAGACCCAGCAGAACGGCTCGGGCGTGCGACGCAGCCGCCGCTGCCAGCAGTGCAGCGCCCTCTTCAGCACCTACGAGCAGCCCGAGGCGATGCGCGTGATGGTCCGCAAGCGCGACGGCCGCCGCGAGCACTTCCAGCGCGAGAAGCTGCTCACCAGCCTCCGCCTCTCCGCTCGCAAGCGTGACCTCACCGCCGCCGCCATCGAGGCCGTCGTCGAGGACATCGAGCGCCGCATCGCCGCCGCCGACTCGACCGAGGTGCCCAGCCGCGTGATCGGCGAGATGGCGATCGCGCACCTGCGCACGCTCGACCCCATCGCCTACATCCGCTTCGCCTCGGCCTATCGCCAGTTCGTCTCGCTCGACGACATGTTCGACGAGCTCGAGCGGCTCGAGTACAGCGCGATGCCGCCGGCGGCGCAGCCCCCGCTCTTCGACGAGCAGCTTCCCCAGGCCCCGCGCCCGATCGCGAGCGCTCCTTCCCGCCGCTGAGCGCGACACTCCGCAACCCCGGCCCGCGCGCCCTCGCGCGTGGGCCCTCGCACGCCCACGGCGCGCCCCGGACGCGGTACGATCGATCGTGCAGCGGGGTTGGCGCTTGCGCAGTTGCCGTACGTATGTTCTCATGGGCGCACGCTCCCCGCGGCGGAAGGGACCGCGGCTCATGGTCGCCCCCACGGCACCCGCCTCCCGGCACGCCCCGCTTTCCGCCAACGCGCGCACCGTGCTGGAGCGCCGCTATCTGCTGCGCGACTCCTCGGGCGAGGTCGCCGAGACGCCAGAGCAACTCTTCGCTCGCGTCGCCGGGGCGATCGCCGCCGTCGAGCCGAGCACGGAGCTGCGGGAGGCCTGGACCGAGCGCTTCCGTGACGCGATGTCATCGCTGCGCTTCCTGCCCAACTCGCCCACGCTGATGAACGCCGGGACGGGCCGCGGGACGCTCGCCGCCTGCTTCGTGCTGCCCGTCGACGACACGCTCGAGTCGATCATGTCGACGGCCAGGGCCACGGCGCTGGTCCAGAAGTTTGGCGGCGGCACCGGGTTCGACTTCTCGCGCCTGCGCGCCGAGGGCGAGTCGATCGCCAGCACGCACGGCGCCGCCTGCGGCCCCGTCTCCGTGCTGCGCCACTACGACGACGTCTCCCGCCTCGTGACGCAGGGAGGCAAGCGCGACGGCGCGAACATGGGCATCCTGCGCGTCGACCACCCGGATGTGCGCGCGTTCCTGCACGCCAAGGACGACGGCGTCAGCGCCCAGCGCTTCAACATCTCGCTCGCCGTGACTGACGCCTTCCTCGAAGCCGCCGCCGAGGGCGCCTCGTTCGCCCTCGTGGACCCGCGCGACGGCAGCACGCGCGGCGAGCTCGACGCGGCGCTGCTGCTCGACGAGGCGGCGCGCTCGGCCTGGCTGAGCGGCGATCCCGGCATGGTCTTCATCGACACGATCAACCGCGCCAATCCCACGCCGCAGCTTGGCGCGATCGAGGCGACGAACCCTTGCGGCGAGGTGCCGCTGCTGCCCTGGGAGGCCTGCACGCTCGGATCGATCAACGTCGCCGCGTTCCGCGACGAGGCGGCGGACGACCTCGACTGGGCCGCGCTGCACGAGACGGTCGCGCTCGCCGTGCGCTTCCTCGACAACGTGGTCGACGCCAGCCCCTTCCCGCTCGAGGAGATCCGCGAGGCGGTCCGCGGCAACCGCAAGATCGGGCTCGGCGTGATGGGGTTCGCCGACCTGCTGATCGCCTCGGGGGTGCCCTACGACTCTCCCGAGGCGCTCGCCCTCGCGGAGCGGCTGATGGGCGAGATCGCGGCCGCGGCCGACGCGGCCTCGGAGGCGCTGGGCGAGGAGAAGGGCGTCTTCCCCAACTGGGAGCGCTCGACCCATGCGGGCGGGACGCGCTACCGCAACGCCACGCGCACCTGCATCGCGCCGACCGGGACGATCGCGATCATCGCCAGCGCCTCCTCCGGCATCGAGCCGCTCTACTCGCTCGCCCACCTGCGGCGGATGGGCGACGGGACGGTGCTGCCCGAGGTCTCGGCCGCCTTCGAGCAGGCCGCCCGCGACGGCGGCTTCCACTCGCCCGAGCTGTTCGAGGAGCTGGCGGCGGGCGGCAGCCTCCAGGACCACCTCGAAGTGCCGGAGGAGCTGCGCCGTCGCTTCGCGACCGCGCACGAGATCGGGTGGGAGCAGCACGTGCGCATGCAGGCAGCCTTTCAGCGCCACACCGATCTCGCGGTCTCGAAGACCGTCAACCTGCCGCACGACGCGAGCGTCGAGGACGTGCGCTCGGCGCTGCTGCTCGCGCACGAGCTGGGCTGCAAGGGCATCACGGTCTACCGCGACGGCTCGCGCACGCAGCAGGTGCTCGCGCACGCCCCGGCGGACGCTCCCGGCGAGGCGAGCAACGGCCAGTGCTGCCCGGAGTGCGGGCTCCCGCAGGCTTGAGCGCGGTGGGCGGCGCTACGCGCCCGCCCAGGAGAGCACCTGCTCCGGGGTGATCGCGACGACCACCCGGCCCTCCTCGCGGAGACTGCGCAGCAGTTGCGCCTCCTGCTGCCCCGACTCGCCGAAGTCGCGGCGGTACTTCGCGTAGAGACGCGCGCGCAGATCAAGCAGCGAGTCGTCGTCGTCGAGGATCTCGGCCGGCCCGGAAACGACGACCGTGCGGTAGGTGGGCGCATCGTCGATCACAAGGGTGACGCGCGGCGCCTCCTGCAGCAGCCGGTACTTGACGCGCCGGCGCGTGATCGAGATACGGAAGCGGCCTCCGGAGTAGTCGAACCACACCGGCGTGGCGTGCGGCGCGTCCTGGCCCGCGCCCTCCTCGGCGTCGCGCGGGATGCAGAGGATCGCGTTGTGCGGCTCGGCGAGGAAGTCGTCGAACTCCGCGGGTACGCGCTCGCTCACGGCCTCGCTCCCTATCCGCGCGGCAGCCCCAGGCCGCGCGTCGCGATGATGTTGCGCTGAATCTCGGACGTGCCGCCGCCGATCGTCGTCGCGATTGCCCCAAGGTAGCCGCGCGACCACTTCGCGCGCAGCACGGTGCGCTCGTCCTCGCCGTCCCAGAGCGGCCCGTAGAGGCCC
Organism: Chloroflexota bacterium; assembly: GCA_009840965.1. Lineage (GTDB taxonomy): Bacteria > Chloroflexota > Dehalococcoidia > UBA2979 > UBA2979 > VXMT01. Next base: position 18,228 of record VXMT01000278.1, read on the forward strand.
AGCGCCTTCATCGCCGTGCGCGCGATCCCCTGCACGAGCTGGTCGGTGAACAGCTTCTGCATCGAGGCCTCGTAGTTCGGCACCTCGTCGCGGAGCTGCATCGAGATCACGCGGTACGAGAAGAGCCGCGCGACGTTTGCCTCTGTCCAGCGGTCCGCGATTTCGCCCCGCAGCGTGGGGCTGCGCCGCGGGTCGACGCGCGCCGCCGGCTGGTCCGCTTCCTCCTCCTCGATCAGCTCGAACAGGTCGCCGAGCGTCTGCAGCATCGTCAGCGCCGAGCCGATCGAGGAGCGCTCGAAGTCGAGGTGCGTCGCCCCGACGTACCAGCCACGGTTGATCTCCCCGACGGCCTGATCGACGGGCACGCGTACGTCCTCGAAGAACACCTCGTTGAACTCGTCGCGCCCGTTGATCTGCTCCAGCGGGCGGACGCTGATGCCGGGCGTGTCCATCTCCAGCAGCAGGTAGGTGATGCCGCGATGCTTCGGGGCGTCGGGGTTGGTGCGGAAGAGGCCGAACATCCAGTCCGCCTCGTTGGCCCGCGAGGTCCAGATCTTCTGTCCGTTGAGCACGAAGTCATCGCCGTCGCGGTCGGCGCGCGTGCGCAACGAGGCGAGATCCGAGCCCGAGCCCGGCTCGGAGTAGCCCTGCGCCCACTTGTCCTTGCCCTCGACGAAGCCGGGCAGGAAGCGCCGCTTCAGCTCCTCGCTGGCGTGCACCATGATTGTCGAGCCCACGTCGAGCACGCCCGCCCTCGGCGCGCGGTACTCGGCGAGCACCTCGTTGAGGATGAACTGCTGGTCCACCGGCAGCTCCGCGCCGCCGTACTCCCGCGGCCAGGCCGGCGCGGCCCATCCGCGCTCGATCAGCGCGTCGCGGAACTCGCCCTCGGCGCGATCGTGCTCGTCCGGGTCGGGCCATGTCGGGACGGAGCCCGGCCCGCCGAGCGCGCCGTACCTCGCGTCGTCGCGCAGCTTCGCGGGCAGCGCCTCCTCGACGAACGCCGCGACCTCCTGCCGCCAGGCGGCCTGCGCCGGGGTGTCCGAGAAATCGACCATGCCTTCCGTCCCGTCCTGCCCGCGCCTTCCGTCGTCGCGAGGCGATCGCCGCGCCTCAGTTCACGCAGGCGCGCCCTCGGGAATCCGCGGGGCCTCCATGAACTGCGTGCTCAGCGGCGCGCCGACCTCGAATGGGTCCCTGAGGTCCAGCTCGTCGCCGATCTCGCGCAGCGCCGGCAGCACGTCGGAGCCCATCAACTCGATGCAGCGCTTCGAGTCCTCGTGGCTCACCTTGCCGTCGTTGCCCCAGAGGGCGAGGATGCCGGGCCGCGTCTCCTCGAGCAGCACGCGCAGGCGCTCGACCACCTGGTCCGGCGTGCCGGCGACGATCTGCAGGTGCTCGAGCTGCTCCTCGAAGGGCATCGCCTGCGGGGCGTCGGCCCGCTGGTTGATGCGCTTCAAGGTCGGCTCGCGGTTGGCAGGCGAGCCGTAGCCGGTCGGCGACGACCAGACGGGGTGGCCGAGGCCGGTGAACTCGCCCTGCATCCACATGTACTCGCGGGCGTTGGCGATTGCCTTCTCCTCCGTGTCCTGGACGTGCACGCGCAGCAGATAGCCGCGGTGCTCCGGCCCGGACTCGTAGCCGGCCTCGTTGGCGGACTTCTCGTAGAGCTCCCAGATCTGCTTGGTCATCTCGATGGTGGTGTTGAGGCAGACGTAGGGGTAGCGCTGCTGCGCACACCAGACGATGGTCTCCGGGCTGGCGACGCCGGGCACCCAGATGCGGGGGTGCGGCTTCTGCAGCGGCGTCGCCCAGGGGTTGACGACGCGGAACTCGTAGTTGGGGCCCTCCCAGCGCCACGGGCCGGGCTCCGTCCAGGCCTTCACCAGCAGGTCGTGCGCCTCGTAGAAGCGCTCGCGGTTGAAGGCGGGGTTCACGTTGTTGGCGTACTGCTCCGTGCCGGACCCGCGCACGATCCCGGCGACGAGGCGGCCCTTCGAGATCATGTCCACCATCGCGAGCGACTCCGCCGCCTGCAGCGGGTTGTCCAGCGTCGGCAGCGGCGTTCCGAGGAGCACGATCTTGATTCGCTCCGTCGCCGCGGCCAGCACGCTCGCCCAGACCGTGATCTGCGCCTGCATGCAGAACGGCGCGTCGTGGTGCTCGTTGAGCATGATCCCGTCGAAGCCCACCTCCTCAGCGAGCCGGTACTCGATCAGCCGCTCGTTGTAGAGGCGGCTGCCGGCGACGGAGTCGAAGTGCTCGTTGGAGAACAGCAGCGCCGTCGTGCCGTCCTCGCCGACGGCGTCTTCCGGGTAGGCCGACATCGGCTGCTCGGTGAAGTACATCAGGTGCATCGCGTTCCCTCGTTCCGCCTGGCGCCAACCTGTCCGGGCTCCGGACGCGCATGGTACTGCGGCTGGCCCGTACCGCGTCGATGCTCGGCGGCGAGGTTGGCGCCTACGAGGTGACCCCGCGCTCGGCCAGCTCCTCGAGCTCCGCGGCGCTCAAGCCGAGCAGACCACCCAGCACCTCCTCGGTGTGCTCGCCGAGCAGCGGCGAGCGGCCGTACTCCACATCCGGGATCGCGCTGAAGCGCCCCGGCAGGCCCGCGAGGCGGCGCGTGCCGACCTCCGGATGCACGGTCTCCACGAATGCGCCGAGCGCGTTGAGCTGCGGGTCCTCGAGCGTCTCGAACGTGTCGAGGACCGGCGCCGCGGGCACGCCGTGCGCTTGCAGCTGCTCGGTCGCCTCGTAGTGGCTGCGCTCGCGCGTCCAGGCGCTGATCCGCTCGTCGATCTCGTCGTGGTGCTCCAGCCTGCCATCGTGCGTCGCGAAGCGCCGATCGGCGGCCCAGCCGGGGCTGCCGAGCGCCTCGCCGAGGGCGCGCCATTGCTCATCGCCCTCGACGGAGATCGCGACCCACTTGTCTTCGCCGGCGGAGCGGTAGACGCCGCGCGGCGCGAAGTGCGGGTGGCGGTTGCCGCGCCGCGGCGTCTCGCGCCCGTTCATCGTGTAGTCCAGCACGGCCTCGGGAATCGTCGAGGTCACCGTCTCGGCCATCGCGATCTCGATCCACTGGCCCTCGCCGCTGCGGTTGCGGTGGTGCAGCGCGGCGAGGACGGCGAACGCCATGTGGATGCCGATCATGAAGTCCGGGTAGTCGCGGCCCAGGCCGGTCGGCATGCCGCCCTCGTAGCCGGTGATGTGCGGCAGCCCGGCGTAGGCCTGCGTGTTCGGACCGAAGCCGGTGGCGTCCTTGTCCGGCCCGTTCTGGCCGAGCGGGGAGCCGGAGAGCATGATGATGTCCGGCTTGATCTTCCGAAGTTCCTCGTAGCCCAGCCCCATGCGGTCGATGACGCCGGCGGCGAAGTTCTCCGTCACCACGTCGCTCTGCCGCACAAGCTCCTTGACGATCTCGATGGCGCGCGACTGCGAGAGGTCGAGCGCGACGGAGCGCTTGCCGAAGTTGACCCCGTTGAACATCGAGGCGCGGTTGATGCCGTTGATCCCGTCGGCGCCGTTGCGCAGGCCACCGAGGCGCGTGATGTCGGGGCGCACGGACGACTCGATGCGGATCACGTCGGCCCCGAAGGTCGCGAGCCATGATGTGGCATGAGGCACCGCCAGCACCCAGCCGATGTCGGTGATGCGGACCCCTTGCAGCGGCGCGTACTGCCCGGCGCTCATGGCAGCCCCTCCAGCACCTCGGCGTTGTGTGCGCCGAGCCGTGGGGCGGGCTCGCGGACCGTGACCGGCGTGAGCGAGTAGCGCGCGGGCGGGCCGGGCTGGGTAAGCGTGCCCGCCTCCGGGTGCTCGACCTCGACGAAGAACTCGCGATGGCGGTACTGGCGCGACTCGATCAGCTCCTGCATCGAGTTGACGGGGAAGCACGGAATCCCCGCATCCCTCGCGGCCTCGTAGATCTCGAACTTCTTCTGGGTGAGGAGCCACTCGATGGTGAGCTGTTCGAGCAGGTCGCTGTGCTCCTGGCGGCCTGCTGCGGTGTCGAACAGCTCGCTCTGCGCCCAGCCTGGTTGGCCGGCCAGCTCCTTGAACGAAGCCCACCAGTGGTCGGCATTGAACGGCGAGAAGGAGAGGTACCCGTCCTCGCAGGGAAGCACCCACGCATAGCCGTGCTTGATCCTCGGCGGCACCCGCTCGGGCGTGTACGAGGCCGCCGAGTAGTCGTTACGCACCATCGCGTTGACGGACTCCATGCGAGAGATGTCGACGAGTTGGCCCTCGCCGCTGGCCCTGCGGTGGAAGACCGCGATCATCGTCGCCGCCGCCGCCGTCGCGCCGGCGAGATAGTCGGTCTGGTAGCCGCCGCCGGCGAGCGGCGGCTGCGCTTCGAGGTCGGTGACCTGCCCGTAGGGCGTCTGGTAGCCAAGTCCGCTCATCATGTAGGCGGTGAAGTCCGTCGCCGCGTGGTCGCGCCAGGGCCCGACGAGCCCGAACGGCGTGATCGCGGTCATGATCAGTCGCTCGTTGAGCGGCCGCAGCTCCTCGTAGGTCAGCGCCAACTCCTCGAGCTGCTTCGGCGGCAGGTCGATCACGAGGACGTCGACGTGGCCGACCAGCCGCCGCAGCAACTCCCGCGACGCCTCGTCATGGATGTCGAGGGTGACGCTGCGCTTGTTGTGGTTGAGGTAGATGAACTGGCCGCTGCGCTCCGAGTGTTCCTCGTCGCCGGGGAACGGGCCGTGGCGGCGCGAGCGGTCGCCCTCGGGCGGCTCGACCTTGATCACGTCGGCCCCCAGGTCGGCGAAGAGCTTGCCGCAGAACGGCCCGGCGACGCCCTGCGCCAGCTCGAGCACGGAGAGGTCGGAGAGCGCGCCGTCGCCCATGCTGCTCCCGCTCTCGCCGCGTCCTCGGGCCGGCGCCTCCACGGCGACCCGCGCACGAGCGTACTTTGCCCCCGGGCTGCCCGCAGCCCCTCGATGCGGTAACGCCACGCCCGCGCGGCTCGCTATACTCGCCGCCCGGTGCGGCGGAAGGGGGCAGCGATGGCCGACGAGCCGATGGTCACGCCCGAGGCGCGGGCGATGATCGGCATGGAGACGCGGCGCGATGTTGGCGTGGTCTACCGGAAGGAGGCGCAGCGCTGGGCCGCCGCCGTCGGCGACGTCAATCCTCGCTACTTCGACGAGGATGCCGCCCGGGAGCAGGGTTTCCGCGACACGCCGATTCCGCCGCTGTTCGTCTCCCAGGTGATGCAGGGCGTCACGATCCGCGACAACCTGCGCCCCGACGGCATCCCTGCCCGTGGCAGCGGCGACATCCCGCTGAACAACGCCAACCGGCGCCTGGCCGGAGGCGAGGAGTACGAGTTCCTCGCGCCGATCTACCCCGGCGACACCCTCACCGCCGTCTCGCGCATCGCGAACATCGAGGAGAAGACGGGGCGCTCCGGCCGCTTCGTGGTGATTACGCGCGAGACGACCTACACCAACCAGGACGGCGTGGTCGTCGTGCGCGGCCGCCTCTCCACGATCGCGAACTGACGGAGCGAAGACGATGGCGGAGCAGGTCTACTTCGAAGACGTGAACGTCGGCGACGAGCTGCCCGAGGTGGTGGAGACCGTCGACGAGGTGCAGATGTTCTTCTTCAGCGCCGCGACCAACAACGGCCACCGCATCCACTACGACACGCCCTACACGACCGGGATCGAGCAGCGTCCGGGGATCCTCGTGCACGGCCCGTTGCAGGCGGCGCTGCTCGCGAAGATGGTGACGGACTGGCACGGGCCGGCGGGCCACCTCAAGCGCTTCCGCATCCAGAACCGCGGCAACGCCTTCCCGCACGAGCCGCTCTTCTACGGCGGCACCGTCACCGACAAGCGCGAGGAGGACGGCGAGGCGCTCGTCGATCTCGATGTCTACGAGCGCAACGAGGGCGGCGACGTGCTGGTTCCCGGCGCGGCCACGGTGAGCCTGCCGCGCCGCCCCTGAACCGACGGGGAGCTACTCCGGCAGCGGCTTCGGCTCTTCGGAGGCGGTGACG
>VXMT01000023.1:0-4509 GCA_009840965.1 Chloroflexota bacterium
CCCCCGAGCCGATCGTGATCCGCAGCATCGGCAACACCGACGGCACCGGCGTCGCGCTGCGCGACGACTGCGATGACGAGGCCCGTTTCTCCGCTCGCGGCGAGGGCTGGGCGGAGAACACGCGGGTCGAGCTGATCGAGGTGGGCGAGGACCGCTGCGCCGACTGGCTGCACGTCGAGTCCGAGGGCGTCACCTCGTGGGTGCGCGCGGAGTACGTGATCAGCCGCGTGCTCTCCAGTACCTGGACGGTCGGCAACACGGGCGGCGTGGGCGTCGCGCGGCGAGGCGACTGCGTCGATGCCGCCCGCATCTCGCAGCCCGGCGAGGGCTGGGTGGACGGCACGGAGGTCGAGCTGCTCGAGGCGGGCGAAGGGCGCTGCGCCGGCTGGCTGCGCGTCGAGTCCGGCGGCCTCGAGTCCTGGGTGCGCCAGCGCTACCTGATCGAGGTGGTCGACGTCGGCTCGGTGACGACGTGGACGGTCGGCAACACCGGCGGCGGCGGCGTGGGGCTGCGCGACGACTGCCTCGACTCCGCCCGCGTCGGGCAGGGCGTCAGCTGGCCGGACACCACGCGGGTCGAGCTGATCGAGGTTGGCGAAGACCGCTGCGAGGGCTGGCTCCTCGTCGAGTCCGGGGGCGCCGAATCGTGGGTGCGCCGGACGTTCCTGATCCCGGAGCAGTAGGCCGCCCGGCGGCGTGAACTAGTCCGCGGGGGCGGGGCTGCGCTCGCTCGCGGGCAACTCCTCGAGCGGGATCTCCTCGATGTCGTCGAGGGCCGCCTCGATCGGGTCGCCCTCGCCCTGGCTCGTGCCGTGGGCGTCGAGCCTGAAGGCCTCGCTGAAGCGGTAGTAGAGTTCGAGCGAGTCGCCGTACTTGCGGTGTCCGGCGGTGTGCTTGGCGCAGGCGAGCAGCAGGCGGTCGCGATCGGGCGAGCTGGTGCGCGCGTAGTCCTCGAGGAAGGCGAAGCCGAGCTCCTGGTTGTGCGGGTCGTTGCCGTGCTTGGCGGCGCTCATCGCCAGCGAGTCGAGCAGCGGGCGCCGCTCATAGCCGCCGTCGAGGTAGGCCTGCACCCAGGAGGCGGCCTCGTCCGGCTCCAGCCGGTCCGTGGCGGCCTCGAGCTCTCGCAGCACCTGGTTGCGCGAGAGGCGGTCGGAGCCGGCGGGGGCGCGCAGCAGCGGGCGGCCGTTGCCCGGCGTGTTGCGCAGCTTCATCGCGGCCTGGTTGACGAAGGAGCCGGCCACGTAGAGCAGCTTCGTGCGGTGGCGATGCGTGAAGCGCCCGTAGAACCAGGCCAGCGTGTTCGTGTACTCGTAGCAGTGCTGCGGCATCCCGAAGTTCTCGGGCTCGCCGGCCTCGAGGACCACCTGCGAGGCCGCAATCTGGATCGTGTCGAGGATCTTCTTCGGCGAGCGCCCGGACTTGAGCAGGCCGGTGATCATGTGGATGTACGCGGGGTCCGGCTCGCGCAGCACCGTGTGCATCAGCCCCTCGCGTTCGGCGATCGAGAGGTCGGCTTCCTGCTCGAACAGCTCGGAGTCGCGGCTGGACTCGGGCGTGGCGGCCAGCGTGGAGATCGGCGGGTCGTCGTCCAGCTCCGTCATCATCACGCGGCAAGCCATCTCGTAGTTCGCGTAGTAGTGCGGGCCGACGGCGAGGTCGGGCGCACCGGCGTAGATGATCGGGTCCGCGCGATCCCAGCCGACGGCGTCCGCCAGCTCAACGGTGGCGCGGGCGCGGAAGGACTTGTGACCCGTCGTGTAGCTGGTCACGTAGAGCATGCGGTCCTGGATGTCGATCAGCCCGGCGAACACCATCTGGGCGGCCACGCGCTCGCGATTGGCCGGGTTGCGCAGCATTCCCTTGAGCAGGCTGAAAGCCGGTCCGGCCTGGTTGCGCATCACGAGTGTCAACCACTCGTTGAGCTGCTCGTTGAGGGTGCCGATCTCCTCGGGGTGCTCCAGTGCGGGCACGTCCAGGTTGTAAATCTCGGGCGCCGGCGGTACGGGGTAGCGAACCGGGTCGTAGCGGTTGCGGCCGTAGTGCCCGGGCGCCTTGCCGAGCAGCTGATTCCAGGCATCGAGGCCCGTCGGCACGTACCACATCGTCTGGGCGATCGGCAGGAAGCGGTGCTGCCCCGAGAGCACCTCCGGCATGCGCAGCGCGAGGCGGCCGCTCAGCAGGCAGTGGTCGTTGTTGACGAAGCGCACGAAGCCGTCGTCGAGGCGTTGGTGGAAGGGGGCCTGCGTGTAGGGGCCGTGGATGCGTACCGTCTCCAGCAGCATCTCGTCCAGCGGCCGGCCAGCCCGGATCAAATCGTAGAGGATGTCGGACGCCTTCTCCTGGTCGCGGGAGATCATGCCCTCCTCGAGGGCGGCGTACATCGCCTCGGTCCGGGCGTCCTTGCGGTCGGAGGAGGCAGTCGTCATGCGCGGCTCCCTGCCGGGCAGTATACCCGCCTGCTGCGGCCCTGGGCGCGAGCTACTGGTGCTGCAGCGCCTCCGGCTCGGCGACGCCGAAGCAGCCCGCGTCCTCGATGCCCGGCCGCAGGCCGACCGGGAGCGCACTCGAGGCCGCGCCGAAGCGCTCGGCCGAGGCGTCGAGCGCGTCGATGATCTCGAAGACGTTGACGGTGGCGTTGTCGTCGAGCGACTCGACGAGCGCCTTGAGGTCGGCGAGGGCGTCCATGCTCGCCTCGTGGTAGCCGACCAGTTCCTGCGGCGGATCGAGGCCACGCGCATCCTCGAGGAAGCGATCGAGTTGCGAGGAGGCCTCGCCCCAGGTGTTGCGGTCGGCGAAGGGCTCGTACTCCACTGCGCTCTCCCGGCACCACTGCTCATAGTCCTCGACGCTGAGGGAGCCGCCGCACGCGGCGGCGGCGAGCGCGAGCAGCAACAGGGCCGGGAGCAGGCGAAGCATGGGCGGGCCCTCCAGACGCGGCGAGCATACCGCTTGCCGCAGGCCACCGGCCCTCGGGCGAGGCTCAGCGTTGGCGTGCGTGGGGGCGCGCCCGGGCCCGGCGATGGGCGGCGATCCGCCGGGCGAGGTCGGGGTAGGCGGGGTCGATCTCGTAGCGGTAGTCGTCCCAGTAGCCATCACGCTCCGGGTCGAAGCGGCGAGGCGGCGTGGCGCTCTCGAGGGCGATCTGCTTCATGCGCTGCTCGATCTTCGCCTGCCGTGAGACGGCCTCGTGCGACGGGACGGGCGGGAGCACGACCACGCTCATGCGCTGGCCGAGGCGGAGCGTGGGAGCGAAGGGGTGCTCCCAGACGCGGTGGCCGCCCGTGACCACGACCGGTAGCAGCGGGCGGCCGAGGCGGCGCGCGAGCTTGAAGGCTCCCGGCTGGAACGCCAGCTCGATGCCGAGTACGGAGCCCTGCGGGAAGAGCAGCAGGCTATCGCCCGCCTCGATCGCCGGGCGGGCGTCCCGGTAGAGCGTGCGGGCGCCGGGGATCGGGCGCTCGGGGTGGATCAGCAGGTGCTGTCCGCGCACGAGCAGGCCGCCGAGCAGCGGGAAGCTCGCCAGCTCGTCGCGGGCGACGGCGCTGAGCGAGAGCGGGAGCCGTAGCAGGGCGAGCCCGTCGGCGAAGCCCTCGTGCAGCGAGACGACGACGTAGCGCTCGTCCCGGTCGATGTGCTCGAGGCCGGAGATGTCGATGCGCAGGCCGATCAGGCGTGCGGCGAGCCGGGCGGCCCAGCGCTCGGCGGCGCGGTAGGCCGCCCGGCTGTGGAGGAGCCCGGCAAGGTACACGACGAGCCTCGCGGGCCCGAGCAGGACGAGGACGGCCGCCCAGGCGCGGAGCCAATCGCGGGCGGAGCGGACGGCGACGTAGCCGCCGAGCAGGGTGCGAGGCGCCGCGGCGCTCGGCTCGGCGGGAGCGTTCGAGCGATCAGGCCTCATCGCCGGCGGCAGTGGCGCTCCGGGTCGCGCTCGCGCGTGCGAGGGCGTCGCGAAGCTCGGCCTCGTCGGGTACGACGCCCTGGGTGGTGATCTTGCCGTCGATGGTGACGACGGGCGGGTGCCAGCCGCCGCGGCGCAGGGCGTCGAAGAGGTGGTTGAACCAGGGCTTGATGCGCACCTCGACCTCCGGGAGGTCGGCAGCCACGCGCTGGACGAGGCGCACGGTCAGGTCGCACTCCTTGCAGACGGCGTGGGGGACGGTGAAGAAGAGCTGCCGTCCGGTCATCGGGTAGACCGTCACCACGGTCGCGGCCGGCGCGGCGCTCGATGCGTCAGTCATGGATCGAGGGTAGCGGAGCCCGAGGGCGCCGCGCAGCCGCGCGCGCCCTCAAGTGGACGCTGCGTGCAGCCGCGATCCGCTGTAGAACGGACGGCGTGGAACGAGCCGCGAGCGGTGAGGACAGGCGCTACGCCGCGTCGGCGGAGCTGACGGAGCGCGCCAGCCGCCTGATCTCCGGCGGCACCAGCCGCGTGGGGGCGCCGCCACAGGCGGCGGAATGCGCGCCGGCCCCCCCCCGCATAAGCCCTCTCACGGCCCGCCGCCCCCGCAG
>VXMT01000023.1:4519-23462 GCA_009840965.1 Chloroflexota bacterium
CGCGCCAGCCGCCTGAGCCCCGGCTGCACCAGCCGCGGCGGCGCGCGCGCGCCGGCGGCGGAAGGCGGGTGGGCGCACCCGCTCTTCGCCGCGAGCGGCAGCGGGGCGCGCCTGACCGACGTCGACGGCAACGAGGTCATCGACTTCAACAACCACTCGACCGCCCTCGTCCACGGGCACGCGCACCCGCGCATCGTCGAGGCGATCACGAAGCAGGCGGCGCGGGGCACCGGCTCGAACTTCTCCAACGAGCACGAGCAGCGCCTGGCCGAGCTGATCTGCGATCGCGTGGCGGCCTTCGACCGCATCCGCTTCTGCGTGACCGGCACCGAGGCGGTACTCATGGCCGTGCGCGCCGCACGCGCGCTCACCGGCCGCGCGAAGATCGCGAAGTTCGAGGGGGCGTACCACGGCCGCTCCGACTTCGTCGACATCTCGGTCGAGCCGGAACCCGAGGACTGGGGCGAGGGCGACCCCAGCCCCGTCGCCCAGCCCGGCACGCCGCGCAGCGTGACCGACGCGGTGGTCGTGCTTCCCTACAACGAGACGGAGCGCGCACGCGCGATCCTCGAGCGCCACGCGGGCGAGCTTGCCTGCGTGCTGATCGACCCGTTCGCCCCGCGCACGGGCCCGACGGTCCCGTCGCCGGAGTTCCTGTCGATGCTGCGCGAGTACACGCGCGGCGACGGCAGCCTGCTCGTCTTCGACGAGGTGATCGCCTTCCGGCTGAGCCATGGCGGTGCGCAGGGGCTCTACGGCGTGACGCCGGGCCTCACCTGCCTCAGCAAGATCATCGGCGGGGGCCTCCCGATCGGCGCCGTCGCCGGACCCGCCGACTACATGGAGATCTTCGATACGGCGAGCGGGCCGGCGCTCACGTTCGGCGGGACCTACGCGGCGAACCCGATGTCGACCGCAGCAGGCGCGGCAGCCCTCGAGCTGTTCACCGAGGACGAGGTCGAGCGCATCAACGCGCTCGGCGCGCGGGCTCGCGAGCTGGTGCGCGAGGCCTTCGAGGTCAGCCGCTACCCCGGGCAGGTGCTCGGCGTCGGCTCGCTGTTCCGGCCGCACCTGAGCACGCGGCCGATCCGCGGCTACCGCAGCGCCCGCTGGAACCCCGAGGAGCGCGCGCGCATGCGGCGCCTCCAGGGACACATGCTCAACCGCGGAGTCTCCATCTGGGAGCACCAGGCGCTCTGCTCGATCTCGACGCCGATGGGCGACCCGGAGCTGGAACGGCTCGCCGAGGCGCTCACGGCCTCCCTGCGGGCGATGATCGCGGAGGGCGACATCCCCGCCGAGGCAGGCTAGCCGCGCCCTCGTCCAGCGGTCGCCGGCGGCGAGCGGACGGCACGATCGTCACGGAGGAGCATGCGGAGGCCGGGCCACCGCGAAGGTGGAGCGGGAGATGGGATTCGAACCCACGACCCTCTGCTTGGGAAGCAGATGCTCTACCCCTGAGCTACTCCCGCATCGCTGCTCCGGCAGGGCACCATTAAGCGCCGCGCGCCCCCGCCCGTCAACGCGCGCGGGGGCGCGAGTGCTCGTCAAGCCGCTAGTGGGTCTGGTACTCCGCGCCGACGATTCCGACGAAGGCCAGGCTCGATGGCGCGCCGCCGACCTCCCACTCCTCCTCGATCTCCATGTGTTCGAGGTGGACCCCGAGGACATGACCGCTATTCGGGTCGGCGGCGTAGAGCCATTCGCCAACGACGATGATTGCGGGCGTAGGACTTCCGGACACGATCTCGAACGGGTCGACCAACTGCATGGTCCCGACCAGTTCGCCGTCGTGAGCGTCGAACGCGCGCAACACACCGTCAGCGGCGAGCATGTAGAAGGTCTCGCCGTCGCTTGAGAAGGCAGCCGCGGCACTGGGCTCAGGGAACACCTCGCGCATTTCGCGGTTGACCACGTCAACCAGCCAGACGCCTCCGAGATCGCAACACTGACCGTCGGGGAAGAGGGTCGCCGGGGCGAAGAAGTTGTCGCTGTGCTCATGTCCGTAGAAGAGGCCGAGCGCTACCTCTCCACCCGTCTCCGCTGGATAGGGAATGAGCTCGTGCTCGTACTGCCCGTCGTGCGATTGAACGAAGAGCACGCCGCCGAAGCAGCCGAAGACGGCGCCGTGCTCGTTGTGCGATTCGCCGTGCAGGCCGGGGCAGGAGTTGTTGGCTGCGTCGTAGACGACTTCGTCGTCGAACGTGCGCACTTCGACGCCGACCGGCAGGCAGTCGGGTGATGGGATGAACTCGGTGCAGGCCGGGTTGTTGGTGCTGAGGATGACGTGGTCATCGGCAATGACGAACGCCGCGCCGTGCTGGAAGCCGGCGTCGAGCACGATCGGTTCGTAGTCGCCGATCGAGATGGTCAGACTGATCTCTTTGATCAGGATCACGTGGCCGTTGGTGTCGGCGAAGATCGTGGTCCAGCCGTGGCTGTTGACGTAGTGGACCGGCCATTCTTCGACGATCTCAAGCGCGTGGCGAGTGACCGGCTCCTGGGCAAGGTCGAAGTGGTCGCCGTGCTTGACGAGGAAGACGCCGCCGTCGAAGACGTGGATGCGGTCGTCGCCGGCCTCCGGCCCGCGGGCCAGGACGATGGCGTACCGGTTGGTCGGACTGGTGTGCACGGTCGCGCCGGGCCCGGCGACCTTGAACACGCCGCTGTGGACTTCGTCGTTGCTGAGGTCGATGACGGAGAGGTGCGCTTCCGCCGCATCCGCAACGAGCAGGCGCCCGACGATCGTCTCGTCCCCGTGGTCGGCCGTGGTAGGGGCCGCCATGGGACTTGGTGTCGCCTGAGGCGTGGCCGTGGCCTGCGGGGTGGCGGTGGCCTGCGAGGTGGCCGTGGCCTGCGGGGTGGCCGTCGCAGCCTGCGGCGGAGGCGGTTCCGGATCTGATCCGCCCTGGCAGGCCGCCACAAGCCCGATCGCGACCGCCGCCACGAGCCCTCCGAGTAGCCTGCGCCGGATTCCTTGCACCATGGAGTGAGTCCCTTTCCTCTGCCTGGGAAGCAGCTGCGCTTTCTTGGTTGCTCGCGTCCTTCTTCGTGCTCGTCAGGCCGTTAGTGGGTCTGGTACTCCGCGTCGATGAGTCCGACGAAGGCCAGGCTCGATGGCGCGCCGCCGACCTCCCACTCCTCCTCGATCTCCATGTGTTCGAGGTGGACCCCGAGGACATGACCGCTATTCGGGTCGGCGGCGTAGAGCCATTCGCCAACGACGATGATTGCGGGCGTAGGACTTCCGGACACGATCTCGAACGGGTCGACCAACTGCATGGTCCCGACCAGTTCGCCGTCGTGAGCGTCGAACGCGCGCAACACACCGTCAGCGGCGAGCATGTAGAAGGTCTCGCCGTCGCTTGAGAACGCAGCCGCGGCACTGGGCTCAGGGAACACCTCGCGCAATTCGCGGTTGACCACGTCAACCATCCAGACGCCTCCGAGGTCACAACACTGACCGTCGGGGAAGAGGGTCGCCAGGCCGAAGAAGTGGTCGCTATCAGGATGTCCGTAGTACGTGATGATCGCGGACGCTCCCTCTTCACCCACCTCCGGTGGATAGGGAATGAGCTCGTGCTCGTACTGCCCGTCGTGCGCGTGTACGAAGAGCACGCCTTCCCGGCAGCCGAAGACGGCACCGTGTGCGTTGTTCGCTTCGCCGTGCAGGTCTGTGCAGGAGCGGCTGGCTGCGTCGTAGACGACCTCGTTGTCGAACGTGCGCACTTCAACGCCGAGCGGCAGGCAGTCGCCTGATGGGCTGAACCCCGATGGGATGAACTCGGTGCAGGCCGGGTTGCTGGTGCTGAGGAGGACGTGGTCATCGGCGATGACCAGCGCCGCGCCGTGCTGGACGCCGGCGTCGAGCACGATCGGTTCGTAGTCGCCGATGAAACTGGCCAGATCTCGCTCGTTGATCAGGATCACGTGGCCGTTGGCGTCGGCGAAGATCGTGGTCCAGCCGTGGCTGTTGACGTAGTGGACGGGCCCTTCTTCGACGATCGCAGGCTTGCGTTCACGTACCCCCCGCCGGACAAGGTCGTGGTGGTCGCCGTGCTCGATGAGGAAGACGCCGCCGTCGAAGACGTGGATGCGGTCGTCGCCGGCCTCCGGCCCGCGGGCCAGGACGATGGCGTACCGGTTGGTCGGACTGGTGTGCACGGTCGCGCTCGGCCCGGCGACCTTGAACACGCCGCTGTAGACCCCGTCTTCGATGAGGTCGATGACGGAGAGGTGCGCTTCCGCCGCATCCGCAACGAACAGGCGCCCGACGATCGTCTCGTCCCTGCGGTCGGCCCTGGTAGGGGCTGCCGTGGGACTTGGCGTCGCCTGCGGGGTGGCCGTGGCCTGCGGGGTGGCCGTGGCCTGCGGGGTGGCCGTGGCCTGAGGCGTGGCGGTGGCCTGAGGCGTGGCGGTGGCCTGCGGAGTGGCCGTGGCCTGAGGCGTGGCCGTGGCCTGAGGTGTGGCCGTGGCCTGAGGTGTGGCCGTGGCCTGAGGTGTGGCCGTCGCTACCTGCGGCGGAGGCGGTTCCGGATCTGATCCGTCGTCGCAGGCCGCCACAAGCCCGATCGCGACCGCCGCCACGAGCCCTCCGAGTAGGTTGCGCCGGATTCCGCGCACCATGCAGCGAATCCCCTTCACGCCTGATACCAAATATCAATAGGGCCCGACCGCGATCCTATGGACGATTTCAGGGACGTGTCAAACTCAGGGGCGGGTCGCGCGCGGGAGCACCGCTGCTGCCGCCATCGGCTACCATCGCGCACGGCACGGCCCCCGGGTCGAGGATGGCGAGCGGAGGTGAGCGATGAAGTTCGGCGCGTACCTGATCAACCCGCCGAATCTGCCCTACGCCGCCGGCGGACGCTCGGCCGCCGACTTCGGCGGCGAGGCCGCCAGCGTGACCTCGCCCGGCTACCTGCGCGAGTGCGCGCGCCACGCCGAGGAGCTGGGCTTCGACTCGATCTGGTTCCCCGACCACGTCGTCATCCCCGCCTCCTACAGCTCGCGCTACCCGTACCAGGAGTACGAGGGCGGCGAGTACCGCCGCTACCCCTACGACGAGACCGCCTTCCCGGAGCCGATGACCGCCCTCGCCTACATCGCCGGCGCGACCGACCGCATCAAGCTGCGCACCGGCGTGCTGATCCTCCCGGAGCGCAACCCCGTGCTCTTCGCCAAGGAGCTCGGCACGCTCGACTCGCTCTCCGGCGGGCGCGTCGAGCTGGGCGTCGGCATCGGCTGGCTGCGCGAGGAGTTCGAGGCGCTCGGCATCTCCTGGCCGAACCGCGGGCGGCGCTGCGACGAGTACATCGAGGCGATGCAGGAGATCTGGAACAACGAGGTCGCCAGCTACCACGGCGAGTTCGTCTCCTTCTCGGAGATCCGCTGCGACCCCAAGCCGGTGCAGCCGGGCGGCATCCCGCTGATCGTCGGCGGCCACACGGAGGCGGCGGCGATACGCGCCGGGCGCTACGGCGCCGGCTACCTGCCGCTCGGCTACCACCAGGCCAGTGACGGCTTCGAGTTCATGGACGCGATGCGCGAGGCCGCCGAGCAGGCCGGCCGCGACCCCGACGCGATCGAGCTGTCGGCGGGTGGCGCGCCGGACGTCGACTACCTCGAACAGCTCGCCGAGGCGGGCATCGACCACGTCTTCCTGCAGGCCTGGCAGCCGACGATCGAGGCGGCGAAGGAAGGCCTGCAACAGATCGCCGAGGACATCATCCCGAAGTTCCGCTAGCGCGGACCCCGCGAACGTCGCAGCTGTGAGGGAGGGCCCGTGACGGACGGCGAGGCCATGGACGAGCACCAGCGCTGGCTCGAGTGGCGCGAGCAGACGCCCGTGCTGCGCGAGTACGCCTACATGAACTCAGGCTTCGCCGGACCGGAGCGGATCGCCGTCCACGCCGCGATGCGGCGCCGCTTCGACCTCGCGCTGCTGCACGGCTCGACGACTCGCCGCGCGCTCGACGACCGCTACGAGCTGGCCGAACGCTACCGCACGGTCATGGGGCAGCTGCTCGGCGGCGCCTCGCCGGACGAGATCTCGATCACCGGCAACACCTCCGAGGGCATCAACATCGTCGTCAACGGCCTCGGCCTCGAGTCCGGGCAGTGCGTCGTCACGACCGGCGTCGAGCACGGCTCCGGCATCGTGCCCGCCTACTACCAGCGGGCGCGCCACGGCTGCGAGCTGGCGATCGTGCCGATCGATGCACAGGACTCGCTCGGGACGCAGCTGGAGTCGTTCGTCGCCGCCCTCGACGGCGCCGAGTGTCCGATCACGCTGGTCATCCTCTCGGAGATCTCCTACTCGACGGGCCAGCTGCTGCCGCTGAACGCGATCGTCGAGGAGACGCACCGTCGGGGCGGCTACGTGCTGGTCGACGGCGCGCAGACCGCCGGGCACGTCCCGATCGACGTGCGCGAGAGTGGCGTCGACTTCTACGCGATCCCCTCGCACAAGTGGCTGTGCGGGCCGGACGGCATGGGCGCGCTCTACGTGCGCGAGGACCTGATCCCGCTGGTCGCGCCCACCAAGGTCTCCGGACGCGCCGCGGCCGAGTACGACCTCGAGGGCGGCTTCGAGCCGGAGCGCGAGAAGATCACGAAGTACGAGCTGACGACGACGGCGACGGCGCTGCTGGCCGGCACGATCGAGGCCGCGCAGTGGTTCCTCGACTCCGGGCCCGAGGCGGTCTTCGAGCGCACGCGCGCGCTCAACCGCTACGCCGAGCAGCGCTTCGGGCGCATCGAGGGCGTCAGCGTCGTCAGCCCGCATCACGACGCGACGCGAACGGGGCTGTTCTGCTTCAGCATCGAAGGCCTCGAGGCGACCGACGTGAACGCCTTCCTGCAGCAGGAAGGCAGGGTCGTCTGCCGCTCGGTCGCGCAGTTCAACAGCGTCCGGCTCTCGCTGCACGCCTTCAACACGGAGGCCGAGATCGACCGCGCCGCCGAGACGGTCGAGCGCGCCGTCATCGAGGGCATCCCCGACGACGTCGAGCCCGCCATCCCGCCGCAGCTCCTCGCGGGCGCCGGGGCTTAGCGAACGTGGCCGCCTACCGGAACTGAGCTTCCGTGTCCACCCACACCGAAGCTGCGATCTGCTCGAGAATCGCAAAGCTGATCGGGTCTTCTTCTCTGTAGTGGCTGCGCTGGAGCTCGTCCGCCGTAAGCAGATCCAGCAGCAACCAGACAGTCGGCCTCCCCGGAGGTTCGTCGTCACTTGCGAGCGCCACCAGGAGCCCTCCGAGGGAACTCTCGAAGATGCTCTCGTCACAGGGTGGACAGGGCCCCTCGAGAGAACCGTCACTTTCATAGTGGGGAGGGAACGTTCTGATCTGCATCTCAAGGCCCGGCGGGAGATCCACGACTACGCTCGGCCCAAGGCCGCGCCACTGGTAGCTGCCTCCGGCGGCCCGGATGTCCAAACCGTCGTCCACCCTCAGGCGCCCGCCGACCGATGACGCGGAGCCGGCCAGCGGAGTCGGGGGCGCGCAGTCGGGCAGACTCGTTTGGTCGAGATCGTGCTGCGGGGCCGACCGCAGCCGGGGCGGGACACAGCCCTCAAGCTCGTTCCCCGCCAGGTACACCTGCGTCAGCTTCGTGAGAGCGCCGAGCTTCGACGGGACCCCGCCCGTGAGCCTGTTCCCGTCCAGCCGCAGCGCCGTCAGTTCCGTGAGGTTGCCGAGCCAGCCCCAGACCTCACCGTCGAGGCCGCGGTTCGAGAGGTCCAGCCCGGTCACACGTGGCGGCGTGCCCGAGACCGTCACCCCGTCCCACTCTCTCGTGGGACTGCCGGCGCTCCAGTTCAGCGTTGCCGTTCCGGCGAGCGCGTCGCGGAGCGCGAGCAGGTGCTCGCGATCCGCGGCCAGCCCCGGGTTCCCGAGAGGCGCCACGACGCTGAGATCTCCGTAGCGGTAGTTCCCGTCCGGGCTGTAGCCGTCATCGAGCGGCAGCGGGATCATGCCCAGCGGAGGCCAGAACGGCTTCTGCCAGGGCCGGCGTTCCCACCAGTCGATGGGGCCGCGCGGGTCGATCTCGGTGTACCGATCGCCGGACCCAATGCAAGGCGTACCGCAGACGCGGACGTAGATCAGTTCGGGTGCGCTGTAGCGCTGCCACACACGGAGTTCGACGCCTTCCGCGACGACGAGGTCGCGATAGAGGTGGAAGCCGCGGCGGACGCGGCTGTCGCCCTCCAGATCCAGCGGGAAGGGGACCGTGCCGAGCGCGCCCCAGCGCCGGCCCTCGGAGCGCGCGCTGACCCAGATGTCCGTGGCGTCGTCGACGTGCTGCCACACCCGCAACTCGACGACGGTTTCCTCACCGAAACCGCGGACCGCGCCGACGGGGGGGATCGGCGCCGGGGCAGTCGTTGGTGCTGCCGCGGTCGCGGGCGCCGCCGGGACCGCCGGAGATGGGGTCGCCAGGCGAGTCGGGGTCGCCGTAGGCATCCCGGCTCGCGGCCATACCCAATGATCGCGGTAGCCCCATTGGGTGTCCTGCCACTGCACGGCGGCGTTCACCCACACGGATGCCGCGATCTCATCGAGAATCGCGGAGTTGATCGGAGCTTCTTCTACGTAGTGACTGCGCTCCAGTTCATGTCCCGTGTCCAGATCGAGTAACAACCAGACGCTGGGCCTCCCCACGGGATCGTCGTCACTCGCAAGCGCCACCATGAGCCCTCCGAGGACACTCTCGAAGATGCTCTCGTGACACGGCGGGCAGTACCCTCCTTCAGCGTCGTCCTCGTACGGGGGGGCAAAGGTAACGACGCGCACCTCCATGCCGGGCGGCAGATCGAAGACGACGCTGGGTCCGAGCGCGTCGGTCTGCCAGCGGAAGCTGCCGCCGATGGCTCGAGAATCCAGATGGTCATGTGGGCCGAGCGCTTCTCCCCAGCGATTCGTCAGGAGAGTGGGCGGGACGCAGTCGGGGAGATCGAGTTGGTCGAGGTCGTGGTGCGTCGTCCACCGCAGGGAGGGCGGGACGCAACCGTCAAGTTCGTTGCCCGCCAGGTATACGTCCGTCAGGTTCGCGCGCGCGCCCAGCTTCGATGGGATCGTGCCCGTGAGCCTGTTTCCATCCAGCCGCAACACCCGTAGCTCGGTGAGATCGCCCAGCCAGCCCCGGACCTCGCCGTCGAGGCCGCGATTCGACAGGTTCAGTCCGGTGACGCGCGGCGGCGTGCCCGCGACCGTCACGCCCTCCCACTCTCGTGTGGGACTGCTGGCGCTCCAGTTCAGCGTTGCCGCTCCCGAGAGCGCGTCGCGGATCGCGAGCAGGTGCTCTCGATCCGCAGCCAGTCCAGGATTCCCAAGAGGGACCACGACGGTGAGGTCGCCGTAGCGGTAGCGGCCACTCGTGCCGTGGCCGCCGTCGAGCGCCAGGGGAATCATGCCCAGCGGCGCCCAGCCCGGCTCCTGCCACGTCCACCGCTCCCACCACGAGACGGCGCCGCGCGGATCGATCTCGGCGAGTGGGACACCGAACCTGGGGCAGGGCGTCCCGCACACGCGGATGTAGAACAGTTCGGGTGCGCTGTAGCGCTGCCACACGCGGAGCTCGACCCCGTCGGCGACGACGAGGTCGCGATAGAGGTGAAACCCGTGGCGGACGGGGCCACCCCCTTCCCCGTCGAGCGGGAAGGGGATGGTGCCGAGCGTGTCCCAGCGCCCGCCCTCCTGGCGCGCGCTAATCCAGATGTCTCCCCCACCGGGTGGAGGACGGGCGTGCGTGGCCTCGTCGAGATGCTGCCAGAGGCGCAGTTCGATGATGACTTCATCGCCGAGGCCGCTGTCGTCGCCGATGAGCGCTGGCGGTGTCCGGGTAGTCGCCGGAGTTGCGGAGTCAGCGGGTGGCGCCGGGCCCGCGGGTGCTGCGGTCGCCGCGGGCGTCGCGGTCGCGGTGGGTGTGGCCGAGGGTGTGCCGGTGGGTGTCGCCGTCGCCGTCGGCGTCGGAGTAGGTGTCGGGGACGGCGTCGACGCGAGTGTTGCTGCAGGTGTCGGCGAGGGCGTGCGCGTAGGCGTTCCTGTTGGCGTAGCGGTCGGGGCCGGGGCGGGTGTAGCGACGCTCGGCGTGGGCGTGGGCTGCGCATCCCCCTGGCTGCCGGTGCAGCCCACGAGGGCCAGGGCGAGGATGGCGGTCGCGGCGAACTGTCGTACCTGACGAAACGGTGCCATCCCGTGAATGCTACACGCGGGCCGCAAGGGCCGTAGCGGGGGCGGCCGGGCCTACGGCTGCACGCCGCGGCGGCGCTTGGGGCCGCCGCCGAGCTCGTGCGGGAGCACGCGGTAAGCGTGCTCGACGAAGCGCTCGAGGTGCGAGCGGGTCTCGCGCGGGTCGATGATCTCCTCGACGCCGAAGGCCTCGGCGGTGCGGAAGATGTTGCTCATCCGCGCGAACTCGTCCTCCAGCTCCCGGCGGCGGGCGTCCGGGTCCGGGGAGGCCTCGATCTCGCGGCGATAGGCGGCCTCGACGCCGCCCTCGATGGGCAGGCTGCCCCACTCGCCGCTCGGCCAGGCGATGCGATAGCGGAGCCGCGAGTCGCCGGGGACCATGCCGCCCATGCCGTAGCACTTGCGCACGATGATCGTGATCGCCGGGACGGTCGCCTGCATGCCCGCCCAGGCGGCGCGGATGCCCCGGCGCAGCGTGGCCGCACGCTCGGCCTCGGGGCCGATCGCGAAGCCGGGCGCGTCGACGAAGAAGACGAGGGGGACGTGGAAGTAGTCGCACGTGTCGACGAAGTGCGCCTGCTTCTCCGCCCCGTCGCCGTCGAGCGCCCCGCCGTAGGCGAGCGGGTTGTTGGCGACGACCCCGACGGGATGGCCGTTGATGCGCGCGAAGGCCGTGATCAGGCTGAGGCCGTAGTGCGGCTTGATCTCGAAGATCGAGCCCTCGTCGAGCGTCGATTGCAGGATCTTGTGCATCGAGTAGGGTCGGCGCCGGTCGCGCGGCACGATGTCGGCGAGGGGTTCGGGGTCCGGGAGGCCGCCGTTGAACTCGGCCACCGGGGGCAACTCGTAGACGTTCGAGGGCATGTAGGAGAGGAAGGCGCGGATCTGGCGAAAGGCGTCCTCCTCGTCGTCGGCCTCGTTGTCGATGCAGCCGGACTCGCGGACGTGGATCTGCGGTCCGCCCAGCTCGCGAGGCGTCAGCTCCTGGCCCATCGCGCGGCGGACGAGGGGAGGCCCGGCGGCGAAGACGGCCGAGGTCTCCTTCGTCATCACGCTCCAGTGCACGAGTTGCGAGCGCCCGGCCGGTCCGCCGGCCGCGTAGCCCAGGATCGCCCCGACGACGGGCACATGGAGCATCGCCTCGACGGCTTCCTGGAACTGGTAGTTGCCGATGACGAGCTGCGGAGCGCCTTCGGTGGCCATGGTCGTGACGCTGCCGCCGCCGCCCTCGATGAGCAGGACGAGCGGGACGAGGTACTCGCGCGCGACGTCCTCGGGGAAGCCGCCGGTGTCGCCGCCCTTGTCGCGCTGCTTGAACTGCTTGGCGGAGCCGCCGCGGATGGTGAAGTCCTCGCCGCCGATCGCGACGTGCCGCCCGTCGATCTTGCCGAGGCCCATCACGTAGGGCGCGGGCGTAAAGTCCGTGAGGCGGCCGTCCGCGTACTCCCCCGCGCCGGCGAGCACGCCGACCTCGTGGAACGAGCCGGGGTCGAGCAGCCGGTCGAGGCGCTCGCGAATCGTGTACTGGCCGCGCGAGTGCTGCCGCGCGATGCGGTCCGGCTCGCCGCCCGCGCGCGCCAGCTCGGTGCGCCGCCTGATCTCGTCGAGCCTGTCCTGCCAGACCATGCGCCTGCTCCTCGACGTCCGCGCGCCCTCGGGGCCCGCGATGGCGCGGGAGAGGGTAGCGCGTTGCGAGGGCCTGTGGCGCTACTCGACGGTCGGCATCTCGTCGGGATCGCGGTGGAGGCGGACTTCGATGCCCGTGACGTCGGCGCCGTCGAGCTCGATCTCCGTGGCCCGGTGGTCGATGGTGGTGAAGCCGTCGTCCTCGTACCAGCCGATGTGCCGCCAGCCATCGCCGTCCCGGGCGTAGACCATGATCGTGAACGCGCCGTTCCGGTGGAAGAGGTCGAACGTGCCGTCGGCGGCGCTCCCTCCAAACTTGCTGTCGCTGCCGGGTGACCCGCCCCACAACCACAAGCCGACTCCCTCGACCGGCTCGCCGTCGGGGCCAAGCACGATGCCGCTGACTCGCGGAGGGAGGCGGATCTCGATGCCGGTGATGTCGTCATCCCCGACCTCGATCCGCGCGGCCTCTTCCTCGTTCGCCGTGAAGCCGTCCTCGCCGTGCCGCCGGCGGGATGCCAGACGTCGCCGCGCTGGATGGCGAGCCTGATCCGGTACGTGCCGCGCCGGTGCTCGACGTTGAACGTGCCGTCTGCGGCGGTCACTCCGAGCCTGTAATCGCCGTACGACTCACCCAGCAGCGCTACGCTGATGCCCTCGGCAGGTTCGCCGTCGGCCCCGAGGACGGCGCCCCGGACGCGCGGCCCCCGCACGTCCGCCGGGGCCGCCGGGAGCCGGATCTCGATCCCGCCGACATCGGCGCCGCTGACCTCGATCGAGGCGGCCTGCGCCTCCTCGGTCGTGAAGCCGCTCTCGCCTCCGTACCAGCCGATCCGGCGCCAGGCGTCCTCGCCCTCCCAGGCGGAGACCTCCAGGGCGAACGTACCGTCGCCAGACAGCACGTCGAACGTGCCGTCCGCGGAAACCCCGACGAACCTGGCCTCCCCCGTCGCCGGGTCCCGTATCCAGAGGAAGACTCCCTCGACCGGTTCACCGTCGGGGCCGAGCACCGTGCCCCGGATCCAGGGCGGCAGCCGGATCTCGATGCCTGTCACGTCGGCTCCGGCGACCTCGATCGAGGCGGCTTGCTCCTCGTGCGGCGTGAAGCCGCTCTCGCTGTAGTAGCCGCGAAGGTGCCAGGCCCCGTCCTTCCGCGTGTAGATCCAGAGCTCGAACGTACCGTTCTGGTGGGCGATGTCGAACGTACCGTCAGCGGAGGTCACTCCGAGCTTGCTGTTGGCGGTTGACCCGCCCCACACCCCGACGCCGATCCCCGAGAGCGGTTCTCCGCCGGCGCCGAGCACGGCGCCCTGGAGCCGCGGGGGTCGCACCTCCGGCAGCTCCGCGCGCTTCGCAGCGAAACGAATCTCGATGCCCGTGACGTCGCTGTCGCCGACCTCGATCACGGTCGCCTGGCTGCGGTCGGTCACGAGGCCGCCTTCGCCGTACCAGCCGACGTGGCGCCAGGTCGCGGCCTCGCGCACCTGGATCGCGATCTCGATCGGTCCGGGGAGCACGTGCACGTCGAACTCTCCGCCTGTGCGCGTCTCGGTCCGCCAGCTCTCCCGGCTCCCGGCCCTTGCCGTCACGATGAGGCGAACGCCCCGGAGCGCCTCGCCCTCCGGTCCGAGGACGACACCCTGCACCCGGCTGGCCGGAGAGTCGGACAGGAGAGTCGCGAGGTGTTCCTCGAAGGCGTCGTAGAAGTCGTCGACGGTCATGCCGAATGTGGACTGGAAGGCGGCGCGCCACGAGAGATGATCATTAAGCGAGCGCCAGTAGTCGATGTGCCAATCGGAGCCGGCGTGCTCGGCGAGCAACCCGGCCGCGATGGCTCCGAGGGGGTAGCCGAAGTAGGGGTCCCACCTGCCTAGCCTGGTGAGACGGCGAAGCTCATCCCCGTAGTTCGCGCCTCGAATGACCGCCTCTCCGAGGTACTCCTGGTAGTCGCCAACGTAGATGGCCGCTTCATAGACGGCGGCTCCCTCGATCAGCCAGCCCGGCGTCCCCCTGCCATTGAAGTTCGAGAGGTTCGCGTGCAGGACATGGACGTATTCGTGCGCGAGCAGGGCGGGATATGCGTAGTCGCGGTTGACGAAGTCGCCCAGCACGAAGATCAGTCCCGTGTTTCCTACACGGGTGGTGGCGCCTCCCGGCTGGAGGGCCAGCGGGCCGCGCCCCGTGATCTCCGAGTACACGGCTCGGACTGCGTCCACATCCGGCCCGACGTACAGGCCGAACTCGGGCGGCTCGACCCCGTGCCGGTCGGCGAAGTACGCGATCACATCGCGCATCGCAGCGTGGTACGCCTGCTGGGTGGTCGGAGCGAGGTCGCCAACGAAGACGATCTCCGGGTACAGGGAGATCGGCGGCGGAGTCGGCGTGGGCCTCGGCGTGGCGGTCGGCCTCGGCGTGGAGGTTGGCGTTGGCGTGGTGGTCGCCGCGGCAGTGGCGGTGGCGTCGCACAGCCACTGGCTCTGCGCGAGGTCCGGCTCCCGGTCGGCCCACCCGGCCGGCAATCTGACGACCAGGCCCGTGACGTTGCTCCCGTCCACGGCGATGCGGGCAGCCCGGGCGCACTCGGCGGTCAGGCCGCCACCGTCCTCCGCCCAGCCGGCGAACGGCGGCGCTTCGGCTCGAGCGTCCTTGTAGACCTGCAGCGTGAAGACGCCGTCCCGTACCGGGATGGCGAATGAGCCATCCGGCCCCGTTCCCACCGCCCCGCTGCCGACGCCGAATCCCTGCCACGCGAGGAGGCCGACACCCTCGGTGGGCTCGCCGTCCGGGCCAAGGACGACGCCGCGGATCTCGCTAAAACCGGCGAACAGCGCGCTGCGGTATTCCTCGAAGGCCTCATAGAACTCGTCGACGCTGATGCCGAAGGCGGCGGCGAACGCCTCCTGCCAGGTCGCATGCTCCCTGAGCAGCCGCCAGTAGTCGACGTAGGATCGGTCGCCGGCGAGGGAGGCGAGCCACTCGGTCGCGATGATGCTCGTGTAGAGGCTCGGATTGGGTTGAGCCCGCCAGCCCTCACGGCTCTCCAGGCTCCTCATCGAGCCGCGGAGCGGCGCCGCCCACACAATCGCCTGTTCGCGGAACGCCTCGTAGGGGAGGCCCTGCTCGGCCTGGAACAGCGCGGCGGCGTAGTGCGCGGATCCGTCGATCAGCCAGGCGGGCTCGCGCTCGGCCGGGCTCGACAGTCCACCCTGGACGAGCAGGAAGAACTCGGCAGCTACCAGGCGCTCCGGGACCCGGCCGGCAGCCACGAACGGGCCGGCGAGGAAGATCGCGTTCGTCTCGCCGATCGTGGTCGCAATCGTGGTCCCGCCGCTGAGCGCGTCCGGATCGGTTCCTCCGAGGTCGCGGTAGACAGCGGCCACGTCCTCGGGGTTCGTGCCGATGTAGACCTGCAGTCCGGGCGCCTCGATCCCGAACCGGTCGGCATAGAAGGCGAAGACCTGCTGGAACGCGGTGTGGAATGCAGCCTCGCGGTCCGCCGCGAGGTCACCCACCACCACGATCTCGGGCGACAGTGTGTGCGAGACCGCCCCCGTATCGCCTCGCGGAGTGGTGGCCGTCGAGGTCGGCCTCGGCGTGGCGCTCGGCGTCGGCGTGGCGCTCGGCGTCGGCGAGGCGGTCGCGGTCGGCGAGGGAGTGGCGGTTGGCCTGGCAGTGGCCGTTGGCGTCGCGGTCGGTGCGGGGGTTGGAGTCGCCGTAGTTGCTGGAGCAGCGGCCGGCGTCGCCATCGCGACCGGCGTCGCAGCGCTGGGCGCAAGCTCCGTATCCCCGCCGCCCGTGCAGCCCGCGAGGGCCAGGGCGAGGACGGCGAATGCTACGAACCGGTAAGGCAGCCTCATGTCACATGCTCGGGCGACAGCCTACACGCCCGCAGCGAGGGCCAACGCCGAGGCGCGCCGCTCGCGTGCCCCTACGGCCGCACGCCGGGCCGCGACTTGGGGCCGTCCGCCAGCTCGTGCGGGAGCACGCGGTAGGCCATCTCGACGAAGCGCTCGAGGTGGGAGCGCGTCTCCCGGGGGTCGATGATCTCTTCGACGCCGAAGGCCTCGGCGGTGCGGAAGATGTTGCTCATCTCCGCGAACTCGTCCTCCAGCTCGCGGCGGCGCGCCTCCGGGTCGGGCGAGGCCTCGATCTCGCGGCGATAGGCGGCCTCGACGCCGCCCTCGATGGGCAGGATGCCCCAGTCGGAGCTCGGCCAGGCGACCTTGTAGCGCAGCCGCGAGTCGCCGGGGATCATGCCGGCCATGCCGTAGCACTTGCGCACCACGATGGAGAGCGCGGGCACCGTCGCCTGCATCCCCGCCCAAGCGGCGCGGATGCCGCGCTTGAGGGTCGCCGCGCGCTCCGCCTCGGGGCCGACGGCGAAGCCGGGCACGTCGACGAAGAAGACGAGCGGGATGTGGAAGTAGTCGCACATGTCGATGAAGTGCGCCTGCTTCTCCGCCCCGTCGCCGTCGAGCGCGCCCCCGTAGGCGAGCGGGTTGTTGGCGATCACGCCCACCGGGTGCCCGTTCACGCGGGCGAGGGCGGTGATCAGGCTCAGCCCGTAGTGCGGTTTGATCTCGAAGATCGAACCGGGGTCCAGCGTCGCTTGCAGGATCTTCTGCATCTGGTAGGGGCGCCGCCGGTCGCGCGGCACGATGTCGGCGAGCGGCTCGGGGTCGGGCGGCGCGTCGTTGAACTCGGCGACCGGCGGCAGCTCGTAGACGTTCGAGGGCATGTAGGAGAGGAACGCCTTGATCTGGCGGAAGGCGTCTTCCTCGTCGGCCGCCTCGTTGTCGATGCAGCCGGACTCGCGCACGTGGATCTGCGGCCCGCCCAGCTCGCGAGGGGTCAGCTCCTGGCCCATCGCCCGCCGCACGACGGGCGGCCCGGCGGCGAAGACGGCGGACGTCTCCTTCGTCATCACGCTCCAGTGCACGAGCTGGGAGCGCCCGGCCGGTCCGCCGGCGGCGTAGCCGAGCACCGCGCCGACGACGGGGACGTACATCATCGCCTCGACGGCGGGCATGAACTGGTGGTTGCCGGCGAAGAGCGGGGGCGCGCCCTCCGAGGCGATGCGCTGGACGTTGCCGCCGCCGCCCTCGATCAGCAGGACGAGCGGGATCAGGTACTCGCGGGCGAGCTCCTCGGGGAAGCCGCCGACGTCGCCGCCCTTGACGCGCTGGTGGAAGTGCTTGGCGGAGCCGCCTCGGATGGTGAAGTCCTCGCCGCCGATGGCGACGTGGCGCCCGTCGATCTTGCCGAGGCCCATGACGTAGGGCGCGGGCGTGAACTCCTTGAGCTCGCCGTCCTCGTAGAGCCCCGCGCCGGCGAGCGCGCCGACCTCGTGGAAGGAGCCGTCGTCGAGCAGGATGTCGAGCCGTTCGCGGATGGTGTACTGGCCGCGCTGGTGCTGGCGCTCGATGCGGTCCGGTTCGCCGCCGGCGCGCGCGAGCTCGGTGCGCTGCTTGATCTCGTCGAGCCTGTCCTGCCAGACCATCGCGCCGCTCCTCCGCGTCCGCGTGCCCTCGTGCGCCCCCGGTGGGGCGGGGAGAGGGTAGCGCGTCGGGGGAGGGGGCGTGTGCTACTCGATGGTTGGGAGGTCGCTGGGGTCGGCCGGGAGCCGGATTTCGATGCCGGTGACGGTCGCATCGTCCACCTCGATCTCGGTTGCCTGCTCGCGGTCTGTAGTGAAGCCGGTGTCATCGCCGTACCAGCCGATGTGATCCCAGGCGGCATCACGCCAGACGTACACCCTGATGACGTACGTGCCGCTCTGGTGCGCGAGATCGAATGTGCCGTCTGCGGAGATTCCTCCGAACTTGCTGCTGTCGTTCGATCCGCCCCACAGCCACAGGCCGATCCGCTCAGCCGGTGGACCATCGGGGCCGAGTACGGTGCCGCGAACCTTCGGCAGGGCGACACACGCCCACTGGGTGGACGCCAATGTGGGAAGGTTCTCGTCCCAGCCGGCCGGGAGCCTGATGACGATGCCAGTGACGTCGGCGCCTTCGACGGCAACGATTGCAGCCTCGTCGCACTCCGCGGTCAGGCCGCCGCCGGCCTTCAACCAGCCTGCGAACCCGGTCCGGGCGGAGCGGTCCGGGTATATCAGCAGGTGGTACGTGCCGTCCCAGACGCGGAGGGCAAACGCACCCTGCGCCCTCGTCTTGACGGTGGAACTGCCGACCCTTCCGCCATGCCAGGCTTCCACACCGACGTCATTGAGCGGCTCTCCATCCGGCCCGAGCACGACACCTTCTATCCGCTGGAGATCCGCGAACAGATCGGTCGTGTGCTTCTCGAAGGCGTCGTGGAACTCGTCTACGGAAATACCGAACGCGGCTGAGAACGCCGCTTGCCAGTTCGCCTCGGTTGCGAGAAGTCGCCAGAAGTCGATGTATGCGCTCTTGCCCGCCTCACTGAGTAGCCACTCACTCGCCAGCACACCGGCGTTGTATACCGCCCCAAATTGCTCTCGCCAATGGCCAAGGTCGTGGTCCAAGTCTCTGAACGGGATGTCCAGTCCGGCCGCGAATGAAATCACGTTTCTTCGATCCACGTCATAGGGCCGGATTCCTTCGTCGGAGATGTAGAGGAGCGCGCTGTAGTGAGCCGAACCTTCGACCAGCCATACGGGTGGCCCGGGAGCGAATTCACTGAGCTGTCGTTGCAGGACGTGGAAATACTCATGAGCTATGAGGAGCGTGTGTGCGGGCCCGCCTCCGCTCACGAATGACCCAGCAAGGAACATGGCATCAGTGCCTCCATCGAGGCGCGCGACCCTGCCCCCTGCTCCAAACGTCCCGGGACTGGCTGCGCCGAGCTCCCGATAGACGGCCTGGACAGCCTCTACATCAGCACCTATGTACACGGCGAACGCTGGCGCCTCCACTCCGTAGCGATCGGCGTAGTACTCCACCACGTCGGCCATGGCGGTGCGGTACACCGCCTGCCGATCGGGCGAGACATCGCCGACGAACACGATCTCCGGGTAGGTCGGGACCGGCGTCGGTGTGGGCTCCAGCGTTGGCGAGGGCGCGGCAGTGGGGGCGGCAGTAGGCGTGGCGCTCGCTGTCGGTGAGGGCGACGGGGTTGGTGAGGGCGACGGGGTTGGTGAGGGC
>VXMT01000255.1:0-8205 GCA_009840965.1 Chloroflexota bacterium
TGCCCTCTCCCTCGGGGAGAGGGGACCAGAGGGCGACGCTGGCGCGTGAGCGCCGGCTGCACGACGCTGGACGCGATGACGCGGACCATCGCGCTGCTCGGGCATCCGGTCGCCCATTCGATCTCGCCTGCCTTCCAGCAGGCCGCCCTCGACGCGCTCGGCGTCGACGCGAGGTACGAGGCCTGGGACACGCCACCCGAGGACGTGCCGGCCGCCATCGAGCGGCTGCGCGACGACGCCGTGCTTGGCGCGAACGTGACCGTTCCCCACAAGCTCGAGGCGCTGCGGCTTGCCGATTCGGCCGACGCCGTGGCGCGGCGCATCGGCGCGGCCAACACGCTGATCCGCCGCGACCGCTCGCTGCACGCGACCAACACCGATGTCGCAGGCGTGCAGCGCGCCCTCGCCGACGCAGCGGTCGACCTCGAGGGCGTCGAGGCAGTGCTGATCGGCGCGGGGGGAGCGGCCCGCGCGGTCGTCGCGGCGCTGCGCAACGGCGGCGTGCGCTCGCTCACCGTCGCCAACCGCACGCCCGATCGCGCGGAGGCGCTGCACGAGGTCGCCGAGGAGGGCGAGACGCCGCCCCTCGAGCTGCGCGTCTGCCCGCTCGACGTGGCCCCGGGGCCGCTGCGCGCGGCGCTGGAGCGGGCGGCGCTGGTGATACACTCGACCCCGCTGGGGATGCGCCACGGGCCGGACGAGGCGGCGACGCCCCTGCCGGCGGATTGCTTCTCGCCGGGGCAGGCCGCCTTCGATCTGGTCTACACACCCGAGCGCACGCCGTTCCTGCTCGCCGCCGGAGCCGCGGGCGCCCGGCCGATCGGCGGGTTGGGCATGCTGGTCCACCAGGGTGCAGAGTCGTTCCGCCTCTGGACCGGCCTCGAGCCCCCGCTCGAGGTCATGTTCGAGGCCGCCCGCGCCGCGCTGGAGCCGGCATCGTGATCGAGGTCGGGATCATCCTCACGGTGCTGATCGGCGGCGCGGTCGGCTGGGTCATCGTCCAGTCCTTCTTCGGCCACCGCTACTGGCGTCGCGCCATCGCCGAGGGCGACGAGACCGCGATGCACGCCGCGCTGATCGAGGCGCTCGACACCTGGCGGCGGATGCGCCCGGACCGCGACGTGATTCCCTCGGACTGGCGCGCTCTGCAGTCGGCCGGGATCGTCGCCGCCGACCGCACGCGCTGCCGCGTCTCGCTGCTCGCCGACCCCGACATCCGCGTCGTCGACGGCGTGCGCGACGAGGTGGGCGGCGCGATCCACGTCGCGCGCCGCTCCGCCGTGCTGATGGCCGAGCGCCTGCTCTACGAGATCCCGCTGATCCGCTTCGACGCCGTGCAGGTCGACGTCTACACGCAGTACCGCAGCCCCGAGGGCGTCACCGAGTCGGTCTGCCTCCTCACCACGCAGCTCACGCGCGAGGAGGGCGCGGACACCTACTGGGACGAACTGGGCTTCGAGGAGATCCTCGCCACCTGGCACACGCGCGAACGCCAGCCCGACGCGCCGCTCGACCCCGAGGAGGGCGCGCTGATCGCGCCGGACGCGGACGCGCAGCCGGCGGGTTCGCCTGCCGGCGCGGAGGGGGCATCGTGAACCGCTTCCGCTTCCTCACTGCGGGCGAGTCGCACGGCAAGGCGCTCACCGTGATCATCGAGGGCGTCCCCGCCGGGCTGCGCATCGACGAGGACATGATCGCGGTCGACCTGGGGCGCAGGCAGCGCGGTTACGGCCGCGGCAAGCGCCAGCAGATCGAGACCGACCGCGCCGAGATCACCTCGGGCGTGCGCCACGGGCGCACGATCGGCTCGCCGATCGCGCTGTGGCTGCGCAACAAGGACCACGACAACGCCAACTGGCGCGTGCGCATGGCCACCGAAGAGGTCGACGAGGAGGTCGAGCGCGTGACGCTGCTGCGGCCCGGCCACGCCGACCTCGCCGGCACGCAGAAGTACCAGCTCGACGACGTGCGCCAGATCCTCGAGCGCTCGAGCGCGCGCGAGACGGCGATGCGCGTCGCCGCCGGGGCGGTCGCGCGCGCCCTGCTCGCCGAGATCGGCGTGGACGTGCACTCGCACACGATCGCGATCGGCGACGTCGAGGCCGCCCCACCCGAGGGTGCGATCGACTGGGAGGCCGTGGAGGCCTCGCCGGTGCGGGTCGCCGACCGCGAGGCGGAGCCGCGCATGATCGCGGCGATCGACGCCGCCCGGGAGGGGCTCGACAGCCTGGGCGGGATCTTCGAGGTGCGCGCCGCCGGGCTGCCGTTCGGCCTCGGGGCCCACGTGCAGTGGGATCGGCGGCTCGACGGGCGGATCGCGCAGGCGATCCTCGCGATCAACGCCGTCAAGGGCGTCGAGATCGGCCCCGCCTTCGCCAACGCGCGCAAGCCCGGCACGCAGGTGCACGACGAGCTGCTGCCCGCCTCGCAGTGGCGCGAGCGCCCCTGGGAGCGCCGCACGAACCGCGCGGGCGGCCTCGAGGCCGGCATGACCAACGGCGAGGACCTCGTCGTCCGCGGCGCGCTCAAGCCGATCGCGACCCTGCCGCGCGGCCTGCCCACCGCCGACCTGCTGACCGGCGAGGAGGCCCAGGCCTTCTACGAGCGCGCCGACACCTGCGTCGTGCCCGCGGCGGGCGTGATCGGCGAGGCGATGGTCCTCGTGACGCTCGCCGACGCCGCCCTCGAGAAGTTCGGCGGCGACCACATCGACGAGTTCCTGCGCAACTACGAGGGCTTCATCGCCACCGTCGGCCCGCGAGAGCCAGACGCATGAGCACGAACGAAGCCGCCACGTCCACGCCGCCGCGCCAGATCGTGCTGATCGGCCTCAGCGGCGTCGGCAAGTCCTCGGTCGGCGCGATCCTCGCCGAGCGCCTCGGCTGGCCGCTGATCGACACCGACGACCTCGTGACAGAGCTGGAGGGTCGCACTCCGGCGGAGCTGATCACGACGCGCGGCGAGCCGGCCTTCCGCAAGGTCGAGGAGCGCGTGGTGGCCGAGGCGGTCAAGCGCATGCCCGCGGTGATCTCGCTCGGCGGCGGCGCCTTCCTCAGCCCGCGCTCGCGCCGCGTCCTCGGCGAGCAGGGGCTGATCTGCTGGCTCGACGCCGCGCCCTCGGAGATCGCGCGCCGCCTGCGCGACACGCCCGACTCGACCGAGCGCCCGCTGCTGGGCGAGGACCTCGAGGGCCGCTTGCAGGAGCTGAGCGATGAGCGGCGCATCCACTACAGCCAGGCTGACCTCTGGGTGCCCGCGCAGGGCATGCCGCCGGGCGACGTCGCGGAGCGCATCCTGCAGGCCTGGTCGGGCCGGGCGGACGCGCTCGGCGGCGGCGCGCGCCGCCGCGAGCGACTCGGCAACGCCCAGCCGCAGGCCGGCCCGGCCGCGATCGTGGACACGGGCAGCGAGCGCTACCCGATCTGGGTCGGCGCCGGTGAGCTGATGCGCCTGCCGGAGCGGTTGCGCCTGCTCGGCCTAGAGGGCGCGGTCTACGTGATCGCCGACGAGTCGGTGATAGCGGCGCACGGCGAACTGCTGGTCGACGCGCTCGACAGCGGCGGCTTCCGCGGCGCCTCCTACGTCGTCCCGCCGGGCGAGACCTCGAAGACGCTGCGCGCCGCCGAGGAGATCTACGGCTGGCTCGCGCAGTCCCGCGCGGAGCGAGGCGACACGGTGGTCGCCTTCGGGGGCGGTGTGATCGGCGACCTCGCGGGCTACGTAGCCGCGACGTACCTGCGCGGGATGCCGTTCGTGCAGATCCCGACCTCGGTGCTGGCGATGAACGACGCGGCGATCGGCGGCAAGGTCGCGGTCGATCTGCCCGAGGGCAAGAACCTCGTCGGCGCCTTCCACCAGCCGCGGGCCGTCATCTCCGACATCGACCTGCTGCGCACGCTGCCGCGGCGCGCCTTCACCGAAGGCCTCGCCGAGGTGGTGAAGCACGCGCTGATCCTCGACCCGCTGCTGCTCGGCGAGATCGAGCGGCACGCCGGGGACCTCGGAGGGCCTCAACCGGACCAGGAGCTGCTGACGCGGGTGATCGCGCGATCCTCGCGGCTCAAGGCGCTGATCGTCTCGGCCGATCCGAAGGAGCGCGGCCTGCGCGCAATCCTCAACTACGGCCACACCATCGGCCACGCGATCGAGGCCGTGACCGGCTACGAGGACTACCTCCACGGCGAGGCCGTCGCCGTCGGCATGATGGGCGCCGCCCGCATCGCCGAGCGGATGGGGATCCTCGACAACGAGGGCGTCGCCCGCCAGGCGGACGTGCTGCGCACGCTGGGCCTGCCGCTCGCCGCGCCGGGCGTGAACACCGAGGCGGTGATGGAGACGATGTTCCTCGACAAGAAGGTGCAAGCCGGACGGCTGCGCTTCGTGCTGCTCGAGGAGTTCGGGCGGCCTGTCGTGCGCGGCGACGTGCCCGAGGAGATCGTGCGCGAGGTCGTACGCGGCCTGACGGCCGGCTAGCAGCGGGCAACGCGATGAGCAGCGGCGGCGGCGAGGGCGAGGTCATCGCCGATCCGCGCCGCCCTCGGCGACTCGTGGCGAAGGCGATCGGCCGCGTGCAGGGTGTCGGCTACCGCGCATTCTGCGCCGACGAGGCGCTGCGCCTGCACGTCGACGGCTACGCCCGCAACCTGCCAGACGGTCGCAGCGTGGAGGTGCAGGCCGAGGCCGACGAGCCGACGCTGCGCCGCTTTATCGAGCGCCTGCGCGAGGGCCCTCGCATGGCCGTCGTGCACGATGTCGAGTACCGCTGGGAGGAGGCCACCGGCGAGTTCACCGGCTTCGAGGCTGTGATCTAGCGCCGCAACCGCCCGACCGTCAATCCTCAGGCGGCTCCCGCAGCCACGCGGGAATGTCCCGCGCGCCGTGCAGCACCCTCCACACGTCGATGTCCGCTTCCCGTTCGACGTAGAAGATCAGGTACGGAAAGCCTGTGATGATCCATGAGCGGAGGCCGGGAAGGTTCAGCTCGGAGGCGTGGCGCGGCGAGCCGCTTGCAGGGTGCTCACCCACGTGCCGAAGGGTGTCCTCCAGCGCGTCGATGAAGGCCGACGAGACTGCCGCCGGCGCCTCCACGACGTAGTACGCGACGGCCTCGTCGACATCGCGCTGCGCCCGCTGCCGAAGTACGACAGGCTTGCCGGTCACCTCTGACGGGCTTCGCGCACCCGGTCGCGCAGCCGGTCGAAGTACTCCGCATCGGCCGTAACCGCCGGAGGCGACGCCGCGCCTTCGAGGAGCAGGCCGCGCAGGGCTTGGCGATCCTGATCCTTGCGGATCAGTTCGCGGACGTACTCACTCGACGAGCTGTAGCCTCGGGAGCTGACCTGCTGGTCGACAAAGCCCTTAAGACCCTCGGGCAGCGAGATGTTCATCGTGCTCATCCTGCAAGGCTAGCCTGCTTGGCAAAGTTTGCCAAGTGCTCCACAAGCGGCAGCGCAGCTTCTTCTAGCCGCGCCGCAGCCGCCCTCGCAGTCTCGCGAGCAGGCCACCTCGCGAGGGCGGCTCGCCGCGCAGCAGCCGCGCCTCGACCAGCGCAGCGAGGTCCGCGACTGCCTCTGCGCCACGCGCGGTGAAGTCACGCTCGAGGCGTTGTGCGTCCACCGAGGCGAGCAGATCGTCTGGGGCGGGCGCCTCTCCCGTGCTCGCCGCGGCGGTGGTCAGCTCGATGGCGGGTACGCCGGGCTGCTCGTGGTCCTCGGCGATCACGAGGTCGGCGCGGGGGTCGAGCGAGGCGACGAAGGACGCGAGCGCGGCGGCGCTGTCGAGGGGCGCGGAGCCGGGGGCGGGAGTGACGCGGCCGCCGCTGGGGAGCGTCGCGGTGGCGCGCCCGTCGGCCAGCAGCTCGGCGGTGGCGGTGCGGAGGCCGCGCGCGCGCAGCGCCTCGACGAGGGCGATCACGAGCAGATTGCGCGCGGGGATTTGCGGGCCGACGACACGCAGCACGGGCGGGTCGCCATCACGGGAGGGCCGGGCGCCGGATGACATGGCTACGGCGCGGCCTCCGAGACGCGGTCGATCAGCATCACCTCGACCTCGTCGCCCGGCTCCACCGGCGGCGCATCCTCCGGCACGATCGCGATCCCGTTGGCGAGCGCGAACGAGGTGAGCACGCCGGAGCCCTGCGGGCCGGTCAGGCGCGCGTGGTAGCGCCCGTTGCGGCGCTCGACGATGGCGCGGGCGTAGAAGCGGCGCTCGTCCGGGCGTGAGATGCGTTCCCCGGAGATCGCCCGCACGAGGGGGCGTTCCCAGGCCTGCGGCTTGCCGAGCATCGTGAAGACAGCAGGCCGGCCGAACAGCTCGAAGGTCATCATCGCCGAGACCGGGTTGCCGGGCAGCCCGAGATGCGGCACGACGCGCCGCTCGCTGCCCTCGCCGGCGCTGAAGGTGCCGAAGGCGAGCGGCTTGCCCGGCCGCATCCGCACGGTCCAGAACCCGACCTCGCCCTCGCGCGCGAGGACCTCCTTGACCACGTCGAAGTCGCCGCGCGAGACGCCTGCCGAGGTAACCAGCAGGTCGGCGTCGGCGAGGCCCTCGTGGACGCGCGCGGTGAGCGCCTCGACGCTGTCGCCGGCGATGTCCAGCACGATCGGTTCCGCGCCCATCTCGCGCACCATCGAGGCGAGCGAGAAGCCGTTGGAGTCGTAGATCGCGCCCGGGCGCAGCGGCTCGCCGGGCCGCAGCAGCTCGTCGCCGGTTGAGAGCACGGCGACGCGCGGACGGCGGATCGCGGTCACGCTGCCTAGGCCGAGCGAAGCGAGCACGCCGATCTGCGCGGGGCCGAGGATCGTGCCGGCGGGCAGCACCAGCTCGCCCTCCCGCACGTCCTCGCCGGCCGGGCGCACGTTCGCGCCGTGCGCGGCGGCGACGTCGATCCGCACCTCGGCACGCGGGGCGTCCTCCCAGCGCGTGGACTGCTCCTCCTCGTCCGTCTCCTCGAAGGGGACGATCGCGTCGGCGCCGTCGGGCAGCGGTGCGCCGGTCATGATCCGCACGGCCTCGCCCGGGCCGACCGAGCCTTCGTAGACGGAGCCCGCCGCGAGGTAGCCGGTCACGCGCAGCTGCCGCGGGTCGCCGGGCGTCGCGCCCGTGGTGTCCTCGGCGCGCACGGCGTAGCCGTCCATCGAGGTGTTCGCGAGCGGCGGGATGTCGAACCCGCCCCGCACGTCCTCGGCGAGCACCTGGCCGAGCGCGCCGAGCAACGGCGTCGAGACCGCCTCCAGGGACGCGAAGTGCGCGAGGATGCGCGCACGCGCCTCCTCGACGGAGATCATGTCGGCGGGCAAGACGTGACGGTGCTCGGGCTCGCTCATGCCTCGATCATACGTGGTCACCGCGCCCTCGGCGGCGGTCTCACTGCCCGAGGTACTGGGCGACGTTCTCGTTGTGCTCGGCGAGCGTCTCGGCGAAGGCGTGCGAACCGTCGCCGCGCGCCACGAAGTAGAAGTACTCGGTGTCGGCGGGGTTGAGCACCGCCTCGATGGCGGCCAGGCCGGGGCTGGCGATCGGGCCGGGCGGCAGACCCGCCGTGAGGTAGGTGTTGTAGGGGGACTGGAAGGCGAGGTCGTCGAGGGTCAGCGCGACTTTCCACCAGCCCTCCACCGGCTCGCCGCTGCTCCGGGTCGTGATCGCGTACTGCACGGTCGGATCGGCGTCCAGCTTGACGCCCACCTCAAGGCGGTTGAGGAAGACCGAGGCGACCAGCGGCATCTCGTCGCGCAGCAGCGTCTCGCGCTCGACGATCGAGGCGAGCGTGAGCATCTCATGCAGCGTCAGCGAGGAGAGGGCGAGCCGACCACGCAGCACCTGGTCGAGCGCCTCGTCCAGCCCCTCGAGCATGGCCACCACGAGGCTCTCGGCGGTGGTCTCCTCGTCGATCGGGTAGGTGCCGGGGAACAGGTAGCCGTTGAGCGTGGCGCCGGCCGGGAGGTCGTCGACGATCGACTCCGTCCGCCGCGCGCTCACGGCCTCGTCCCACTCCTCGCGCGTCGCCAGCTCGAGAGCGACCACCGCGTCGCCGATCTCCTCGAGGCGCTGGCCTTCGTGCACGACGAAGAAGCGCTCCCGCTCGACGCCCACGAGAAGCTGGCGGATGACCTCGGCTGCCGGAGTGTTCGGCGCGAAGCGGTAGTTGTCGGCGCGCAGCTCCGCGCCGCCGCCCGGGGGCAGGACCAGCGGGCGGAAGCGCTCGTC
>VXMT01000255.1:8215-17381 GCA_009840965.1 Chloroflexota bacterium
CCCGCCCCCCCCCCCCCCCCCGGCCCGGCCGGCCGCCCCCCCGCGCGGGCGGGGGCGCGCCCGCGGGGGGGCGGCGCGGGCCCCCCCCCCCCCCCCCACGCCGGTGAGCAGGACCAGCGTGCGGAAGCGCTCGTCGTTCTCGAGGACGCCCTGGTTGACAAGCCGCTCGGCGATCACGTCCACGCCGTCGCCGGGCTCGATCGTGACGGCGATCAGCTCGACGTCGCCGTCCGCGCCGCCCGCGGAGTCCGGCGGCGGCGGCACGCCCGCCGCCATCGCGTCGACCGTGCGGCCCTCCGTGTCCGTGAGCGTCCCCGACAGCACCGAGACCACGAGGGCGACCCAGACCAGCGAGAGCACGGTGGCGATCAGGATCGGGTCGAATCTACGAATCACGGGCGTCTTCCGTCCGGGCCTCGGCTTGCAGGCGTCGCCGGCGATCGATGAACTGCTGCAGCAGCAGCGCGGCCGCGAGGTCGTCGCTGGCCCGCCGTGACGGCGTGGCCCGCTCGGCGGCGACCGAGGTCAGGCGCTCGTCCTCGTACTCCACCGGCAGGTCGAGGCGGCGGCGCAGGCGCTCGCCGAGGGCGCGCGCGGAGGCGGCGGCGGCGCCCTCCTCGCCACCGAGCAGGCGCGGCAGCCCCACGACGATGCCGCCGATCTCCTCGCGCTGCGCGATGCTGCGGATCGCCGGGAAGGCCGCCGAGGCCGGGACGACCTCGATCGGCACGGCGATGCGCTCGTCGGGGTCGCACGCGGCGATGCCGACGCGCGCCTCGCCGGGATCGATGCCGAGCCACCTCATCGCTGCGGCCTCATCCGGCGTCCTCGCCACCCTCGGCCTCCTCAGCGTCAGCCTCCTCGTCGTCCTCCGCCTCCTCGCCGAACGGTTCGCCGGCGCGCGCGGCGGCAAGCTCCTCCTCGCTGACGAGGGTGATCGAGATGCGATCGGAGCGGCGCGGCATGCGCAGGCCGGGGATCCAGCCCGGATGCACGCTGATGTGCGGCTCGGAGGTCAGCGCGAGCTCATCGCTCAGCCGCTCGGCCGCGACGCCGGGCGAGACGTTCGTGAGCAGGCCGCGCAGCGAGCCGGGGTCGAAGAGCGAGCTGGCCCTACCGGTCGCGGTGAGGTCGAT
This sequence comes from Chloroflexota bacterium, assembly GCA_009840965.1. GTDB lineage: Bacteria > Chloroflexota > Dehalococcoidia > UBA2979 > UBA2979 > VXMT01. The sequence goes on from VXMT01000255.1 coordinate 9,352, forward strand.
CGTCAGGCGGCTGCCGTCGAACGAGTGCACCTCCTCGATGATCGCCTCGGCGGTGTCGGGCAGCAGCGCCACGCCGTCGGGCAGCTTGCTCTGCAGCAGCTGCTGCGCGATGCGTTGTGCGTCCTCGTCGGTCAGCACGAAGGCGTTGGCGACGGCCGTGTACTCCATCAGGAAGACGTCGGTCGCCTCGCCGACCTCGACGAGCGGCGTCTGGCTGAGGATGGTGACGGAGATCGTCTCGTGGAAGACCGTCCCGTCCGTGATCGTGCGGAACAGCGTGCGCTCGCCCGCGCGGCGCAACGAGGCGTCGGCGATGTCCGTCACGGTCACGACGTCCTCGGGGCTGACGACGGGCACCTCGCTGTCCGTGCCGCCGCCGGCGGCGATGTTCGTGACGCTGAGCGTGGCGGGGAAGCCGCTGAGCCGGGTCAGGCTGTCCGCGGGCAAATTTCCCGCGGTGCCGGGCTCGATCGCGGTCGCGCCGACAACCGCGCTGGATCCCGCGGGGACCGCCACCGAGCGGTCGGTGGTGAAGACCACGCCCTCGGGCGACTCCACCGGCGTGCCAATCGGCAGCACGAGGTCGGCGTCGCCGCTGTTCGTGAAGGTGAGCCCCGCCCGCGCGTGCTTGTCTCCGACGGTCGCGAGCCCGGTCGAGGCAGCCGAGACGACGGAGACGACTTCGAGCTGCACCGAGTCGACGGCGATCACGCCAAGGCCGAGGTCGGTTTCCCCCAGCGGGCTCAGCCGCACGCGCTGCGTGACCGTGAGGGTCTCCGCCGGCGGCGAGACGAGGATCGAGGCGGAGGGAATGTAGGTGCAGGCGGCAAGGCCGATGACGAAGATCGCGCCGACGAACAGCCCCGCCCGCACGAACGGCCCGATCGACGGCGCGCGCAGCACGAAGTCGCGGCTCCCGAAGGGGATGCGCAGCGCGCGGCGCGGGCGCAGGCCTCGGACGGTGCGCGCGGCGGGCAGGCCCGCGTCGGCCGCGTGCTGGCGGACGTCTCCCCTGCTCGCGAGCACGCGCAGGTGCAACCGGCGCTGCCGCACGTAGGCGGCGATGCGCAGCCACTCCACCGCGCTGCGCAGCTCGTAGGCGCGGCGCGGCACGACGAGCAGCAACTCGACCTCGCTCGCCGCGTCGATCCGCCCGATGATCGAGCTGGCGTCGTCCTCCCGTTCGGCGACGATCGTGGCCGAACCCTGCAGGCGCGGCGCACGACGGCGGCGCGGCACGTCCGGCTGGCGCGCCTCGCGATCGGCGAGGGCTTCCGGCTCGGCCGCGCGTCGCCGCGCCGAGAACCGACGGCGCAACGCGCCGGTGCGAGCCGCAAGCTCTTCGAGCGCCCTCGCCAGCTCATCCCAGGCGCGCCGGAGGAACTCCCCGGCCTGCTGCGCGATGCGGGCCGCCTGCTCCCCGATCCCGGGCGGATCCCGGCGCGCCACCGCGCTACGCCCCGCCCAGCCGTTCGCGCGCCAGCGCGCGTGCCGCCTCGAGGGCTTCGCCGAGCCGGCTCGCGTCGCGCCCCCCCCCCCGCGCGCGGCCGGGCCGGCCGCCGCCGCCGCCGCCGACCACCGCGCCCGCGGCCTTCACGACCTCGTCCGCGCGCAGCCCGCGCTCGACCACGTCGTCGGTCGCAAGCGCGAGCAACTGGGGGCGATCGCCGATGACCGCGCCGAGCGTGACGAAGGCGCTGTCCATGCGCTCGCGCAGGCGGTCCGCCATGCCGCGCAGCGCGTCCGCCGAGTCGGCCTCGACCACGGCGACGAGCAGTTGCACGCCATTAAGGTGCTCGGCCTGATCGGCCAGCTCTTCGGCGACTCCGGCCGCGCGGCTCGCCGACTGCGCCTGGGCGCGGCGGCGCTCGTCGGCAAGCTGCTCCTCGAGCGCGTCGATGCGGCCCGCGATCTCGGCGGGCGGCGCCTTGAAGCGCTGCGAGAGGTCGTCCACGAGCTCCAGGCGCTCCTCGATGTGGCGCTCGGCCTCGGGGCCGGTCAGCGCCTCGATGCGGCGCAGTCCCGCGCCGATCGAGGAGTCGCCGGTGATCACGAAGTTGCCGACGCCGCCGGTGGAGTGCAGGTGGGTGCCGCCGCACAGCTCGCGGCTGAAGCAGGCGGGCGTGTGGCGGTGCGCGGCGCCGGGGGCGACGCGCGCCTCGCAGTACTCGACCATGCGCACCTCGGAGGTGTAGCGGTCCTCGAAGAAGGCGATCGCGCCGCGATCGATCGCCTCCTCGTAGGGGAGGATGAACGTCTCCTGCGCGATGTCGTCGCGGATCTTCGCGTTGACCAGCCGCTGCGCCTCGCGCAGCTCGGCCGCGGCCGGCGCCTGCGGATGCGTGTAGTCGAAGCGCAGGTGGTCGGGCGCAACGAGCGATCCGGCCTGCCGCACGTGCTGCCCGAGGACCTCGCGCAGCGCCGCGTGCAGCAGGTGCGTGGCGGTGTGGTTGCGGCGGCTGCCCGCGCGCCAGACCGGATCGACGCGCGCCTCGGCCGCCTCGCCTTCCGCCAGCGCGCCCTCGACGACCTCGCCGCGGTGCACGTGCACGCCGCCGAGCGGCTGCGTGTCGTCGACGCGGAAGCGGCCCGAGCCGGTGATGATCTCGCCGCGGTCGCCGACCTGCCCGCCGGCCTCCGCGTAGAACGCCGTCGCTCCGAGCACGACCTCGCCTTCGGCGCCCGCCTCGAGGCGGTCGACACGTTCGCCGTCCGCGAACAGCGCGACGACCGCCGACTGCGCCTCGAGCGCCTCGTAGCCGAGGAAGGCGCTGTCGAGGCCGAGCGCGGCGAAGCGCTCCGCCTCGTCGCCGCCGTAGTCGCTGAAGCCGGTCTCGCCGCGCGAGCGCTCGCGCTGGGCGGCCCTCACCCCCACGAAGCCCGCCACGGAGACCTCGAAGCAGCGCGCGGCGGCCAGCTCGCGGGTCAGCTCGGGCGGCAGGCCGTGGGTGTCGTAGAGCGTGAACATCTCGCGGCCCGGGACGCGCTGCGCGGCGGCCTCGCGCTCGATCACGCCGTCGAGCAACTCGATGCCGCGTGTGAGCGCCGCCTGGAAGCGGCGCTCCTCGTCGCCTGCGACGCGCACAATGAAGGCGCGCTGCTCGTCGAGGCCCCGGTGGGCGGACTTCGAGGCATCGATCGCGGCCTCGATCACGCCCTCGATGAAGGGGTCGCGCAGGCCGATCGTGTAGCCGAAGTAGATCGCACGGCGCAGCACGCGGCGCAGCACGTAGCCGCGGCCCTCGTTGCCGGGCAAGACGCCATCGTGGATCAGGAAGGCCGCGGCGCGGGCGTGCTCCGTGATGGTCCGCAGCGCGCTCGCCTCGGCGGGGGCGCCGTCCGGGTCGTAGGCGATGCCGGCCGCCGCCTCGGCGCTCGCGAGGATGCTGCGCAGCTGGTCGGTCTCGTAGACGGAGCGCACGTCCTGCTGTACCCAGGCGAGCCGCTCCAGCCCCACGCCCGTGTCGATGTTCTGCGAGGGCAGCGGCGTCAGCGAGCCATCGGCCGCGCGGTCGAAGGCCATGAAGACTAGGTTCCAGACCTCGAGGAAGTTCGGCGATTCGAGATCGATCTGCCCGTCCGGCAGGCGCGGCTCGGAAGCCGGGTCGTCGCCGAAGTAGTAGTGCAGCTCGGAGCAAGGCCCGCACGGCCCGGTGTCGCCTGAGTACCAGTAGTTCCCCAGCTCGGCGCTGTAGCGGAGGATGCGCTCGGCCGGGACGCCCTGACCGCGCCACAGCTCGAAGGCCTCGTCGTCGTCGGTGTAGACCGTCACCCAGAGCCGCTCGAAGTCCAGCTCCAGTACGCCGACGAGGAAGCCGAGCGCGGCCTCGATCGCCTCGGCCTTGAAGTAGTCGCCGAGCGAGAAGTTGCCGAGCATTTCGAAGAACGTGAGGTGCGAGTCGTCGCCGACCGACTCGATGTCGGTGGCGCGAAAGCACTTCTGCACGGACGTCAGGCGCGCCGCGGGCGGCGCTTCGAGGCCAAGAAAGTAGGGCTTGAACTGCACCATCCCGGCGGACGTGAAGAGCAGCGAGGGGTCGCCGTAGGGGACGAGCGAGGCGGACGGAATGCGGCGGTGGTCTCGCGCCTCGAAGAAGGCGAGGAACGCGTTACGGAGCTCTTCGACGATCACGCTGTGGTCACTGCCGATCGATCACTGCCACGCCCCTGCGGCGCAGTCTCCGGGCCAGCGATCGGGCCGCTCCGGTAGAGACAGGGCCGCGTGCGAGTGTAGAATGGGCGCGAGCGACGGGTCAATTTTCGCAGCCGCTCCCGCACAAGGCGGGACAGGCGCGTGGCCGTGGAGCACCACGATCGAGACAAGCGCCGACAGCGACAAACCTCCCTCGTCCCACTCCGCATGAGCACCGGCGGATCGGCAGCGCTGCGCGGCTGGAGCGCCGTCGTGCTCGCCGCCGGGCGCGGCGTTCGCATGCGCTCGCGCCGCCCCAAGGCGCTCCACGAGGTCGCCGGCCGCTCGATGCTGCGGCTGCTGCTCGACGCCCTCGCGGACGCCGGGTGCGAGCGCAGCGTCGTCGTCGCCGCCGCCGAGGACGATGCGGTCGCGGCAGCCGCCCGTGAGGCGGGCGCGCTCGTCGCGGTCCAGCAGGAGCCACGTGGCACCGCCGACGCCGCCCTGGCCGCGGCCGGTGCGGTCGGCGAGGCCGGTCGTGTGCTGATCGTGCACGGCGACCTCCCGCTGCTTACCTCGCAGGGCCTCGCAGGACTCGCGGACGCGCACACCGAGGCGCGGGCCACGCTCAGCCTCCTCACCGTCGAGGTCGACGACCCCACAGGGTATGGACGCATCGTGCGCTCCGCTGGTTCCGTGAGCGCGATCGTCGAGGAAGCCGATGCCGACGCCGCCACCCGCGCGATCGGCGAGATTAACGTCGGCGTCTACGCGGCCGAGGCGGCCTGGCTCTGGCCGGCGCTCGCCTCGCTCGCGCCCTCGGCGGGCGGCGAGGTCTACCTGCCCGACGCGGTGCGCGCCGCGCTCGAGGCCGGCCACGCCGTGCTCGCCCGCCCGCTCGCCGAGGCGAGCGAGGCGCAGCAGGTCAACACGCGCGGCCAGCTCGCCGCGGCCGAGGCGGTGATGCGCGATCGCGTGCGCCGGCGGCTCATGGACGGGGGCGTCACGATCGCCGACCCCTCCGCCACCTGGATCGACGCCGGCGTGGAGGTCGGCGAGGACACGACGCTGCTGCCCGGCGTCCACCTGCTGGGCACGACCGCCGTGGGCCGCGATTGCCGCATCGGTCCCAACGCCGTGCTGCGCGACACGCGCGTCGGCGAGCGCTGTACGATCGGCGGGTCCACCCTCGAAGGCGCGACGCTGGCCGACGACGTGCGCGTCGGCCCCTACTGCCACATCCGCCCCGGCTCGACGATCGAGGCCGGAGCACGGCTCGGCAACTACGCCGAGGTCAAGGCCTCGCGCGTGGGCGCGGGCAGCCGCGTCGGACACTTCTCCTACCTCGGCGACGCCGACGTGGGCGAGGATGTGAACATCGGCGCCGGCACGATTACGGCGAACTATGACGGGACGGAGAAGCACCGCACCGTCATCGGAGACGGAGCGTTCATCGGCAGCGACTCGATGCTGGTGGCGCCGCTCAGGATCGGCGCGGGCGCGCGCACGGGGGTTGGCTCCGTCGTGACGCGAGACGTTCCGCCGGGAGCCTCGGCGATCGGGGCGCCGGCGCGGATCCGACGCAGCAGCGAGGACGACAGCGCGGGAGAGGAGCAGTAGCGGGCCGCCTTCGGCCCGTACAGGTTTGGATACCCTCACAGTCCTGGCCCTGGTGGTGATGATCGCAGCGGGCGTGCTGCTCGTGCTGATCTCGGCCGCCGAGGCGGGGGTGGCGGCGATCACCCGCCGTCGCACCCGCGCCCGCGCCGAGAACGGCGTGGCGGGGCTCTTCGACAGCTACATCAAGCAGCGGCAGCAGATCCTGAGCGCGCTCGGCGCGGGGGTGACGCTGGCGACCGTGACGCTCAGCCTCGGCATTGCCCTGCTGCTGATCGGCGGGGAGCTGGGCGTGCCGGAGGCGGCAGCCGCCGGCCTGATCGCGCTCATCGTGATCGCGGCGCTGCGCCAGAACGCCCGCGCGATCGCACTCGCCAGCCCCGAGGGCGTCGGCTACCGCCTCGCCCGCGTGATTACCTTTCTCGCGTCCCTGCTCGCGCCGTTCGCCTGGCTGATGAGCACTCCGGCCCGCGCGCTGCTTCGGCTCGCCGGCCGCCGCACCGAGACCGCGGACGACCCCGCCGCCGAGCTGCTCGCCATCCTCGAAGCGCCCGCCGCCGGCGACGGGGCGGAGGCCCTCTCCGAAGAGCGCCGCATGATGCGCGGCATCCTGGCAATGTCGCGACAGACGGCGCGCGAGATTATGTCGCCTCGAATCGACATCGTCGCCGTCTCCACGGAGGCCTCGATCGGCGACGTGATGAAGGTCGTGGACTCCTCCGGCTTCAGCCGCATCCCGCTCTACGAGGAGAACATCGACCGCATCATCGGCGTGCTCTACGCCAAGGACCTGCTCGCGCGGCTGCAGAGCGGCGTCTCCTCGCCCAACCTGCGCGTGCTGGCCCGCCCGCCCTACTTCGTGCCCGAGACGAAGCGCACCGACGAGCTGCTCGCCGACCTGCGCCGGGACCAGACCCACGTCGCGATCGTCGTCGACGAGTACGGCGGCACGGCCGGCCTCGTCACCGTCGAGGACGTGCTCGAGGAGATCGTCGGCGAGATCGCCGACGAGTACGACACCGACGAGATCGAGGTCGAGGTCATCTCCGAGAAGGAGGCGATCGTCGACGCGCGGCTCGCCATCGACGACCTGAACGAGCTCGTGGGCGCCGAGATCCACAGCGAGGACTTCGACACCGTGGGCGGCTTCGTCTTCTCGTTGCTCGGACGCCTCGCGACACCGGGCGACCGCGTGGCCAGCGAGGAGCACGCCCTGGACCTCGAGGTGCTCTCCGTGCACGGTCGCCGCATCCGCCGCGTGCGCGTCACCCAGCGCCCGGCGCTCGACGAGGCAGCGGCGGGGTAGGTTGCGCGAACATCCCGCGCCGCGGCCGATCAGAGTGAGCTGAGTTCGGGGAAGTACGTCGCGAAGAACCCGCGATCCCGCGTCAGGAAGTGGTCGGCTTCGGCGACGGCGTGCGCGCCGATCAGAAAGTCGGAGATGATCCGCGTCCTCGGCCCGCCTGCACGCCGGTACTGCATCCAGCGGCGCCCCGCTTCGTAGGCGATCGCGGTATCGATCGGCGACAACCTGACGTTCATCTCACGTAGCGCCTCATCCAGCGCTGCCCGGTCGTCGAACGCAGGAACGAGTTCCGCATACACGATGTCGCAGACGATGATCGCGCCGGCGTCGTAGGCTGAGCGGACTGCTTCACGCGACTCATCGTGACGGGGCGCGCCGGACAGGAAGATGTCCAACAGGACGTTGGTGTCGATGGCCGTGATCACCGCCCGCGGATGTCCTCGATGTACTCGTCGATGTCGAACGAGCTGTCCAGGATCCCACTCACGCGGTCGACGGGATGTTCGACGGCGGTCTTCTTCCGGATCAGGAGACCCTGGTCGGTCGGGGTGATCTCGACCTCGACATTGTGATTCATCCCGAAGCGATCGCGTAGCCGCTTTGGGATAGTGATCTGCCCGCGTTCCGACACTCGCATGATTCAACCAGTATGAACTCGCGTTGACGCAAATCATACTCAACAGCACGGATCCGAACAATCACCGTACTGCCCTCTTCACCTCGCCAGCACTCCCGCTGCGACTGCGGTCCACTTGCCCTCTTGCCAACGGCTGGTAGGCTGAGGACGTGGACGATGTAAGAACAAATGCTCTGTCCTGGTGGGTGGCCTTCCACCGCATCGCACGCCTCGGCTCCGTGCGCTTCGGCCTCCTCGAGCGAGCGTTCCCCTCGCTCGAGGAGCGGGGGGTTTTAACCAATGTGGACGGGGGGCGCGCTTTCGCGGGTGTGTGTGGGGGGGGGGCGGTTGAGTTTAAA
>VXMT01000255.1:17391-22907 GCA_009840965.1 Chloroflexota bacterium
TCTCTTGTCCTGGGGGGGGGCCCTCCCCCGGCACCCCCGGCCCCGCCCCGTGGGCTTGCGGCCCCTTCTGCCTTCGGGCCCCTCGCTCGAGGAGGCATGGAAGGCCGATGCCCCGGCTCTGCGCGCCGCCGGCCTGGACGCGGCCACGGTCGACCTCGTCGTCGCGCAGCGGCGGGAGATCGACCCGCAGCGCGAGCTCGAGCGACTCGAGGAGGCGGGGGTGCGGCCGATCCCGCGCTTCCACTCCGCCTACCCCGCCCGCCTGCGCGAGATCTCCGATCCGCCGCCGCTGATCTACGTACGCGGGGCGATGGCGCCCCAGGACGAATGGGCGCTCGCCCTCGTCGGCACCAGGCGGGCCACGGCATACGGGCGGCAGGCCGCCGGCGAGCTGGCGCGCGACCTCGCGACGAACGGCGTGACCGTTGTCTCCGGGCTCGCGCGCGGCATCGATACGATCGCGCACCGCGCCGCGCTCGACGCCGGCGGGCGCACGATCGCCGTGCTGGCGAACGGCCTCGACACGGTCTACCCGCCCGAGAACCGTGGACTGGCGAGCGAGATCGCCGAGGCCGGGGCGCTGATCAGCGACTACCCGCTGGGCACGAAGCCGCGCGCCGAGTTCTTCCCGCGCCGCAATCGCATCATGTCCGGCGTCTCGCTCGGTACCCTCGTCGTCGAGGGCGACGTGAAGAGTGGCGCGATGATCACCGCGCGGTTCGCGGGCGAGCAGAACCGCGAGGTCTTCGCCGTGCCGGGCTCCATCTTCGCCCCGCAGTCGCGAGGACCACTCTCGCTGATCCGCGACGGCGCGACCCCGGTCGCAAGCGTCGAGCACGTCCTCGAGGCGCTCAACCTGACGATGATCGGCGCGCAGATGGACTTCGGCCGCGCCGCGCCCCCGGCGAGCGAGGACGAGCGCGCGTTGATGGAGGTGCTCACGCGCGAACCGAGGCACGTCGACGAGGTCGTGCGCGACACCGGTTTGGCCGCAGCCCGGGTCTCGGCTACGCTCGCATTGCTCGAACTGAAGGGTCAGGTCCGCGATCTGGGCGGAATGCAGTACGTCCGGGTGCGCGAGCCCGCCCCCGCATACGAAGCGTCAGCAACTCCCCCGAAGCAGGAGACAACCCCTTGAGCAGCGGCGCGACGCGCGGACGCAGGCGCAGGACGGCGGACGCCGCCAACGGCGGTACGCGCCTCGTGATCGTCGAGTCGCCTGCCAAGGCGCGCACGATCGCCGGCTTCCTCGGCCCCGAATACGTCGTCGAGTCTTCGATCGGGCACATCCGCGACCTGCCGCAGGGCAACGACGCCGTGGATATCGAGGACGGCTTCAAGCCGCGCTACGAGATCCCGAGTGACAAGAAGCAGCAGGTCAGCAAGCTCCGCAAGCTGACCCGCGAGGCGAGCGAGCTCTACCTCGCCACGGACGAGGACCGCGAGGGCGAGGCGATCGCCTGGCACCTCGCAGAGGTGCTGAAGCCGAATGCGCCCGTGCGCCGCATGGTCTTTCACGAGATCACCGAGCGGGCGATCGCCGAGGCGCTCGCCAACCCCCGCGAGATCGACGAGCACCTGGTCTCGGCGCAGGAGGCGCGCCGCGTCCTCGATCGCCTCTACGGCTACGAGGTCTCGCCCGTGCTCTGGCGCAAGGTGCGCCCGCGGCTCTCGGCCGGGCGCGTGCAGTCCGCGGCGATCCGCCTGATCGTCGCGCGCGAGCGCGAGCGCATGCGCTTCGTCAGCGCCTCGTACTGGGACGTGCGATCGCAGGTGCGCAGCGAGGAGACCGAGGCGCCCTCGGATCCCTTCGGCGCGCGCCTCGCCGAGCTCGACGGGCAGCGGCTGGCACGCGGCGACGACTTCGATCCGGAGACGGGGCAGCTGCGCGTGCGCGCCGACGTACTGACGCTCGACGAGGAAGGCGCCCACTCCGTCGCCGCAGCGGTCGCCGAGGCGGAGTACACCGTCACCGAGGTCAACGAACGGCCCTACACGCAGCGGCCGCCCGCCCCGTTCATCACCTCGAGCCTGCAGCAGGAGGCCGGGCGCAAGCTGGGCTTCACCGCGCAGCGCACGATGCGCACCGCGCAGAGCCTCTACGAGAACGGCTACATCACCTACATGCGCACCGACTCGGTGAACCTCTCCGAGCAGGCGATCAACGCCGCCCGGAGGCAGGCGCGCGACCTCTACGGCGACGCCTACGTGCCGGCCCAGCCGCGCCGCTACCGCACGCGCTCGCGCGGCGCGCAGGAGGCGCACGAGGCGATCCGCCCCGCGGGCGACCTCTTCCGTACGCCGGACAGCCTGAGCGGCGCCCTGCGGCCCGACGAGCTGCGCCTCTACGACCTGATCTGGAAGCGCACGGTCGCCTCGCAGATGGAGAACGCGCGCGGGCGGCGCACCAACGCCCGGCTGCGGGCCGACGCGGGCGATCACGGCGAGGCCGTGTTCGCCGTCTCCGGCAAGGTGATCGACTTCCCCGGATTCCTGCGCGCCTACGTCGAGGGCTCCGATGACCCCGACGCCGCGCTCGACGACCAGGAGCGCATCCTCCCGCCGCTCACCGTGGGTCAGATCCTGCGCGGCCTCTCCGCGGAGGCGCGCGGACACGAAACCCGTCCGCCTGCCCGCTACACCGAGGCCAGCCTCGTGCGCGGGCTGGAGGAGCTCGGTATCGGGCGGCCTTCCACCTACGCCTCGATCATCCAGACCGTGCAGGACCGCGGCTACGTCTGGAAGCAGGGCGCCGCGCTCACGCCGACGCTGACGGCCTTCGCCGTCGTCGCCCTGCTGGAGCAGCACTTCGGCGACCTCGTGGACTACAGCTTCACCGCGCGCATGGAGGAGGACCTCGACCGCATCGCCGGGGGCGAGGTCGAGCGCCAGCCGTGGCTGCATCGCTTCTACTTCGGCGACCCCACGCCCGCGGCCGAAGGACTCGCGGCGGAGGGCCTCAAGCAGCGCATCGACTCCAGCTGGGAGGCGATCGACGCCCGGGCGATCTCGACCATCCCGCTCGGCGAGGACGCCGACGGCCGCCCCGTGGCCGCCCGCGTCGGGCGCTACGGCCCGTACCTGGAGGTCGGCGGCGGCGAGCAGCGCGCCACGCTGCCCGAGGACCAGCCGCCGGACGAGCTGACCATCGAGCTCGCCCTCGAGCTGCTCGAACAGGCGTCGCGCGGCGCCCGCATCGTGGCGACCGACGAGGAGAGCGGCAAGCCGATCTACGTCAAGAGCGGGCCGAACGGGCCGTACGTGCAGGTCGGCGAGAACGACGACAACAAGGGTAAGCCGAAGCGCGCCAGCCTCTGGCCGGAGATGAGCATCGAGACGCTCACCGCCGACCAGGCGTTCGAGCTGCTGTCCTACCCGCGCATCCTCGGCGCGCACCCCGAGAGCGGCGAGGAGATCGCGGTCATGGACGGGCGCTACGGCCCCTTCGTCCGCGCCGGCAAGGAGACGCGCAGCCTGCGCGATCACGAGCACCTGCGCACGATCGAGTTCGACGAGGCGGTGCGGCTCCTCGGCGAGCCGAAGCGCGGGAGGCGCGGCCAGGCGGCCGCCCCGCTCGCGGTGCTGGGCCAGCACCCCGACAGCGGCGCGAGCATCGAGCTGCGCAGCGGGCGCTATGGGCCCTACGTCACGGACGGCCAGGTCAACGCCTCGCTGCCGCGCGGGCAGGAGCCCGCGGCCGTGACGCTCGACGACGCCCTCGCCCTGATCGCGGCGCGCGAGGAGCGGATGCGCGAGCAGGGCCAGGACCCGCGCGCCCCGAGGCAGCAGCGTCGCGGCAGGCGCGGAGGCGGGACGCGCCGAGGCGGGGGCAGGCCACGGAGGCGCTCCGCCTGATCCGCTGTCCGGCTCGTGCTACGCTCGATCCGCGGGGTTACGGAGCACACCGGAGACTGACGGTGTCCGAGCCGCGTGCCATCGAACCACCGCCCCCCGACCCGCGCGCCCTCGAGGCGCTCGAACGCTATCTCGGCGAGCTCGCCCTCGTGCGGCAGCGATCCGAGCGCACGATCCGCAACTACCGCGACGACCTGACCGGCTTCTTCGCACACCTCGCGGGCGCCGGGGTCGCGTTCGACGAAGCGGGGCGCGAGCAAGCACGCACGTACCTCGGCCTGCTCCTTCAGGGCGAGCAGCGCGCGCCCGCCTCGGTGAAGCGCATCGCCTCGACGATCCGCGCCTTCTACGGCTGGCTCGACCGCGCGGGCGAGCTACGGCCGGGACGGCCGGGCGACTCGATCCTGCGGCTGCGCTCGCCGAAGGCCCCGAACCGCCTGCCGCAGATCCTCTCCGGCGAGGAGACCGGCGAGCTGATGGCCGCGCCCGAGGACGACACGCCGGGTGGACTGCGCGACCGCGCGCTGCTGGAGCTGCTCTACGGCGCGGGGTTGCGCGTGAGCGAGGCGGCCGCCCTCGACAGCTCCGACCTCGACCTCACGAACCGCCAGGTGCGCGTGCTCGGCAAGGGCAAGCGGCAGCGCATCGCCCTCTTCGGCCGCCCGGCGCGCGACGCGCTGCGCCGCTACCTCGAGGACGGCCGTCCGCAGCTCGCGCGCGGGGCCGAGGCGGCGCTCTTCCTCAACCGCTCCGGCGGACGGCTCTCGGCGCGATCGATCCAGTCGATCGTGCGCGCCGCGGGTACGGCGGCGGCGGTGCGCCAGCGGGTGCATCCGCACCTGCTGCGCCACAGTTTCGCGACGCATATGCTGGACGAGGGCGCGGATCTGCGGATCGTGCAGCAGTTGCTGGGGCACGCCTCGGCGGACACGACCCAGATCTACACCGCCGTGACCGGCTCGCGGAAACAGGCGATCGTCTCCCAGGCGCTCGCCCGCGCCCGCGACATCGAGCGCGACGGCGACCGCGAGACGAACGAGGCGGCGGCCGGCTAAAGGAACCGACGCGATGCGCGTGCTGATACTCAACGGCCCCAACCTCAACCTGCTCGGCGAGCGCGAGCCGGAGATCTACGGCCGCGACACCCTCGCCAGCCTCGAGGAGCAGTGCCGGGCGCGCGCCGCCGAGCTGGGCATCGAGATCGAGTTCGCCCAGTCCAACTCCGAGGGCGAGATGGTCGACCTGCTCCAGCAGCGCCGCGACCGGGACGGCGTGATCCTCAACGCCGCCGCCTACACGCACACCTCGCTCGCGCTCGCCGACACGCTCGCCGCCTTCGAGCCGCCCGTCGTCGAGGTGCACCTCAGCAACATCCACGCTCGCGAGGAGATCCGCCGGCAGTCGCTGACGGCGCCCCATGCCTGGGGCCTGATCAGCGGCTTCGGCTTCCGCGGCTACCTCGCCGCGCTCGACCTGCTGCACGCGCGGCTGAGCGAGGGCGCGGGCGAGTGAGCGCTGCCCCCTCACGCCTCGCGCGCCTGCGCGAGCGGCTCGACAGCCTCGAGGCCGACGCGCTGCTGGTAACCGCCCCGGCGAACCGCCGCTGGCTCTCTGGCTTCACGGGCTCGGCAGGCGTGCTGCTCGTCGACGCCGCCCGCGCC
>VXMT01000284.1 GCA_009840965.1 Chloroflexota bacterium
AATGTCGCCGTCTTCATGGTGCTCTTCTTCCTCGCCGTGGTCGTCGTGGTCGTCGTGGTCGTCGTCGTGGTCGTCGTCGTCCTCGTGGTCGTGGTCGTCGTCGTCGTGGTCGTCGTGGCCGTCGTCGCCGTGGTCGTGGTGGTGGTGGCCGCCCTCGAGGGGGGTGATGCCGGCGGTCGCGACTGCGAGCTTGGCGTCCTCGGGCAGGTTCTCGAAGATGGTGGCCAGGGTGCTTTCCTCGAGGTTGTAGCCGTTGACAATCACGAGGTCGGCGGCGGTGATGTTGCGGATGGCGGTGGTGGTGGGGGTGAAGCTGTGCGCATCCGCGCCCGGCGGGATCACGGACACGACGTCTGCGTCGTCTCCGGCGATCTGCTCGGCAAAGTGGGCAATGATGCCGGTGGACGCGACAACCTGGAGACGCTCCTCAGCCTGCGCGGGCTGGCCGGCATCACCGTCATCGTCGTCGTCGCCCGTGCACGCCACCGCGACGGCGAGCGCGAGCGCGAGCAGCAGCGCGGTCCAGATTGTCGGCAAACCCATGATGTCTCGCACGATTGGCCCCCTTGCGGAATCGACGATCACTGCTGAGCTCGGACTTGATACCCTGTCTCAGGTGACGAGATACAGTACCCGGTAGCAGGAAGCCGTGCAAGAGACGTGGTATCAGCTGGCGAGGGGCCGCTGCCTACTCGATGGGGACGGGCTCGGAAGCCCCAGGCTCCCTCGATCCGCGCGGTCAGGCTGCGCTCAGTTTGCCCTCCACCCCGTGCCTGGCGATGAGCGTCGTGACGAGGCCGGATGCCCGGGCCTCGTCGACGAAACCTCGCAGGAAGGCCGCGCCGGCGCGATTGGCCTTCGCCGTGCCGACGGCCTGCTGCACCGTGGCGAAGCGGCCATCGAGGATGCGCGCGCCGGGAAGCTCCTCCGCGATCTCGACGAGGCCGGAGCGAAGTCCGGCCAGCACGTCCAGTTGCTCGGCGACGAACTGCCTGAACGCCTCCTGCCCGCTCCCCGAGCGGACTAGGGCGGCGTGCTCGATGTTGCGATCCAGCCACAGACCGTACGCGCTCCGTCCGGGAGTGGCGATGCGCACGCCCGGACGATCGACCTCCTCGATCGTCGCGATCGACGAGCCGGCGGGGACCAGGTACGTCGCCTCGATCTCCGCGTAGGCCTCCGTGAACGCGATCTTCTCCGCGCGCTGAGGTTCCGCGCCGATCAGGCCGATGTCCCAGACGCCGGCCCCGGCGGCGTCGGCGAGCTCACCGGGCGAGTCGAAGGGCACGAGCTGCAACGGCACGCCGAGGCGCTCGGCAATGGCGCGGGCCACGTCGGGCGCGACGCCGTCGGGGTCTCCGTCCTCGGTGCGGCCCGTGACGAGGAGCGCGTTCGCCATGTTGATCCCGGCGCGCAGCACGCCGCCGGGAGCGAGTTCGGCTCTGGCCTGATCGGACATTGCGAGGGCCGTCCCTTCGGCGCTGCCGTACGCCGCGGTCAGGCCGCGACGTGCACTCCGTACTTCTCGCCCAGCGCGAGCAGCCTGGACCAGGTGGCGTCCTCCACGTCGACGCCGTCGCGCAAGCGCTCGACACGGCGCAGGTGCTCCAGCTCGCCTGGATAGAACACCTCGCTGAACCCCTCCGCGGGGGGCGTCTCCTTGAGGTACTGCGCGAACTCGGCCACCTCGCGCTTGAAGGTGTCCAGATCGCGGAAGGCGGCGACCTTGAAGACCGCGATGAAGCAGCCGTCGTTGTGCCTGCCCGTCGGCTCGACGCCGAAGCCGAGGCCGGTCAACAGGGCCGAGAGGATCTCGACCATGACCGAGAGGGCAGTGCCCTTGAAGCCGACGTCTGCGCCGAGCGGCAGCAGCGCGCCGCCGTGGTCGAGCGCGGCCGGGTCCGTGGTCGCGCGCCCCTCGGCGTCGATCAGCCAGTCGGGCGGCACGTGCTGCTCGCGCGCCCGGGCGAGCCTGATCTTCCCGCCGGCCGCTGCCGAGGTGGCCATGTCGAAGTAGAGCGGTCCCTCGAGGTCCGAGGGCACGGCGATCGAGATCGGATTCGTGCCGAGGCGGGCGGTCCGTCCACCGAAGGGCGCGACCGATTTCGGTCCGCGACCGGAATCCGCGGTCATCAGGCCGATCATCCCCTGCGCCGCCGCCATCAACGGATAGTCCGCGACCCGTCCGACGTGGCCCTGCCGGTAGACGGTGGCCGCCGCGACGTTGTGCTCCTCGGCCTTCGCGATCGTGCGCTTCATCGCCTCCTCGCTGACCACGTAGCCGAAGCCCCAGTTGCCGTCGACCACCGTCGTGGTCGCGGTCTCGGAGACGACCTCGATCGGGGCGCCCGGCACGATGTGGCCCTGCTCGATCCGGCCGATGTACGTCGGGATCTGGATGATGCCGTGGCTGTCGTGACCGGCGAGGTTCGCGGCGACGCTGTGCCTCGCGACGATCGCTGCCTCCTCGGCGGGCGCGCCCGCGCCGTGCAGCAGGTCGGCGGCGATCTTCTCGATCCGGTCGGCTTGCAGGCGGGGCATGGTCCGGCTCCTTCGGTTCGTCGCGTACGGCGCGAGGGTAACCCGATCGCGTCCGGCGCATGGAGCACGCGCGGCCCGGCGGGAACCTCCGGGTGCGCTCCGGCGTCCTGATCGCGTAGCCGGACTGGGGAAGCGGTCCCGCGGTCCGGTGGAGCGACGAGGGGGCGCATGCTCCGGAGGACGGCCCGGACGATCCTCTCCCGGCTGCTCCGGCGCGACCGCGGCGGAGCGCTGCTGCGGGCCGGACTCGCGGCCGCGGCGGTCCTCCTCGGCGCAGCCGGCGCCCTCCTTGCCTACGCGCACCTCGCGCCGCTGACGCCGCTCGAGCGGCAAGCGCCGCCCGCGCCAACCCTGATCCTCGATCGCCACGGGACGCCGCTGCAGCGCGATGTGTCCGAGGGCGTGCGGATCCCCGTCGGGCTCGACGAGATCGCGCCGATCGCCGTGCGCGCCACCGTCGCCGCCGAGGACCGGCGCTTCTGGTCGCACCCCGGCGTCGACCCCCTGGCGCTGGCGCACGCACTGGCCGACGCGGCCACGGGCCGGGCACAGCCGCGCGGCGCCTCGACGCTCACGCAGCAGCTTGCACGCGTGCTCTACCTGCCCGGTACGGACTCGCCGGCGCTGTTGCGCAAGGCCCGCGAGGCGCTGCTCGCGCTCCAGCTCGAGGCGCGCAACCCGAAAGACACGCTGATCGAGGCCTATCTCGACCACGTCTACTACGGCCGCGGCGCCTACGGCATCGAGGCCGCGGCGCGACTCTACTTCGGCGTCGGCGCGCGCCAGCTCGATCTCGCGCAGGCGAGCTACCTCGCGGGCCTGCCGCAGCTGCCCAGCGTGTACGGCGAGGCGTCCGGCGCGGCGCGAGCGCGCCAACGCTACGTGCTCGACCGCCTCGTCGCCGACGGCGCGATCACGGCGGAGCAGGCCTCGGCGGCCGCGAGCGCCCCGCTGGGCTTCGCCGGCGAGAGCGCGCCGGCGCTCGCCCCCCACTTCGTGACGATGGTCGGCGAGGAGCTGGCGCGGCTCCGCCCGGACCTCGCCGGGCGGCCGGGCCTGATCATGGAGACGACGCTCGACGGCGCACTGCAGCGCGAGGCGACGCGATCGGTGCGCGCGCACCTGGACGAGATTGCCGACCGCAACGCCGGGAACGCCGCCGTCGTCGTGCTGGACACGGCGAGCGGGGCGCTGCTCGCCGTGGTGGGCAGCGCCGACTTCTCCGAGGAGCAGGCGGGCCAGGTCAACATGGCGATCGCGCCCCGGCAGCCGGGGTCCACGCTGAAGCCCTTCCTCTACGCCGCCGCGTTCGAGCGCGGCTACACGGCGGCGACCCCGCTGCTGGACGTGCCCTCGAGCTTCCTGACGCCGGCCGGGAGCTACCAGCCGCTGAACTCGGATCTGCGCTTCCATGGCCCGACGCCGCTGCGCGTCGCGCTGGCCTCCTCGCTCAACGTGCCGGCGGTGCGCACGCTGGACCGGCTCGGCGTCGAGGCGCTGATCCAGGTCGCGAGTCGCTTCGGCCTCGACGGCCTCGAAGCGTCCGGCGACCACGGACTCTCGCTGACGCTCGGTTCGGCGGGCGTGCCGCTGCTCGATCTCACGGCGGCCTACGGCGCGCTCGCGGCCGGCGGCCTGCGCGCCGAGCCCTACGCGATCGAGCGCGTGCGCGACGCGGCGACGGGTGAGCCGCTCTACGAGCGCCCGCCTCGCCGGCCCGACCGGGTCATCACCGCGCAGCACGCGTTCCTGCTGGCGGACATCCTCAGCGACCCACTGGCGCGCTCGCCGGCGTTCGGCTTCGGCTCCGTGCTTGAGACGCCGTTCCCGGCGGCGGTGAAGACGGGCACGACTTCTCAGTACCGCGACAGCTGGGCGGTCGGCTTCACGCCCGATCGGGCGGTCGGTGTCTGGGTCGGCAACGCCGACGGGCAGCCGATGATCGACCTCGCGGGACTCGCCGGGGCGGCCCCGATCTGGCGCGCCGTGATCGAGGCCGCGGTGGCGGACCTCCCGGAGGCGGGGTTCACCCCGCCGGATGCGATGGTCTCCGTCAGCGTCTGCACGCCCACCGGGCTGCTGCCCGGCCCGCACTGTCCCGCGCCCGTCCGCGAGTGGTTCATCGTCGGCAGCGAGCCAATCGAGGCCGAGGCCTACTACCTCTCCCGTGCCGACGGCTCGATCGCCATCGACCCGCCCGCGGAGGCTCGGCCGTGGGCCGCCAGGGCGGGCGTACGGCTCGCCGCATTCGAGGACGGCGCGGCGCAGACCGGGCTGACGATCGTGCAGCCGGCCCACGGCGCCGTGCTCTTCATCGCTCCCGAGCTCGCGCGACAGGAGGCGCTGCTGCGCGCGGCCTCGCCTGCGGGAGCCGAGCGGATCGAATTCCTCGTCGACGGGGTGCCCGTCGGCAGCGCATCGGGGCCCGATGCGCGCGTGGTGTGGCCGCTGAGCGTCGGCGTGCACCGGCTCGACGTGGTGGCGACGCTCGCGGACGGCGGGACGGCAGTGGCCTCCTCGCGCTTCGAGGTGCAGGACGAATGACCAGATTGCCGCGTTCGAAGCGCGCCTCCGTGTGGCTGGCAGCCGTGCTCGGCATCGCGATCCTCGCGACGGTCGCGGCCGCCTGCACGGGCGGCGGCGAGCCCGCACCCGCGCCGCTCACGGCCTCGCCGTCGCCGACGGCGGAGGCGACGCCCTCGCCTTCGCCGACCGCCACCGCCCCCGCTTCGCCGACGGCCACGCCCTCGCCCACGCCGTCAGCCAGCGCGACGCCGACGCCGACGGCCACCGCGACGCCCACGGTCGCACCTCCGTCCACGCCGACGCCGATCGCGACACCCGAGCCGCCGCTCGTCGCCGTCTCGCCCGCGGGCGAGGCGGTGCCGCGGCTCGCGACCGTGCGGGTCGCCTTCCGCAATCCGCCCGCGCTGGCGGACGGCGCGAGCCTCGTGCGGATCGATCCGCCGATCGGGGGCTCGTTCGCCTGGGCCGACGAGCGCACGCTGCTCTTCCAGCCGGACTTCCCCGGGTGGCACCGCGGCCAGAGCTATCGGCTGCTCGTCTCCGCCTCGGCCGCGGGCCTCGCTGAGGACTTCGCCCACGAGTTCACGATCGAGGGCCAGCTCGAGGTCGCCTACGTGATCCCCGGGGACGGGGACCGGGAGGTGCCGACCGAGGCGCAGATCCTCGTGCAGTTCAATCGCTCGGTCGCGGCGCTGACCGTGTTGCAGGAGGGTCCCGCGCCGCAGGTGCTGGAGTTCGACCCGCCGCTCGCCGGGCAGGGGGAGTGGCTCAACACCTCGCTCTATCGCTTCATCCCGAGCGACCTGCGGCCGAGCACGCAGTACCGCGTGCGCATCCCGGCCGGTCTCACCTCGGCCGCCGACGGGGTGCTCCGCTCCGAGTACAGCTGGACGTTCGAGACGTTCCAGCCCGCGGTGACGCGCCTGCGTCCCGGCAACGGGACCTACCACGTCGAGCCGGACGGGCCCTTCCGCGTCTCGTTCAACCAGCCGATGGACCGCGCCTCGGTCGAGGCGGGCGTGGCGCTCCTCGAGGACGGCGGGGCCGCCGTTCCCGCGTCGTTCAGGTGGAGCGACGGCGACACGGTCGTCTCGGTCGTGCCGGACGCGCCGCTGTCACTCAGCGCCGCGTACCGGCTGCTCGCGCCCGCCGGTTTGCGTGGCGCGATCGGCGGCGCGACGCGCCTCGAGCGCGTCGCGAGCTTCCAGACGATCGATCCGCCGAAGCTGCTGTACACGACGCCCGAGGACGGCGACACGAATGTCCACTGGCACCACATCCGGTTCGTCTACAACAACCCGATGGATACGGGGTCGTTCCAGGGCCGCGTCACGATCAGCGGCATCGACCCGGACAACTTCTATGTCTACGCCTACTACCGGGAGGCCGGGGTCAACGTCTGGCTCGACTACTCGACGACCTACACGGTGCGGATCGCCGAGGGCGTGCGCGATCGCGGTGGGCGGACGCTCCCCGCCTACGAGTTCTCGTTCACGACCGGTCCTCCGCCTCCTCCCTCGCGGTACGTGGAGCTCGCGGTCCCCGGCAGCTTCCTGACCTGGTCGGCCGACGGCCCGCAGCGGATCTACTACCGCGCACGGCACGCCGACGAGGTCCGCTTCCAGCTCTTCCGCCTCTCCGACACCGAGGCGGACCTGTTGCTGCGCCGCGGCTGGATCGACAACTGGAACCGGAAGTTCTGGCCGAGCAGCGAACCGATCCGGGAGTGGACGAAGGAGATCGCCGAGGAACTGCGCGAGCATCGGCGGATCTTCTCGACGACGCTCGGCGACGGCGAGCCGTTGCCCACGGGCGACTACTTCCTGGCCGTGTCGGGCCACAAGATCGTGTTCAGCATCGTCGACACGTCGATCGTGACGAAGCTCTCGAGCGCCGAGCTGCTCGTCTGGGCGCTCGACTACGAGACGGGGGAGCCGCTCGCGGGCGTCGAGGTGCGCGCGGCCGGCCGGACCGCGATCACGGACCCGGATGGGTTGGCGCGGTTCCCCAGCTCCTCCTACGACGGCCGGCTCGTGCGCATCTCCACGGACGACCGCTACGGCGTGGCCTCCACTCGCTGGGATCAGGGCAGCTCGGGGTGGCAACTCGGCGTTCCGACACGCAACTACTGGCCCGGCGTGCTCGGCCACCTCTACACCGATCGGCCGATCTACCGGTCCGGCGAGACCGTGCACTACCGGGGCGTGGTGCGCGACGAGGACGACGCGACCTACTCGATTCCGGGTGAAGAGAAGCGCTTCACGCTGCGCGTCCGCGACGCGCGCTACAACACCGTCTCGACCACGACGGCGGTCCTCAACGACCTCGGAACGTTCGAGGCCGAGTTCGTGCTGCCCGACGACGCCGCGACGGGCACCTGGCGCATCCTGCTCTCGGACGGCAACGACGACATCACCGCGACCACCTTCACGGTGGCCGAGTTCCGCGCGCCCGACTTCGAGATCGACGTCGAAACCGCGCTGGCGGACTACATCTCCGGCGAGGCAATCGACGCCTCGCTGGAAGCGCGCTTCTTCTTCGGCGGCGCGGTCCAGGACGCCGCCGTGCAGTGGTCCGCGGTCTCGTCCCCGACGCGCATGTACGCACCGGGCTACGAGGGCTACTCGTTCCGCGAGGACGACTGGTACCGCTGGGCCTACTACAGCCGGCCGCTGCGCGCCCAGGGCGACGCACGCACGGGCCCCACCGGCATCGCGCGGTTCGACGTTCCCGCCGCGCTCGAGGCGAGCGAGAGCACGCAGCTGTTCACGATCCGGGCGACTGCAATCGATGCGAACGGCCAGGCCGTCGCGGGCAGCACGACGGTGACCGTCCATCCCGCCGCCTACTACGCCGGCGTCCGTCCCGAGTCGTACCTCGGCGCCACGGGCGAGCAGACCCGCGTGCACCTCGTGACGGTCGATGTCGAGGGAACCGCCGCACCGCACCGGCCGCTGACCGTGCGCATCTACGAGCGCGAGTGGATCACGACCAAGGAGCAGTCACCGGAAGGCCGCCGCAGCTATCGGTCCGAGCCGCTCGACACGGAGATCGAGGTGCACGCCGTGACGACCAACGCGGCCGGGGAGGCGACGATCATGTTCACGCCGCCGGAGTCCGGCGCGTACCGGATCGTCGCGGAGTCCACCGACGAGCAGGGTCGCGTCGCGCGGTCGGCGCGCTTCCTCTGGGTCAGCGGCCAGCAGCGCGCGCAGTGGCGCGTGCGCAACGACGACGTCATCGAGCTGATCGCCGATCGCGAGGGCTACGAGGTCGGAGACGTGGCCGAGGTGCTCGTCACCGCGCCGTTCGAGGACGCGATCGCCCTCGTGACCATCGAGCGGGGGCGCGTGCTGAGCAGCGAGGTGCGTCGCTTCGAGACCAACAGCGAGGTGCTGCGCATCCCGATCGAGGACGTCCACCTGCCCAACGTCTACGTCTCGGTCGTGCTCTACCGGGCTCCCACGGCGGACGATCCGCTGCCGCGCTACCACCTCGGCTACGTCGAGCTCCCGGTCTCGACGGCGCCTCGCGTGCTGGACGTGCGGATCACGCCCGACCGCGAGCGCGCCGCGCCGGGCGAGACCGTGCGCTACGAGGTGCAGGTGACGGACTGGCAGGGCCGCGGCGTCGCCGCCGACGTCTCCGTTGCGATCGTCGACCAGGCCGTGCTCGCGCTCGCCGACGAGGTGGTGCGGGACGGCCTCGGCGTGTTCTGGTACCAGCGCGCGCTCGGCGTCCGGACGGCCTCCTCGCTCTCCGTCTCGGTGGACCGGCGTAACGACGCCTACAGCGAGACGGAAGAGGGCGGCAAGGGCGGCGACGGTGACGGCTATGGACCCTCCGGCGCCTACGTGCGCAGCAACTTCCAGAACACCGCGCTCTGGCTCGGGCAACTCAGAACCGACGAGCAGGGCAAGGCCAGCTTCGAGCTGCGCCTGCCCGACAACGCCACCACCTGGCGCGCGCAGGCCCGCGCCGTCAGCGGCTCGACGCAGGTCGGCGAGGGCGAGAGCGAGCTGCTCGTCACGCAGCCGCTGCTGCTGCGTCCCGCGCTGCCGCGCTTCCTGCGCGTCGGCGACCACGTGATGCTGCGCACGCTGCTGCGCAACGGCACCGACGCTCCTCGCGAGGTCACGGTCAGGATCGAGGCGAACGGAGTCGCGATCGAGGGCGAGACCACACTCTTCGCCCAGATCGATCCGGGCGTCTCGGCGGTGTTCGAGTGGCCGGCCGATGTGATCACTCACGGCGCGTCGACGGTCCTCTTCCGGGCCTACGCCACCGGCGGGTACCGCGATGCGGTCGAGCTGAGCCTGCCGGTGTACCTCGACGTGACGCCGGAGACGACCGCGACGGGTGGCGTCGTGACGGACTCGCCGGCCGTCGAGGCGGTCTATCTTCCGGACTACGTGATCACGGAGTTCGGATCGCTCGAGATCTCGCTCCAGGGCTCGCTGATCGGGGCGCTGCAGGACGAGCTTGCGTACTTCGCGCCGTACCGGAAGGACCCCTGGGAGTCGAGCGTGCGCATCGCCAGCCGCGTGGTCGCGGCAGTCGCGGTGCAGCGCGGCACGGCGGATGGGCTCAGCGACAGTGGTGCGCGCCAGCTCCGGGCGGACCTGACCGAGCTGGTCAGCCGCCAGCGCTATGACGGCGGCTGGTCCTGGTGCAGGAACTGCCGCACCAGCCTGATGTGCAGCGGCTGGATCCTGATCGCCCTCGGCGAGGCGCTCGACGCCGGCTACTACGTGCCGGCCGGGGTGAGCAGCCGGGCCACCGAGCTGATCTCGAACCACGTCCACCGCCGAACCGATGTCGAGTATCCCTCCGATCCGAACCAGCACGCCTTCCTGATGTACGCGCTCGTCGACGCCTCGAACCGCGACGGCGAGGTCGCCAGCGCGCTCGCCCTGCGGCAGGCAGGCCCGATGCGCGCGATCGTCGAGCAGCACCGCGCGAGCCTCGCGAACTGGGGCCGCGCCTACCTGATGCTCGGGCTGCTCGCCACCGGTCACGACGCCGGCCATGTGGCGGTGCGCGCGCTGCTCAACGACCTGACGGCGGACGTCATCCCCAGCGCCAACGGCAACCACTGGGAGGACGGGCGGATCGGCGGCTCGATGCACAACGGGAGCGTGCGCACGACCGCGCTCGTGCTCCGCGCCCTCACCGAGATCGACCCGGAGCACCCGCTGATCGAGGAGACCGTGCGCTGGCTCGCCCTCGCCCGCACGGCCGATCGCTGGAAGACCAGCGTCGGACGCGCCCAGGGCATGGCCTCGCTCGGCGCCTACGGGGCGCTGACGGGGGAGATCCACGGCAACTACGAGTACTCGGTGTGGATCGGCACGAACGGGGTGCTGAGCGGCCACTTCGACGTGCCCGCCCGTGACTACCTCGATGGCACGACGATCGCGATCTCCGAGCTCCAGCTCGGCGAGGTGAACCGCGTGCAGTTCGAGCGCCAGTACGCCGCCGAGGGGCGCATGTACTACGGCCTCAACCTGCGCTACGTGACCCCCGCCCAGGGCATCGAGGCGCTGAACCGCGGCTTCGCGGTCTCACACCGCTACTCGCTGCTCGACGAGCCGGACGAGGCGATCAATAGCGCCACGATCGGCGACGTGGTGCGGGTGGAGCTGACGGTGATCGCGCCCGCGGACCGCGTGTTCGCCCGGGTCGAGGACTTGCTGCCCGCCGGCCTCGAGCCGATCGACCCGCGGCTGAAGATCGTCGGCGACGACCTGCGTCAGCAGTTGCGCGAGGATCGCGCGAGCGCCCGCGAGGGCGACGCGCCCGGCTACCACGCGCCCTGGTACGGCTGGTACTACAGCCCCTGGGACCAGGTGGACCTGCGCGACGACCGCCTGGTGCTCTTCGCCGAGCGCCTGCCGAAGGGCGTGCACACCTACGTCTACTACGCTCGCGCGACGACGCCCGGGGACTTCTTCGTCGCGCCGGCACACGCCGAGGAGGCGTTCTTCCCCGAGGTCTTCGGGCGCAGCGACAGCGGCCGCTTCACCGTGCGCGGCCGCGAGTAGGGCGGGGCCCACCGGCCCCGCCCCGCGCGGGTCGCGGCGACCATGTGCCGACGGGCCCTTGCCGCATCGGCGATACTCTCTGCCTGAACAGGTCCAGCAGCGCGAGTCTGCGGCGCAAGAGCCCCGCACGCAGAGTGCGGTAGATCGGCGGCAAGGTTCGGAGTGGCGACAGGGGCGCCGTCATGGGTCATCTCTACGCACTCCGGGGAGCCTTCCTGCAGCAGTGGCGCGACACGGCCACTCCCTACCAGGTCCTGCTCGTCTCCCTCGGCCAGGTGCCCACGGCGGTCGCGGCGGCCTGGATCGCGCGCTCGAGCGTCGAGCACGGCGTCTCGCTGGCGATCGCCGTCGGCGCGACGTTCGTCGTCATCTGGAACGTCGCGGTCTTCCAGACCGGCTGGTCCCTCCTCGGCGAGCGCTGGGCGGGCACGCTCGAGCTGAACCTGCTGTCCCGCTCGCCGCTCGCGCTCGTGATGCTGGGGAAGTCGCTCGCCTTCGTGGCGTTCTTCGGGCTGATCGGGCTGCTGTCGTTCACGGCCGCCCTGCTCGTTGCGACCGAGATCGCCGGCATCGAGCGCCCGGCGAGCTTCGCGCTGTCGCTCACGCTCGTCGTGCTCGCCGTCGTCTCGCTCCAGTTCATCTTCGCGCCGCTCGGCTTCCTCGTGGGCGCGCAGGGTGGGTTCTTCAACGCGATCAGGCCGCTGGGCGTCGTGCTGAGCGGATTCTTCTATCCCGTCGCGCTGCTCCCCGACTGGTTGGAGTGGCTGGCCCGCCTGCTGCCCACGGCCTGGGCGATGGAGGCGTTGGTCTGGTCCATCAACGGGAAGGAGGACATCGGCCGGATCGCCCTCAACTGGGCGCCGGCAGTGGCTCTGGTGGTGCTCGTCGCCATCGTCGAGGTGGTGCTGTTCGTCCAGGCGGAGCGGCGCGCCCGCGTCTTCGGTGGACTGACGGAGGGGTAGGATCGTGGACAGGGTCCAGAACTTCTACCTGCAGGCGTACCTCTCGTACCGGGGCCTCTTCCACTGGCTGACGCCGTTCCCCTACTTCAGCAATCTCGTCCTCGCGCCGTTCCTCATGCTGCTCAACTTCGTCCTGATCGGCCGCTTCGCGTCGGTGGGGGATGTCGACCGCTTCGGCATCGGGATGGTCGTGTACGCGATCGTCTGGATTTACGTTGCCGGTATCACGCAGTCGTTTTCGAACGACCGCTCGGGCGGAACGCTGCACTTGCTGTTCGCATCCCCGGCCAACCGGGCATCCGCCTACTTCGCGCGCGGGGCCGGGCACTTCTACAACGGTCCCGTGGCCGCCATCAGCACGACGCTGCTCGCCGTCCTCGTGATCGACCTGAACGCAGGCGACCTGAACTACCTCACCTACGCGGTGGCGATCGCCGTGGTCTCGACCGGCATCCTGATGTTCTCGCTACTCCTCGGAAACCTCGCGGCGCTCTACAGGGACTGGCAGATCTTCTTCTCGGTGGCGCTTGGCGCGCTGCTCGGGCTGACGGGCGTGATCATCCCCGTCGACCGCCTTCCCGGGGTGCTCGAGGGCGTCGCGCAGGCGCTCCCCATCACGCATGGCCTGCGCGCGCTGCGGGGGGCCTTCGCCGGCGACTCGGTGGCGGCGGTGTCCTCGGACCTCTTGCTCGAGCTTGCGGTCGCCGCTGGCTACGCCGTCGTGGGACTGCTGGTGTTCATGCTCATCGACCGGGCCGCCCGGCGGCGGGGAATCCTCGCAGGGGGTGAGGAATGACGATGAACGCTCCGATGATCGAGTGCCACAACCTGCGGCGGACGTTCCAGCGAGGCGGTCCCCTGCGGAGGGGGAGCGAGATTGTTGCCGTCAGCGACATCTCGTTCGTCGTCCAGCCGGGAACGATCTTCGGTCTGCTCGGGCCAAACGGGGCGGGCAAGACGACCACGGTGCGGATGCTCTCGACCCTGCTCCTCCCGACTTCGGGCAGCGCTCGCGTCGCCAGCTTCGACGTCGCATCGCAGCCGCGCGAGGTTCGCCGGCGCACGGGCCTGGCGCTCGGCGGCGACCGGGGTCTCTTCGGCCGGCTCACGGCGGAGCAGAACCTGCAGTACTTCGCCGCCATCAACCATCTCTCGCCGCGCCACGCGACACGCCGCGCCGACGAGCTGCTGGAGCTGGTCGGGCTGGACGAGCGGCGCGGCTCGAAGGTGTTCGAGTACTCGCGCGGCATGAAGCAACGGCTCCACCTCGCGCGCGCCCTGCTCACCGACCCGGATGTCCTCTTCCTCGACGAGCCCACGGCGGGTCTGGACCCGCTCGGGGCCTTCGAGTTCCGGCAGCGGGTCGCCGACCTGAAGGAGCGAGGCCGGACGATCCTGCTGACGACGCACTTCATGCTCGAGGCGGACGAACTCTGCGACGAGCTGATCGTGATCGATCGGGGCGCCGTGGTTGCCCAGGGTAGCCCCGAGGCGCTCAAGAGGCAGTTCGGCAGCGCGACCGTCGTCGAGATCTCGCTGCGCGAACCGCGGGAGGGACTCCAGGCGTCGCTGAGCGAGCTGCCGCAGGTCCAGCATGTGGAGAGCCGCAGCGAAGGCATGCTCCAGACGGTCCGGGTTCACATCCCCTCGGACCAGGACGCCGGCCAGATCGTCGCCCACATCGGCGCGGAGCACGTCGAGCACATGACCACGCGCACCTCCTCGCTGGAGGAGGCCTACCTCACGCTCATCGGGCGGGGACAGTAGGCATCGGCCGAGGGCGCTACATTGGCCCCGGCGAGCCAGCGGGAGACGACGAAGGGTGTGTGCGTGATGCGTGTTGCCGTACTGGGCGGGAGCGGCTTCATCGGGCCGCGAGTGATGCGCAAGCTGGTCGAGCACGGGCACGAGGTCCACTGCATGGACATCGCGCCCGAGGGCCCCTCGCTCGACCCGGTGCGCGACCGCGTGACGATCACGCGCGGCGACATCACGCTGATGGACGACGTCGTCGAGATGCTCGCGCTCAGCAAGCCCGACCGCGTCCTCAACCTCGCCTACATCCTCGGGGCCACGGAGGACGACCCGCATCCGCAGGTCCGCGTGAACATCCTCGGGATGGACAACTGCTTCGAGGCGGCGCGCATCCTCGGCATCCGCCGGGTGGTCTACGCCAGCTCGATCGCCGTCTACGGCGCGCAGCGGCTGCACGGCGAGCGCGTCGTGAACGAGGACGACCCGCGGCTCGGCACGCGGCTCTACGCGGTCTCCAAGATCTTCAACGAGCACCAGGCGGACTGGTACAACCACGCGTACGACATGGCGATCACCGGCGTGCGCCCGGCGAACATCACCGGCCCCGACAAGGTGCGCGGCTCGACGAACCACGTGCTCTGCCAGGTGCTCCCGGCGCGCAACGAGCCCGTCCACTTCCCCTACCGCGACACGATGACGCTGCCGCTCCACGTCGAGGACATGGCCGAGGTCTTCCTGCGCGTGACGGTGGCCGAGGAGACGGCCCACTCGATCTACAACTCGGGCGGGCACTCGATGAGTCTCGGCGACCTCGCGGACGTCGTACGCGAGTTCCTGCCCGAGGCGGAGATCACGTTCGGCGCCGACGAGGGCGGGCGCGAGGACTCGGGCATCCACCTGATGGACAACTCGCGGCTCGTCGAGGAGTTCGAGCTCCAGTACGCCCCGTTCCGCCAGCGCGTGCTGGAGACGATCAACGAGGTGCGGATCGGCGAGGGGCTGCCGCCGGTCGGCTAGCGCCCTCGTCCGCGCGGGCGGCCACCGGCACACACTCGATCCGGTCGTGGCGCGGGCGCGCTGCAACGAGAGGAGCGAGCGCCGCGGGGCTACGCTCCGCTGACCGGCGGCGAGGCAGGCAAGGAGGAATCGGGATGGCTGATCGCGGCGAGGAGCCCGCGCGATGACCGAAGCCGCTCGGGCGCACGCCCTCTCGGATGTGCGCGTCGTCGACCTCTCGGGGCGCGTCGCGGGCCAGTTCTGCACGAAGATGCTGGCGCACTGCGGCGCCGAGGTGATCAAGGTCGAGCCACCGGCAGGCGACGCGCTGAGGCGCCGCGGCCCGTTCCCGGACGACCAGCCGGATCCCGACGCGAGCGGCCTGTTCGTGCACCTCAACGCCGGGAAGAAGAGCGTCACGCTGGACGTCACCACGCCGACCGGCCGGCGGCTGCTCAAGCGGCTGCTGGCGCAGGCAGACGTCCTGGTGGAGTCGCATCAGCCGGGCGAGCTGTCGCAGCTGGGGCTCGGGTACGACGACCTGCAGGACGAGTTCCCGGACCTGGTCTACACCTCGATCACCCCGTTCGGGCAGACCGGCCCGTACCGCGACTACAAGGGGGACAGCATCGCCGCCCAGGCGCTGTGCAGCTACGCCTACACCACGGGCGACCCCGAGCGGGAGCCGCTCGCGACGGCGGGCGACCTCGCGGAGTACTTCGCGGGCGCGCACGGCGCCGTTGCCGTCACCGCGGCCATCGAGTACCGCTCGGAGCATGGCGGAGGGCAGCAGATCGACCTCTCGATCCTCGAGTCGATCGCGATGGCGGACGACTACAACTACGCCTGTTACGCAGCGACCGGGGCGATTCGCCGCCGCTACTACTCGCGCCTGCTGATGAGCTACCCGAACGACATCTACCGCTGCAAGGACGGCTACATCAGCTTCGCCCCCGGCGCGGGCGGCTTCCCGATGAACGTGGCGCTGCTCATGGACCGGCCGGAGCTCGCGGATCATCCGCTGTTCGTGGATGCCAATGAGCGGCAGATCCGCTGGCGCGAGTTCGACGCGATCGTCCAGCCGTGGCTGCTCGAGCACACGGTCGAGGAGGTCCTGCTGAAGGCCCAGTCGATGCGCATGCTGTTCGCGCCGGTGCCCTCGCCCCCGGACCTCCTCTCGAACGTGCACCTCGAGGCGCGCGGCTTCTTTGGCGAGGTTGAGCAGCCCGGGGTGGGCCGCGTCGCCATGGTCGGCCCGCCCTTCGAGATGAGCGCGACGCCGCTCGTCCGCGCCCTCGCCCCCGGCCTCGGGGAGCACAACGCCGAGCAGCTCGTGCAGCGACTGACCCTCGAGGGCGAGGAGCTGCTGCGGCTGCGCTCGCTCGGGATCGCGTGAGGGAGGCAAGGATGTCCGCACTGCCTCTCGAGGGGATCCGCGTGGTCGACCTGGCGGTAGTCTGGGCCGGGCCCACCGTCGGCCGCGTGCTCGCCGACCTCGGCGCCGACGTGATCAAGGTCGAGCGGCTGACCGCCATCGACGGCACGCGCTTCCTCTACGTCGCCGATTGGGACCATGAGGGCGACTTCTGGAACCGGGGGCTCTACCTGCAGAAGGCCCAGGCGGGGAAGCGCGCAATCACGCTCGACCTCTCACGGGAGAGCGGCAAGCAGTTGCTCGCGCGGCTGATCGGCCGCTCCGACGTCGTCGTCGAGAACTTCACGCCCCACGTCATGCAGTCGCTCGGCTTCGACTACGAGTCGTGCAAGCAACTGAAGCCCGACATCATCTTCTGCTCGATGAGCGGGTACGGAGGCACCGGGCCGTATGGCGACTTCCGTGCGATCGGGATGGGACTCGAGCCGGCGGCAGGCGTACCGCACATCACGGGCTACCCGGGCGGCCCGCCGTACAAGAACGGCAACACCTTCGCCGACCCGCTCGGCGGCCTCCTCGGGGCGTACGGGGTGCTGGCCGCGCTGCATCACCGCAGGCGGACGGGCGAGGGCCAGTACATCCGGATGTCGCTGCAGGAGGCGTCGATCCAGATCGTCGGCGAGGCGCTCATGGAGTACCAGCTGACGGGGCGCCTGCCCGAGCTGCGCGCCAATCGCAGCGCCTCGGCGGCGCCGCAGGGGGTCTACCGCTGTCGCGGCGCCGACGACTGGCTCTACCTCTCCGCCGGCAGCGACGAGGAGTGGGAGGCCCTCTGCAACGCGACGGGCCACACCGAATGGGCGCGGGATGAGCGTTTCGCCGACGCGCTCGCGCGCCACCGCAACCATGACGCCCTCGACGGGCTGATCGGCGAGTGGTGCGCCGGGCAGGACAAGACGGCCGCCATGGACCTGCTGCAGCGCGCCGGCGTCATGGCCGCGGCGGTGCTCAATCCCAGGGAGGCCCTGCTCAACGAGCAGCTCGCCGCCCGCGAGTTCTTCACTCCCGTCGAGATCCCGGGGGTCGAGGGTCCGCGGCCGGTCTGGCCCTACGTGCCGGCGAAGTTCTCGCGCTTCGACGCGAAGCCCCGCGGGCCGGCGCCCGCCGTCGGCCAGCACAATCGCGAGGTGTTCCACGACCTCCTCGGCGTCTCCGACGAGGAGCTGGCGCAGCTCGAGGAGGAGGGCGTGATCGGCACGGAGCCCGTGCTCCCGCTGCCCCCGGACCAGTTCGGCGAGACGCTCGCCCAGCCGCTGGAGCAGTACCGCGAGCAGGGCGCGGTGCTCGCGATCGAGGGCGACTACCGCGACCGTGTCCGCGAGGCGACGCAGCGCGATGCACCGGGCGACGCGCCCGGCCGGAGTTGACGCGGGCCGTGCCTTAGGATTCGCTCCGGGAGCTTGGAGCCCAGGTGTCCGCTCTTGGGTCGTCCTCCGTTGCGCACGACGAACGGCGCCGCTGGCTGGTCGCGGCGTGCGTCGGCCTCGGCCTCTTCGCGTCGGCGCTGGACGCCACGGTCAACGTGGCGCTTCCGACGATCGCCGGCGCGTTCGACGCCGACATCTCGACCATCCAGTGGATCATCATCGCCTTCGTGACCACCAGCACCGGCCTCAGCGTCAGCATGGGGAGCGCAGGCGATCGGTTCGGCCTCTGGCGCCTCTATCGCCTCGGGCTCGTCACCTATGCGCTGGCGATGCTGCTGATCGGCTTCGCCCCGGACTTGCAGGCGCTCGTGGCCTTGCGGGTGCTGCAGGGTGTCGGCGCGGCGGCGGTGATGTCCGTGGGACCGGCGCTGGTCGCGCTCGCGTTCGCGCCCGCGGAGCGCGGCCGCGCGCTCGGCGTAGCGGGCGGTACGCAGGCGATCGGAGGCGTGATCGCGGGCTTCGGCGGGGGCGTGCTGATCGATGCGTTCGGCTGGCCGTCGATCTTCCTCGGGAGACTGCCGTTCATCGCCGCCGCCCTGCTGCTCACCGTGGCCGTACTGCGCGGCGCGCCGGCCGAGGCGCGCGCCGGGACGACGACCGACCTCGCTCGAGGGCGGTTCGATGTCGGCGGCGCGGCCGCGTTGTTTGTCGCGGTCGCGTGCTTGCTGGTGGGCCTCAACCTGGCGAGGAGCCTCGGCGCCGCCTCGGCGCCTGTGATCGCGCTGCTGGCCGGCGCCGCGCTCGTCGCGGGCGTGTTCATCCGCATCGAGCGTCACGCGGAGTGGCCGGTGCTGGACCTCGCACTGTTCGGGCTGCGCGTGTTCAGCGCGGCGTTCCTGACGCTCGCGCTGAGCTGGATCGGTGTCTTCACGATCTGGTTCATCCTCCCCTTTTTCGTCGCCGACGTGCTCGGGCACGGGGCGAGCGCCCTCGGCCTGCTGCTCGGCCTGCTGGGACTGTGCACCGCCATCGCCGCCCCGCTCGGCGGCTGGGCGGCGGACCGTCTCAGGCCCGAGTGGCTCGTGACCGCGGCCGCGACGGCGGTGGCCGTCGCGCTGCTGTGGATCAGCACGCTCGGCGGCGGAGCATCGCTCGTCGCGGTTGCGCTTCCGCTCGCGCTCGCCGGCGCCGCGCAGGGGACGCTGCGGGCAGCGGCGCGCACGCTCGTCTTCATCAGCGTCCCCGGCAGCGGGCTCGGCAGCGCCTCGGGCGCGCTCAACCTCGGGATGAGCATGGGCGTCGTGCTCTCGGTGGCGCTCTTCTCCGCGCTGTTCTCGGTCCGGGAGGACGTGCACACCGCCCGGCTCCTCGCGAGCGGGCTGAGCGAGGCGGCTGCCGAGGCGCCGGCGTTCGTGGAGGCCTTCCGGGAGACCTTCAGGGCGGCAGCGCTGGTCGCGCTCGCGGGTGCCGCCAGCTCGCTGTTCGCGTGGCGGCCACGCCTCGCCGTCGCGGAGGCGCCGCCCGGCGTTCACTGACCGTCCGGGTCGCCTATCGCAACGTGCGGGCGCGGCGGCGCGGCCTGGCGGGCGCCCGTCGGGCTCAATCGGGACACCGTTGCGCAGTGCGCACGCGGGGGCGTACTACGATGTGGCACCGTGGGGGTCGACCGGTCCGTCCGCTGCCGGAGCCTCCGGCGCACGATGGCAACGCAGCGTGATTCGGGAGCTGACGATTCATGGCAACGGTCCGTCTGCACACGGGCAACATCCTCGAAGTACATGACGCCCTCTACGACTTCGTGAGGGACGAGGCCACCGCAGGCACTGCCTGGACGGCCAACGGGGTATTCGAGGTCCTCGGTGAGCTGGTAGAGGAGTTCGGCCCTCGCAACCGGGAGTTGCTGGCCAGGCGGGCCGACGTCCAGCAGCAGATCGACGACTACTACCGGGAGCAGCGCCGCAACGGCTGGGCTCCGACCGAGGAGTCGGCCGCCCGGGACGCCGAGGATCTCGAGCGCTTCCTCGTCGGGATCGGCTACCTCGAGGCCGAGCGCCCCGTCGACTTCGAGGTGACCACCCCACGACTCGATCCCGAGATGGACCAGAACGGCCCCGAGCTTGTCACGCCCGTCACCAACGCCAGCATGGCCGTCGGCGGGGCCAACGCTCGCTGGGGCAGCATCTACGACGCCTACTTCCTGAGCGACATTCACCCCGAGATCGACGCCGAGGAGCAGCGTCCCGCCAGGCTCCGGATGGTCGTGGAGGAGACCAACGCCTTCCTCGATGAGCACGTCAGCGCCTGGCAGGGCGGGGTCAGCTTCGACTCGATCAAGGCCTACTCGGTCAGCCGCAAGGACGGCGGCGCGTATGAGCTGGTGGGCCGGACCTCGGACCGCGCCGATGTCAGGCTGGAGCACCCGGACAAGTTCATCGGGTTCAACCTGGACGGCGAAGGGGAGCTCGCGGAGTTCCTGCTCGCGGACAACGGCCTGCGGATCGAGTTCCAGCTCTACGAGGGCGGAACGGTCGACCCGGTCAACGGCCAGTTCAGGGACCTCGTCGTCGAGTCCGCCCTCACCAACATCATCGACTTCGAGGACGCCGTGTCCGTGGTCGACGCCGACGACCTGGTGGAGGGGTTGCGTAACTACCTCGGGCTGATCCGGGGCAGCCTCGAGGGCTACGGCTCACGCGGCAACCTGAAGCGGATCAACTCCGACAAGACGTACCGCGACGTCAACGGCGAGGAGCGGACGCTCAAGGCGACCAGCCTGATGTCGGTGCGCAATGTCTCGATCCACATGTACACCGACGCCGTCACGCTGGACGGCGAGGAGGTCCCGGAGCGGATCGTCGGCGTGCTGCTGACCACCCTCATCGCCAGCGCCCACGACCGGGGCTCCAACGGGGAGCCCCGGGACGGCGGCGAGGGCGTCATGCCCGCTCGCGGTCCGAACAGCGGCCGCGGCTTCGTCTACCAGGTCACGCCCAAGCTCCACACTGCCGAGGAGGTCGCCGAGCAGATGCGGTTCTTCGAGGCGGTGGAGCGCGGCCTGGGGCTGCCCGCCGGAACCATGCTGATCGGCATCATGAACGAAGAGCTTGGCATGACACTGCAGCTGCCCGAGGCGCTGCGGGCCGCTCGCGACCGGGTCTTCTTCACCAACACCGGGTTCCTCGACCGCACCGGGTCCCAGCTGCGCGCGCAGATGTACGCCGGGCCTGTCGACCTGCGGGACGACCTCACGAGGGCGGCGTTCAACACGAGCTACGAGCTCGACAACGTGGACGTGAGCCTGCGGGCCGGGCTTCACCGCCACGGCAAGGTGGGCAAGGGGATGCAGGTCAGGAACCGCGCGATGGCCGAGATGATGCAGCGCAAGATCGACCATCCCCGCAGCGGCGGCAACACGGCCTGGGTGCCCGCTCCCTACCCCAGCGACCTGCACTCGATGCACTACCACATGGTGGATGTCGACGAGGTGCAGCGCGTCATGCTGGACGCGGCCGCCTCCCCGGTGTCCCGCGCCGCCCTCCTTGCGTTCCCCCTGTTGGGGGAAGGCAAGCTGGACGCCTCCGAGGTCAAGGAAGCCGCCGTCCTGCGTTACGCCCACAGCATGGTGGCGTACGTGGAGCCGTGGGTGCGGCGAGGCGTTGGCTGCAGCGGGGTGCCCGACTTCGACCAGATCGAGGAGATGAAGGACCGCGCCACCGAGCGCATCGACGGCGCGATCCTCGCCAACTGGAGGCTCCACGGCGTGATCAGCCAGGACGAGATCGAGGACGCGGTCAGGAAGGCGGCCGCGATCGTGGACGAGCAGAGCACCGAGGTGTCCGGTTACGTCCCCCTGGCGGGCACCCGGGAGACGCAGGACAGCATGCTTGCTGAACCGGCCCTGGCAGCGGTGCTGGAGATCATCGACGACGCCCTCTCCTCGCCGAGCGCCTACGTGGAACCGGCCCTCTTCCGACACCGCCGCGGCGTCAAGGCCGGCTGAGATCGCGCCGGCCATGCGATGATGACCGGGCCGCGCGGTCGGAGACTGACGAGGGCGACAACGAGCCGGAGGAGCTGCTGATGACCTTCGCGATCAACCACATCCACATCAAATCCCTCGACCCGCGCAAGAGCGCGGAGTGGTGGGTCGAGGCGTTCAACTTCGAGATCGTCAATGACTTCGTCCGCGACGTCGGCGACCGCTTCGTGGCGACACGCAGCGAGAACGGCATCACGGTCAACATCTCCGGCCCGCGCACCGACGAGACGCTCGGTCCCGGCGACGCCACCGTGCACGAGGGCTTGGAGCACTTCGGGCTCGATTCAGCACACCTCGAAGCGGACATCGAGCGACTCGAAGCGCTCGGCGCGGAGCTGCTGGAGGGGCCGCTCGACTTCGGAGCCATTCGCGTCTGCTGGATGCGAGCCCCGGACGACGTGAGGATCGAGCTGATCCAGCCCGTCGAACGCTAGCCCGGACGCAGGCCTCCCGCGCCGCTACCTCGGGCACAGTCGCGCCGCGGCTCAGTCCATCAGCAGCACGCTGCGCGCGACATCGCCGCGATCGAGGGCCTCGTAGGCCTCGTTGATCTCGTCGAGCGGGTAGGTGCGGCTGACGAGCGGATCGACCTGCAGGCGGCCGCCCATGTAGAGCTCGACCATCTTCGGGAGGTCGA
This sequence comes from Chloroflexota bacterium, assembly GCA_009840965.1. Taxonomy (GTDB): domain Bacteria; phylum Chloroflexota; class Dehalococcoidia; order UBA2979; family UBA2979; genus VXMT01. The sequence continues at coordinate 22,303 of VXMT01000284.1, forward strand.
GCCACGGGCGCGCGGAGCCATACCACGATCCGCGCAGCACCTTCTCCGTGCGCGGAAGCGAGAGCGCCGGGATGGTCATCATGTCGTCTTCCGGCGCCATCCCCACGACTACCGTCGTACCGCCGAGCCGCGTCGACTCGTAGCAGTCGACGATCGTCTTCGAGAGGCCGATCGCCTCGAATGCGTAGTCCACGCCGCCACCGGTCAGCTCCAGCACGCGGGCCGCGGTGTCGCCCTCGCTCGCGTCGAGGACGTCGGTCGCGCCGAACTGCTTCGCGTACTCGAGCTTGTTGGCCTTCAGGTCGACGGCGATGATCCGCTCGGCCCCGGCAAGCACGGCGCCCTGGATGCAGTTGAGGCCGACGCCGCCGCAGCCGATCACCAGCACGGAGCTCCCGGCCTCGACCCGCGCGGTGTTGATCACCGCCCCGACCCCCGGACTCACCCAGCAACCGATCAGCGCCGCCTTGTGGAGCGTCACCTCGGAGCGGTCGGGCA
>VXMT01000238.1:0-14456 GCA_009840965.1 Chloroflexota bacterium
CGCCGGGGTAGCCGAGGTCGAGCAGGCGCGCGACCTTGTCGAAGGCCTCGCCGGCGGCGTCGTCGCGCGTCCCGCCCAGGCGCTCGAAGCGGCCGTGGTCGAGCATCAGCAGCAGCTCCGTGTGCCCGCCGGAGACGACGAGCGCGAGCGCGGGCAGCGGCGGCTCCTCCTCGCCAAGCCAGTTGGCGCAGACGTGGCCCTCGAGGTGATCGACGGGGATCAGCGGCAGCCCCCGCGCGTAGGCGATGCCGCGCGCCGCGTTGAGGCCGACGACGAGCGCGCCCGGCAGCCCCGGCCCGGCCGTGGCCGCGATCGCGTCGAGGCGATCCCAGTCGCACTCCGCCTCCTCGAGGGCGCGCCGCACCACCGGGAGCAGCGCGCGCAGGTGCTGCCGCGCCGCCACCTCCGGCACGACGCCGCCGGTCTCGGCGTGCAGCTCCTGCTGCGAGGCGACGATGTTGGAGAGCGCGCGCCGCCCGTCGACGACGACTGCCGCCGCCGTCTCGTCGCAGGACGACTCGATCGCGAGCACCGTGGTCATGGCTTACAGGATATGCGCCCGCGATCTATGGGGCAGCGCGACCGCGGCCCGGCGGCCTCACTCCGCCTCCGGCTCCAGCTCCGCGGCGGGGTCGAAGGCCTCGATGCTGGTGCCGGTGAGGATGTAGAGCGTGACGCCGTCCGGCGAGAGGGCGATGGCGCGGAGATCGAGGAAGGCGGGGTGGACGTACTGGCGCAGGAATGCGCCGTCGTCGCCGCCGACCACGATCCGGCGGTTGCCGCGGTCGGCGACGTAGAAGGTGCCGTCGGCGTAGTCGCGCGCGATGCCCACCGGCGTGTTGAGCGGCCGGTCGATGCCCTCGAGCTGCGGGCCGAGCTGGCGGCCGAGCTGGAAGCGGCGCACGGTGTCGCCGACGAGCAGGTGCAGGTCGCCGTCAACGACGAGGCGCAGCGCACCCTCGTGCGGCGCGCCGCTCGCCGCCACCGGGCCGGGCAGCGTCCCGCCGATCAGCCCGGTGCGCTCCGTGTCGAAGCCGTCGTCCACGGGACGGTAGCGCCAGACCTCGGACCCGATCGTGTCGAGGACGTAGAGGTTGCCCTCGTAGGCGGCGATCGCGTCGATCACGCCCAGCTCGTCGGCGTCGCGCAGGGGCAGGGCGGCGGGGATCTCGCCGGGCGGCTGCGCGACCAGCCCCCGCGCCTCGTCGAGCCGCAGCAGCCGCCCGGCCACCTCGCCCCACGCCACCACGGGCGGCGGCGAGGCGATCGCGTCGCCGTAGCGGACGCCCGATCGGTAGCCCTCAAGCGCCGCCTGACGACCTTCCGGGTCGATCGCGAAGACGCGCCCGCGGTCGCCGTCGAGCAGCCACAGCCACCCGCCGCCGAGCACGAGGTTGGCGGGGTTGAGCGGGGCGCTCAGCGATCCTGCGAACTGCAGGATTCGGCGCAGCGAAGTGACCTCGACCACGCCGTTCAGCTCGTCGAGCTGCGCCTGGACCGCGGCCTGGCGTGCGGGGACGCGCGCATCCTCGATGCCGACGGCGTGCGCCTGCTCGAGCTCGGCGAGCGCCGACTGGAGTTGCTGGCGTTGCCAGGCGACGTCGTCCTGCTCCGCGGCGGCGGCGACGTAGCCGTCGGCGGCCGCCAGCCGCTCCTCGACCTCGGCCGCCGGGTCGGTCTCGAACAGCGAAGGGACGTAGTAGGTGGCCGCCGAGGCGAGCACGGCCGCCAGCAGCAACAGCCCCACGATCAGCCAACGGCGCCGGTTGCGCGGCGCGCCGACGGAGCGGGGACGGCGCAGGCTCGGCATCCGCCGCTTGCGGCTCGGCTGCACGGCCGGCGAGGTGATGATCGGCGCCGGGCCCTCGTCGGCCGGGTCTGCGGCATCTTCGCTCGGGGGTTCGGAGTCCTCGAAGTCGATCTCCACGGGGGCGGGGGCGGCCGCGTCGTCGGAGAGATCGGCGATCAGCACCGCCGTCATGTCGGGCACCTCGCGGGTGCGCCGGAAGATCTCGGCCAGGGCCCGATCCGGCTCGGCTTCCAGCGCCTGGCCGATGGCCGCCGAGCCCGCTGCCGCCTCGGCAGCGCTACTGAGCAGCAGGACTTTCGCACGCGGGAGCGAGACTCCCGTGAACAGCGGGTCGAGCGGACCGTCCCCGCCGAGGGGCTGCGCGCCTTGATGGCCCTCGCTGCTAATGCGGCGTATGCCGTTGGGGGCGGCGACGTAGACGACGCCGGGCCCGGCCTGCGCGATCGTCGCGTCGTCGCCTCGCACCGCCACGCAGGTGATGCCGATCGAGACGCGGTGTTCGCGCAGCGAGCGCTGGTTCCACTCGGCAAGGTTGCGATGCGCCTGGCGCAGCGCGCGCAGCAGGCCCCCGGTGAGGGACAGCGACTCGCCGGCGAAGAGGTCGGCGACCGCCCCCGCGACCTCCTGGCAGAACTCCGCCGAGCGCTCGTCCGCGGGGTCGGCGAGGACGAAGAGGTGGACGCGCTCGTCGTCGCCGAAGCGCAACTGCTCGGCGAGCCACGGTCCCCCCTCGTGAACCTCGCCGCCGACGATGGCGTAGCGCCCGACCCAGGTGCTCATGTGCCCCGATCCGCTCGCCTGATCCGTGGGGAGGCCTGATCCATGGGGAGGATTGTGCACACTCGCCGCGCACGCGGACGGGGCGCCACGATAGGCGCCCCGCCGCACCCATCATACCAGCGCGCCGGCGATCGGCGCGGGCGGCCGGGAGCGGCTCAGTCCTCGAAGCGGCGGAGCACGAGCACGGCGTTCTGCCCGCCGAAGCCGAACGAGTTCTTGATTGCGGTGCGGACCTCGGCGCTGCGCGGCTCGAGCGGGACGTAGTCGAGATCGCACTCCGGGTCCGGGTGCTCGAGGTTGATCGTCGGGGCGATCATCGAGTGGCGCAGCGTCTGGATGGCGGCGATCGTCTCGACGCCGCCCGCCCCGCCGAGCAGGTGACCGACCTGCGACTTGAACGCCGTCACGGGGATGCGCTCGGCGTCCTCGCCGAAGACCGATCGGATCGCCCGCGTCTCGGCGATGTCGCCGACCTCGGTCGCCGTCGCGTGCGCGGAGATGTAGTCGACCTCGCCCGGGGCGACGCCCGCATCCTCGAGGGCGAGCTGGATAGCGCGGGCGGCCCCGCCGCCGTCATCGGGCGGAGCGACGAGGAAGGTCGCATCGGCGGTGACGCCATAGCCGATCACCTCGGCGACGGGCACGGCGCCCCGCTCGCGCGCGTGATCGAGCTCCTCGAGCACCAGCAGTCCCGAGCCCTCCGAGGGCGCGAAGCCGTCGCGGTCGCGGTCGAAGGGGCGCGACGACTCGCCCGGGCGGTCGTTGTAGGAGGTGGTGAGGGCGCGCATCGCGCAGAACCCGGCGAGGCCGAGCTCGGAAATGCCCGCCTCGGTGCCCCCGGCCAGCATCACGTCGGCGTGGCCGCGGCGGATCACCTCGCTGGCGTCGCCGATCGCCTGCGTCGCGGCGGCGCAGGCGGTGGTCACGGTGTTGGTGTAGCCGAGCAGGCCGAGCTGGATGGTGAGGTTCCCGGCGGCCATGTTCGGCAGCATCTTCGCCATGTAGAGCGGGTCGAGGCGGTGCCCACCGCGGCTGAGGATCGTGCGCATCGCCTGGTCGGCGTGCGGCAGGCTGCCGTTGCCCGTGCCGAGCAGCGCCCCGGCACGTCGCCGGTCGATCGCGCCGAGGTCGAGCGCGGCGTCGGCGATCGCCTGCTTGCCGGCCGCGATCGCGAACTGCGAGAAGCGCGCCATGCGGCGCGCGTCCTTGCGGTCCATCCACTCGTTGGGCTCGAAGTCGTGGACCTGGCCGGCGACCTTGCAGGGGTAGTCGCCGGGGTCGATCGCCGTCAGCGCGGTGATGCCGGACTCGCCGTTGAGCGCGCGCTCCCACAGCTCGTCGACGGTGCTGCCGAGGGGAGAGATCACGCCCATGCCGGTTACGACAACGCGGCGATCCCTACCGTTGCGTTGCGCCATCCGGCCTCCATCTACGTGACCGATTACCGGGCCACAGTCTAGCGCAGCCCGAGCGCGCGGTCCCCGCTCACCCCCAGCAGCTCCTCGCGCGCCTCGGAGACCGTGTAGAGGCTCCCGACGACGAAGACGGCGCCCCCGTCGCCCGCGAGCGAGCGCGCGAGATCGATCGCGGCGCTGACGTTCGGCTGGTGCTGCACGACGGCGCCCTCCGCCGCGAAGGCGGCCGCGACCTCGGACGGGTCGGCGGCCCGCTGCGAGGATGGCGGGGCGACGATCACGGTCTCCCCGCCCGCGAGCAGCTCGGCGGCGAGGCTCGGAAGGTCTCGCCCGGCGAGCAGGCCGATCACGAGCACGCGCGGCTGCGGCAGCGGCAGCTCGCGCACCGTGTCACGGAAGCGCTGCGCCGCGAGCGGCGTGTGCAGCGCGTCGAGCACCACCAGCGGGCGCTGCCGCAGCACCTCGAAGCGCCCGGGCCAGCGCACCGAGGCGAGGCCGTCACGCACCGCGGCCTCCGGCAGCTCGTCGCCCGCGGCCGCCCAGGCCAGCTCCGCGGCGAGGACGGCGGTCGCGGCGTTCTCGGCCTGGTGGCGGCCGATCAGCGGCAGCCGCAGCCGCCGGTAGGTGCGCAGCGGCGTGCGCAGGTCCAGCATCTGCCCGTCTAGGCCCTGCGAGGTCACGCGCAGCGCGCACTCGGCCGCCACCTCGTGCAGCGTCGCCCCCACATCTGCGACGCGAGCCCGCACCACGTCGAGCGCGCGCTCGCGCAGCGGCGCGGCCGCGGCCGCGCCGGGCGCGCGGATGATCGCCGCCTTCTCAGTGGCGATCTGCTCGAGCGTGTCGCCGAGGATCGCCGTATGCTCAAGGTCGAGCGGCGTGATCACGGCGACCTCCTTGGAGGCGTCGACGACGTTCGTCGTGTCGAGCCGCCCGCCGAGGCCGACCTCCAGCACCTGCCAGTCGCAGCCGGCCTCGGCCCCCGCGAGCCAGCCCAGCACGGTCAGCAGCTCGAAGTAGGACCAGCCCTCGGTCGCCTCGTCGTCGAGCAGCGTCCGGGCGAGGCGGGCGAAGGCGGCGTGGCCGAGCGGCTCGCCGCCGATACGCACGCGCTCGCGCGCCTGGTGCACGTCGGGCGAGGTGAGCAGCAGGGTGTGGGCTCCGGCGGCGCGCAACTGCGCCTCCACCATCGCCGCCGTCGAGCCCTTGCCCTTGGAGCCGGCGATGTGCACGGTGCGCCGCCGGTCCGGGCGTCCCGCGGCTTCCAGGTACGCCTCGATGTGGCTGATGCGGAAGCGCTTCGCCTCCTGTGGGTCGCCACTGCGCTCGTAGCCGCCGCGCGCGAGCAGGCCGCGGACCGCCTCGGCGTAGGCGGCGAGGGTGGCTGCGTCCGGGAGGTCACCGGGCGGTGTGGCCGTCATGGTGCGAGGATAGCCCGCAGCGTCGCGGTACGATGTAGCGGACGGGGTCGAGACGACGGATTGTTGACGGCAGGGGCATGACGAAACGCGATACCGGTGCCGCGGATACGCCGGATCCCGAGGGCCACCTCGAACCCGGCGATCCGGACGTGGAGCCCACCATCGGCCCGAAGCCGTCGCTCCGCACGCTGCGGGGCGCGTTTGCCGACGTGCTGCCCGACGCGACCTATCAGGACTTCCTGGACATCAAGTCGATTTGGGAGCCCCGCATGCCGCCTGACGAGTAGCACGCTCGCCCACCCCAACCGCCCGTGCTAGCGTCCGGTGCATGACCGCGACACCTCGAGGCGACGGAGGGGACGAGCGCTGGCAGCCCGCGTCCGAGCGCCCCGATCACCCGCTGGCCGCCATCGACGGGGCCTCGCTCGGCGGGGGGCTGCGCCTCGTCGTGCTGCTCGGCCCGCGCAGCTCGGTCGGCTCGACGTACTTCCGCTGCATGCTCGACGGGCCCGGGGGCCCGACGTCCGCGCCGGTGATCTTCGGGCTGCAGAACTCCGGGCCGTTCCCCGGCTTCAACTGGATCGAGGTGCTCGACTACAGCGACGCGCCGCCGCTCGCCGCCGGGGGCGCGCAGCCCGTCGCGCCCGAGGTCGAGCGCGCCCTGTTCGGGCAGCTCGCGAGCCTCGTCCCCGCGGGCGGGCACCTGATGGCGGAGTACGACTCGCGTCCTCGGGCGAGCACGGCGCGCGCCCTCGCCGCGGACGTGCCGCCGGTCGCCACGCCGCTCGGCGCGCTGCTCTTCGACCTCGGCTGCGGGGTCGCCTTCCGCGACTGGTACATCTCCGAGGGCGGCCGCGAGGGCCCGCGCAAGCTGCAGGGCTTTCGCGCCACGAACGAGGAGCACGCCCGCACGCGCGGCCTGCAGACGATCGCCGTCCTCGACGCCTTCCTCGAGGGCGCGCGCATCGCCGGGGACCTGCGCGCGCTGACCGAGCCGCTGGCGCGGCGCGTGCGCGACGAGCTGCGCGAGCGCTACGGCGGGTGAGCGCGGCGGGGCGCTAACGGTCCGTCGTGTAGAATCGGAGAAACGACGGAGCGTCGCGAGCCCTCGCGGCGCGGCACACCCAAACCGAGGCCGGGCGGCACAGCAGGATTCGCCCGCAGGAGCGAGACGAAGGACGGCGTCATGCCCCAGACCCTGAGCGTGATCAAGGCCGATGTCGGCGGCTACGTCGGCCACTCCGCGATGCACCCGGAACTGCTCGACGCGGGCCGCGAGTCGCTCGCCCAGGCCGTGCAGTCGGGGCTGCTGATCGACGCGCAGGCGCACGCCTGCGGCGACGACCTCTTCCTCGTGATGTCGCACGACCGCGGCGAGGACGACGAGGCCGTCCACCAGCTCGCCTGGGACACCTTCCAGACGGGCACGGCGGTCGCGCAGAAGCTGCGCCTCTACGGCGCCGGCCAGGACATCCTCGTCGACGCCTTCTCCGGGAACATCCGCGGCGCCGGGCCCGGCTCGGCGGAGATGGAGATCGAGGAGCGCCCGTCCGAGCCGGTGATCGTCTTCATGGGCGACAAGACCTCGGCGGGCTCGTTCAACCTGCCGTTCTTCAAGATGTTCGCCGACCCCTTCAACACCGCCGGCCTCGTGATCGCCGAGCCGCTGCACAAGGGCTTCGAGTACGAGGTCCACGACGTCAAGGAGCACAAGCGCATCCACCTCTCCTGCCCGGAGGAGATGTACGACCTGCTGGTCTTCATCGGCTCCCCGGCCCGCTACGCCGTGAAGCGCGTGCGCAGCCGCGTCACCGGCGAGGTCGCCGCCGTCTCCTCGACGGACAAGCTCTCGCTCATCGCGGGCCGCTACATCGGCAAGGACGACCCGACGGCGATCGTGCGCTGCCAGGGCAACTTCCCGGCCGTCGGCGAGGTGATCGAGCCGTTCACCACCGCCTGGACCGTCGAAGGCTTCATGCGCGGCTCGCACTACGGCCCGTGGATGCCCACCTCCGTAGAGCAGGCGCACCCTTCGCGCTTCGACGGCCCGCCGCGGATCATCGCGCTCGGTTTCCAGCTGGCGGAGGGCATGCTGATCGGCCCGCGCGACCTCTTCGACGACCCCTCGTACGACAACGCGCGGGACGAGGCGAACCGGGTCAGCGACTACCTGCGCAAGCACGGGCCGTTCGAGCCCCACCGCCTGCCCCTCGACGAGATGGAGTACACGACGATGCCGGCCGTCGCGGCCATGCTCCACGACCGCTGGGAGGACATCGACTAGCGGGCGCGAAGCCCGGCGGACGGAGCCGCCCGATGCAGCTGTTCGTCGACGCCGACGAGGCGTACCTCGTGTGGACGCGCTGGCATTCCGAGGGCTACGTGCTCAACGTCGGGCGCACCCCGCATCCCTCGACGGCGATCGTGCTGCACCTCGCCGTCTGCGAGCTGATCGCCCAGCCGGGGACGCGCTACACCACGGGCGACTACGTCAAGATCTGCTCCCTCGACCGTCAGGAGCTGATCGAGTGGGCCGAACGCGAAGATGTGGACGGCGAGCTGAGCACGGACTGCCATTGCCTGAACTGAGGCGAGGCGCACTCCGCACGGGAGCAAGATGAGCGCGCAGGCCGCGGGCGGCGGGACGCTGCGCTTCCGCGCGCACGCCGACGCGATCATGGAGCAGGCCGCGCGCGAGTACCGCGAGCTGCTGCGCGAGATCGCCGCCTCGTTCGACCCGTTCCCCGAGTACCCCGGCTCGTTCTTCTCCTACGGCATCGAGGTCGAGCCGCCGCCCGGCGGCGAGGGTGAGGACGCCCCCGGCTGCGTGGTGCTCGGCGAGGACGGCGGGCTCTACGAGCTGCGCATCGGCTTCGAGGCCGACCAGCTCGACACCGACGACCCGGCGACCGCGCGCTCGGAGCTGCGCGTCCCCCTTGAGGAGCTGAGCCCGGCGGAGTACGTCGCCTACGCCGCCCGCGCCGCCGACGCGGCGCTCGCGCTGCTGGAGCAGGGCGCTACGGGCGTCGGCTCGTAGCGGGAGGGCTCAGGACGCGGGGCGGAAGCGCGGCAGCGTCCACTCCTCGGTGACGTCCTCGAACGTGACCTCGAGCTCCATCTCGATTTGCACGCCGTCGGGAACCTCGACATCGACGAGGTTCGAGATCATGCGCACGCCTTCCTCGAGCTGGACCATCGCGTAGGCGTAAGGCACGTCGTCGTTGAAGGCGGGGTTCTGCGGCTGCCGCACGATCGTGTAGGTGTGGAGGCGGCCGCGGCCGCTCGCCTTCGTCCACTCCCAGTCCGGGCTGAGGCAGCTCGGGCAGGCCTGCCGCGGGTACCAGAAGTGGCGGCTGCACTGGAGGCAGCGCGGGAGCACCAACTCGTGGCGTTTGGCCGCGTCCCAGAAGGGCTGCGTCAGCGCCGGGTCGGCTTGTCTCGGGAGGGGCTTCTCGTAGTCGGCCATGGTGGACCTCGGTGTGCTCTCTGCTTTTCTGGGTTAGAGGGTGGCGCCCGAACCGAGCACCAGCGTCGTCATGACGCTGCCGGTGCCGCCTCAGCCATTGACAAGGCAGAGATCGCCTTTCTTTACCTGCCTCTCTCCGGCTCGGCCCATGATCTGGCGCGCGCCCTCCACCACGTGGCGGAAGCCGCCGGCCCCGCCCCCGGGCTGGCCGGCCGAGATCTGGCCGCCGTCGGTGTTGATCGGGAACTCGCCCTCGTAGGTGGTGTCCGTGCTCTCGTAGAACGGCCCGATCTCGCCCTTCGCGCAGATCCCAGCGTCCTCGAGGCACATCATCGCGAGGATCGTGTAGCAGTCGTAGAACTGCGCGAACTCGACGTCGCGGATGCTGTACTCCGCCATCTGCAGCGCCGTCGGCGCGGACTGCACGACCGGCGTGGTGGTGATGCTCTCGTTCTGCCAGACCACGCTGTGGCTCGTCGCCGGCCCGCCCACGCCGAGGATGTAGACGGGCGGGTTCGGCAGCGCCCTCGCGCGCTCCGCGCTGGTCACGATCACCGCGTTGGCGCCGGAGCAGGGCATCACGCACTCCAGCAGGTGCAGCGGGTCGTTGACGAAGCGCGAGTTGATCACGTCGTCGATCGTGATCGGGTCCTTCCAGAGCCCGTTCTCGTTCTTCAGCGCGTTGAAGCGCTGATCGACGGCGCACTTGGCGAACTGCTCCTGCGTTGTGCCGAACTCGTGCATGTGGCGCGCCTTGATCATCCCGTAGCCACCGTTGGCGGCGATCACGGTGCCGAAGGGCGCCTCCCACTCGGTGAGGATGTTGGCCGGGCCACCGCCGCCCCGCGCGCCGGCGCCCGCCTCGAGCCGCGTCGCGCTGGCCGGCCGCGACTGGCCGAGCATGCAGAGCACGTTGCTGGCGACGCCCGAGGCGACGGCCATCGCCGCCGTCAGGACGGAAGCCGCGCCGCTCGCACCGTGCGCGGTCATCGAGGAGGTGTAGCGGGGCTTGATGCCCAGCGCCTCGCAAAGGTCGAGCGAGTTCACATCCTCGCGGTTGATGACGCCGTCGATGTCTTCCTTGCGCAACCCGGCGTCGCGGATTGCGTCCCGCGCGACCTCGGCGAGGAGGCCGGTGGTGCTGCGCTCGCCGTACTGGCGCAGCGTCGGGAGCTCGCTGAACCCGACGATCGCCGCCCTTCCGCGAATGGACATCGCTGGCCTCCCTCCGGCATACGCTCGTTGTAGGACTCTTGATGAACTCCAAGGTTACTCCCGCGCGGCACGCCTGACCAGTCCACGTTCGCCCTCGCCGGACTCGCGAGGCGGCTACGATGGCCGGCGCGCGCAGGCTGCGAACGGAGGCGACGATGGACCCCGCGGACCGGCAGGCGATCCACGACCTGATCACGGACTACTGCTACACCTTCGACAGCGCCGATCACGACACCTTCGCGGCGCTGTTCAGCGAGGACGCCGTGTTCGGCCGCGCCGGGAGCGAGGTGCGCGGCCGCGCGGCGATCCGTGACCTGGTAGCCAATCGCTGGGTCGAGGAGCCGACGCCGCGCCGGCACCTGGTCTCCAACATCCGGCTGCAGGAGCCGGACGAGGACGGCAGCGTGCGCGGCAAGGCGATGTTCCTCGTGACGATCGCGACGACGGGCGAGTCGCGCGCACGCATCCTCGCGACCGGCTGGTACGACGACGTCTACGTGCGCACGGCCGAGGGCTGGAAGTTCCGCTACCGCGTCAACCACGTCGACCCGCGAGCGAAGGCGTAGCCCGCGCGATCGTGCTCGGCGAAGGTTACAGCTGGCTTCGTTCGAGGGCCGGCGTAACTTGACCGGTCAAGTCTGTCCGGACGCGCCAGCACCCCCGCCCTGTCTCGCACCATCGCGCACGAGGATCGCACCAACGAGCGCGCTCGCCGCAGTCGCGCTCATCCCCTTGCCCTTCTCCTGCACTTCCCTCACGACCGCCAAGATGGCCGGGGTAGACATCTTGCGGGTGTTGGCCTCCTCCATCAGCTTGCGCGCCGTGTTCAGGCCGAAGTCCTTTTCGAGCCGCCGCGCCTCGCGGATGGCCCGATCGCTCAGGTTCTCCAGTCCGGACCTAGAATCCTCGCGCGCGCCCTTCACCTTCAGATACACCGTGATCGTGGCGGGGGCGACGGACAAGTGCTGCGCCACTTCCTTCTGCGTCAGTCCGTCTTTGAGGAGGCGGTCGATCTCCCTGTTACGCTCGGCCTTGGTCAGCGGTTCGCCGCTAGTCAGGCGCGCGATCTCCTCGCGCACGACCTCCCGCACAACCTGCCGCACGACGTCCAGCGGGACCGATCCGTTTGCATTCTGCTCCGGCACGGAGCCTCCCATCCGGGCCGCGAGCGTAGCACCCCGCACAAGCGGTAGTACGCTCTGCTGCTACGTCCGTGCAAGCTGCGCCTGCGGCGCGAGCCGCAGCACGCCGGACTCCACGAGGCCGGCGATCTCCGCCTCCGCGTAGCCCGCCTCGGCCAGCACCTCGGCGCCGTGTTGGCCGAGCAGCGGCGGCGGGAGGCGCAGCGACGCGAGCCCGTCCTCGAAGCCCCACGGCACGTTGAGCGTCCGCAGCGGACCGAGCGTTGGGTGGCCCTCGATGGTCCGGACCACGCCCAGCGCCTCCGTCTGCTCGTCCGCGAGCAGCGATCGCAGGTCGTGCATGCGCACGATCGCGTAGCCCAACTCGTCCTGGACGAGCCTGCGCAGCTCCTCGAACGGAATCTCGCGCGTGCGGTCGTTCACCAGCGGCGGCAGCAGGTGCAGGTTGCGCATCAGCCTGTCCGGCGCCTCGTAGCGCGGATCGAGGAGCACCTCGGGGCGATCGATGGCGATCAGGAACTTTGCCCAGGCGCCCTCGTCGCCGCGCATCGTGATCAGCGCGTGACCGTCGGCGGTCTCGAAGCCGTGGTCCGGCTCCTCGTCGGCGCCGCTGAGCGGGCGGCCGACGCGATCCTCGACGGCAAGCTCGGCGCTGATCGTCCACTGGTGCATGGCGATGAAGGTCTGCAGCAGCGAGGTCTGGACGTGCTGCCCGAGCCCGCTCCGCTCGCGCCAGAGCAGCGCCGTCAGCACTCCATGCACTCCGGCGATGCCCGCTCCCACCGAGGCGAGGTCGTACCCGAAGCGGACGGGCGGGTCGCCCGAGCGTCCGAGGTGGCGGTTCGAGCCGACCACGGCCTGCACGTCCAGCTCGCTCGCGGGCGCCCCGGCCAGCGGGCCCTCGGCGCCCAGCCCGCTGACCGAGAGGTAGACGAGCCGCGGGTGGCGGTTCGAAAGCTCCTCGTAGCCGAGGCCGAGCCGCTCCATGACGCCCGGCCGGTAGCCCTCGATCAGCACGTCCGCGCCGGCGAGCAGCCGCTCGAGGACGGCCCTGCCCTCGGCGGACTTGAGGTCGAGCGCGATGCCGCGCTTGTTGCGGTTGAGCTGCAGGTAGAGCGCGCTCTCCGGCTCGCCCTCGTCCGGGCTATGGAAGGGGCCGACCTCGCGGACCCAGTCGCCCTCGGGCGGCTCGATCTTGATCACGTCCGCTCCGAGGTCGCCGAGCTGCATCGCGCAGATCGGCCCCGAGACGCCCTGCGAGAGATCGAGCACGCGCAGGCCCGCGAGGGCGGGCGCGGCGGCTGCGCCGTCGTCCGCTCCGCTGCTCGCGGCGGGAGGCGCCGGCGGCAGCGCGGCGACCTCGCCCTCGAGGTCGCGCAGCACCTCTTCCGTGTGCTGGCCCTGCGCCGGAGAGGGGCCGGCGATGCGCGCGCGGGTCTTGTCGAAGCGCCAGTGCGGCTCGGCCGTGCCCATCGCGCCCCAGGGCGTGTCCATGACGCTGAGGAAGCGCTGCCCGCGCGCCTGCGGGTGCGCCAGCAGGCCCTCGATCAGCGGCAGCCCCGTCCGCACCTCCGAGGCCGGTACGCGCGCCGCGCGCAGCCGCTCCACCCACTCCGAGGCGCTGCGAGCGGCGAACGCGGCCTCCAGCTGCGGGACCAGCGCCTCGCGGTTCGCGACGCGCAGGGCGTTGCTCGCAAAGCGCGGATCGTCGAGGAGGTCCCGCCGCTCGAGGGCGTCGCAGAGCCGGGTCCAGAGGCGCTGGTTGAGCGCGCTGACGGCCACGTCGCCCTCGGCGGTCACGAACGCCTGGTCCGGGACGATGTTGCTGCGCGCGCTGCCGAGGCGCGGCGGCGGCTCGTCGGTCGCGAGGAACTCGGCGATGCGCGTGGTCGCGCCGAAGATCGTCGACTGCAACTGCGAGTTGTGGATGCGCATCCCGCGCCCCGTACGCTCGCGCACCCACAGCCCGACGAGCAGCGACTCGAGGTTCACGGCCGCGCCGTTCCAGTCGATCGAGGCGGTGCCGCGCGAGATCTCGGGCGCGCCGCCCGGCTGCCCGCTCAGGCTCGTCGCGCCGCCGGCGGCCTGCGAGAACCACTCGTTGCTGGTCATGCCGACCATCGGCCCGACCGGCCCGAAGGCGGAGCTCTGCAGGTAGATCAGGCGCGGGTTCAGCTCGCGCAGGTGATCCCAGCCGAGGCCGAGCCGCTCCATCACCTCGGGCGAGCGGAAGTTCTCGACCAGCACGTCGGCGCTGCGGATCAGGTTCTCGCCGCGCGCGAAGTCCCCGGGCTGCTTGAGGTCGAGCACGATGCCGCGCTTGCCGAGGTTGTTGCCGAGGAAGGTGTGGCCCATGCCGCGCAGCTCGGGCCGGGTGTTGCGCACCATGTCGCCCTGCGGCGACTCCACCTTGATCACGTCCGCGCCGAGCCATGCGAGGTACTCGGCGGCGACCGGTCCGACGGCGGCCTGCCCGAGGTCGAGCACGCGGATGCCGGTCAGCGGCGCTTCGGGTTCGCCCATGACGCCTCCGCGCTGGCGCGCCCTCGTGGCGGCGCGAGTATACGGAGGCGCGCAGCGGACGACGAAGGTCCGAGGGCAGGCTGCCCCTCCGGTCCCCTCTCCCCGAGGGAGAGGGTGAGGGCGGCGACGCGTAGGCTGCGCGGCGGAGGGGGACCACGATGATCACCTACGTCGACCACATCGGCATCGTCTCGCAGACGCTCGAGCAGGCCGGCGAGGTGCTCGTCGAGCGGCTTGGCCTCGCCTGGGACATTGACCGTGCGCCCATGCCCGAGGGCGGCTACTTCGCGCCGGAGCGCACGCGCATCTTCTTCGTCCGGGTCGGCGTCGGCGAGACGAAGATCGAGATCCTGCTGCCGGACGACGCGCGGAGCGGGATCGGGCGCTACCCCGAGCGGCGCGGGCCGGGGCTGCACCACATCGGCTACGGCAGCGACGACGTGGTCGCCGACACGAAGCAGTTCATCGACAACGGCCTGCGCTACATCGACTTCGGCGAGCCGATCGAGGACATCACGGCCTCCTTCTTCCACCCCGCCTCCGCCGACGGCATCCTCACCGAGATCGTCCGCGACCGCCGGCCGGTGGGGTGATCGCGACGCCCCCACCCTCTCGCCCAGGGAGACCTCTGCTAACTCCCACAGCCCGATCCGTCTCCCTCTCCCTGGGGAGAGGGCGGGGGTGAGG
>VXMT01000238.1:14466-22769 GCA_009840965.1 Chloroflexota bacterium
CGCGCTCATCTCCCCACCCCCCCACCCCCGCCGCGGCGCGTGGTGGGGGGGTGTGGGGGGGGGGGGGGCCCGCCCGGACGCCCGCGCGCCTCCGAGAGCCCCGATAGCGCAACGCAATTCCGGAGTGTGGACCCTCCCTCGCCCTAACCCTCTCCCCCAGGAGAGGGGGCCGGAGGGAAGCGTCGACCATATCGCCGGCTCGCTACTGCATGTCGCGCAGGCGGGGGACGAGGGCGTAGGCGGCGATCGCGGTCAGCACGAGCAACAAGGAGAAGCTGCCGAGCCCCACCTGCGGCCCCACGACCTCCGAGATCAGGCCGACGGCGAAGGCGCCGAGGGCCATCGTGCCGACCTGCATCATGAAGATGCTCGCCATCCGGCCCCGGTAGGCGTCGTCCACGTGCGTGTGCAGCAGCACGTTGTTGAGCGCCTGCCTCCCCGCCTCCCCCAGCCCGACGATGCCCATGAGAAGCAGCGACAGCAGGTAGTTCGACGAGGCGGAGAACGCCGTCAGGCCCAGCCCCGTCACGGCCACGCTCAGCAGCAGCAGCTTCCCGCGCCCCCTCGGCGCCAGCGAGGCCAGCGCGAGCGCCCCGACGAGCGAGCCGAGGCCGGCGACGCTCATCATCAGGCCGAGCTGCGCCGCGTCCCCGTTCAGCACATCGGCGACGAAGCCCGGCAGGATGCGGATGTAGGGCATCCCCAGCAATGAAGTCACGAAGCTGAGGGCGAGCAGCAGGAACACGGTGGGAGTGCGCAGGGCGTAGGAGACGCCCTCGCGGATCTCGCCGATGCCGCCGCGTTTGCTCGTCTGGCTCGGCTCCGGCGCACGCTTTGGCACGCGCAGGAAGAGCACGATCGAGACCACGAACAGCGCGGTCATGAGCACGTAGACCCACTCCGCGCCGATGATCGCGAGCAGGATCCCGCCGAGCGTCGGCCCCAGCAGCCGCATGCTGTTCATGCCCGCCATGTTGAGCGAGACCGCGTTCTGCAGCCGCGAGGGGCCGACGATCTCCGGCGGCATCGATTGCAGCGCCGGGAAGATCATGCCGCTGGTCGCTCCCTGCGCCATCGCGGCGATCAGCAGGTGCTCGTAGCGGAGCTGATCCATGAAGAGCAGCACCGCCACCGCCGCCGCGGTCAACGCTCCCCCGAGCTCGCCGAGCTGCACCATGACCCGCTTCGAGCTGCGGTCGGCCAGCACGCCCCCGTAGAGCGAGAAGCCGAGCATGACCACGGACAGGAACAGCGCCATCGTCCCCAGCGCCGCATAGGAGCCGGTGAGCTCGAACACGAGGTAGCCGCGCGCGAGCAGCTGCATGTTCATCGTCGCGTTCAGGCCGAGCGTGGCGATGAAGAACCATCGGAAGTCGCGGTCGCGCAGCGACTCGAAGGTGCGCGCCGAGGCGAGCCCGCCGATCAGCCGCGAGGTGGCCGCGGCGCGTTCCGGTTGCGCGTCCAGGCGCGTGCCGCCTCGCACTGGCGTCTCCTCGCGGTCGTCCTCGCGGCGCTGTGCAGTCGTCGGTGGGTCGCGGAGCAGCGCCTAGCCTAGCGGAGCGGCGGGCGCGCGCTACTGGATCTCGTTCGTCGCGACGGTCCTACTCGTGGTCCAGGTAGTCGAGGGGGAGCCAGCCTTCGAGGCCGTCCTCGGTGCGGACGCGGACCAGGGTGTCACCCACCGAAGAACCGAGGTGAGGACGGGCATACCAGCTGGCGTCTTCGCTGAGGTAGACGCCGCTTCCATCCGGCAGACAGGCGAGAACGAGAGCCTCCTCTTCGGGGTGCTCGCGAAGATCCACGCAGTCTTCCGTGCGAGCGACCACGAAGCTGAGTCTGTTGTCGAAGGGCGCGAACTCGATCCTGGGATGAAGAAGTGACCAGTCAAAGAGACCTCCGAACCAACCCTCGGTGAACGTCTCGCGATCCCACTCCCCTGACCCGTAGCGCAGTTCCTCGTGGGTCTCACCCCAGAGGACAGGGCCCCAGCTTCGGAACTCCTCGCGGCGGGCATGCGGCTCTGAGTCGATGGACAGCGCGAACCCGGGGGCTATCCAGCGGTCTCGTGCAGCGTCGTATACTCCGGCGAAGTCGTACGCGAAGTAGCGGCCCTCGCCTGTAGGGGAGGGGACCGGCCCAAAGGCCCAGCGAGGGCCGGGTGGGACGGTCGGGAGCCTGACCACTTCGGGCTCTGGGTCGACGCGAGCGATTGCGTGGCCGCCGAGTACGCCGACCACCAAGCCTTCGCTGTTCGCGAGCCACTGGGCTTCCCAGAGCCCTTGGTACGTGTAGGCCGAGAGCACGCGGAAGATCGGCTGGCACGTATCCGCGTCGGCGATGACGACCCGATTCCAGGGTCGAGTCTCCGGGTATTGACCGTGCCACTTGTGCCCGTCCGGGAAGCCCTCTTGCCAGGCGACGTAGCGGCCGTCGGGAGAAAGGCTCCCGCCGCAGGGTGGCTGCGCGTTCGCGTCCTGACCCAGGAATGGGCCTCCGAGAATAGAACCCCCGTAGCCGGTCCAGGCGTCCACGGGAAGGGGTTCGCCCTCCCAGTTGAAGAGGAGCCACGCGGAGCCGCGCCGCTCCTGCTCCGGACAGTAGTAGTGCACGTGGACGAGGATCATGCGGGGCTCGGGACCAGAGTGTTCTGCCCAGCCAATGGAATGCTGGTCGTTCCATGAGCCCTTGTGCCCCCAAGCGGGCCGGGTGCCGGAGTAGTTGGCGCGCACCTGGGACGCCCGACACCCGTCGGGCGCTCTCGGCTCCAATAGCGGCTCGGGGCGGGATGCCGTGACGGGCATCCGGTACACCCGCTCACCCCCGTCGGACGGGCCGGCCCGGACCGAGATCACGAGCGTCCGGCCGTCCGGCGAGAAGAACGAGTGCTGGTCGTTGGACTCCCCCACGCCGCGCAGTGAGAACTGCGCTGCGACCGCTCCCTCGCGGGTCATGAGCGTGAAGCTGCCGTCGCGTCGGTCATGGAAGAGGATGTGGTCGTCCGAGAGCGCCGCGAGGTAGAGCGCGCGCCTGGGCCAGCGCCAGACCTGCAGCGTCTCGCGATCGAGCAGCAGGTACGTGCGTCCATGGATCGCGGGGTACCCCGGCAGGTGAGCCGGGATGTCCGTGATGCGTGCGCCCACCCACCTGCGGGAGAGGACGCGGTAGTCCTGCGGCGCCTCGCCCCACGGCTCATCGGTGTACGGCGGCACGAGACGGTAACCGTGAACGCGCCCGGTGAGCGTCTCAAGGGCGAATGCGCCCCCGGTCCAGTCGATAGCCTCGCCGGCTTCCCACGTCCTGTGCTCGAAGGCGCCCGTCGCGTCCTCGATGCACTCGATGCCGGCGCACGGCGTGACGGCTGGAGTTGGTGATGGCGAGGGCGTCGCGGTGGGCGAGGGCGTCGCGGTGACGGCCGAGGAGGGCGCGGGCTTTGGACTCGGCAACGGAGTCGGGGTAGCGGTCGCTATGGGCGTCGGAGTTGGGGAGGGCGTTGCGGTGGGTGTCGGCGATGGAGTCGATTCGGCCGTGGGCGTGGATGTCGCGGCGGGTGAGGCTGCCGCGGGCGGCGAGGGCTGCTCCTGTCCGCCGTCGCAGGCCGTGAGGCCGGTCGAGAGCGAGAGCGCGAGGCCCGCCGCGAGCAGGATCGACAGCGAGCGACGCAAGCAGCGAACAACCATCGCCGTCCCTCCCCGGCTCTATGCGATTAACGAACGTTCTGGCAAGAAAGTTCCGTAGCGGCCCGGCGACGCGTCGCGCGCTACTGGATCTCGCGTACGCGCGGGACGAAGAGGTGCACGACGATCGCGACGAGCACGAGCAGCACGGCGAAGCTGCCGAGGCCGACCTGCGGGCCCACCACCTCGGCGATCAGGCCGACGATGAAGGCGCCGAGCGCCATCGTGCCGACCTGCGTCATCAGCACGCTCATCACCCGGCCGCGGTAGGCGTCGTCGGCGTACTGGTGGATCAGCACCACGTTCAGCGCCTGCCGCCCCGCCTCGCCGATCCCGACGACGAACATCAGGACGATCGAGAGCGCGAAGAAGGTGGAGGCGGAGAACGCCGTCAGCCCCAGGCCCATCACCACCATGCTCAGCAGCAGCAGCCTGCCGCGCCGCCTCGAACGCAACGAGGCGAGCGCGAGCGCGCCGGTCAGCGATCCGAGGCCGGCGAGGCTCATCAGGATGCCGAGCTGCGCCGAGTCGCCGTTCAGCACGTCGGCGACGAAGCCCGGCATGAGGCGGATGTAGGGCATGCCCAGCAACGAGGTGGTGAAGCCGATCGCCAGCAGCGAGAAGACGGTGGGCGTGCGGCGGATGTAGGAGAAGCCCTCGCGGAGCTCCCTGATCACGTTCGCCGCGCTCATCGAGCGGGGTTGTGGCGCGCGCTTCGGCACTCGCGCGAGCAGGATGATCGAGAGCGCGAAGAGCGCGGTCATGATCGTGTAGGCCCACTCCGCCTCGGTGACCGCGAGCAGCACGCCGGCGAGGGCCGGCCCGAGCAGGCGCATGACGTTCATGTTGGCCGTGTTGAGCGAGACGGCGTTCTGCAGCAGCGAGGGCTGGACGATCTCAGGCGGCATCGCCTGGCGGGCCGGCATCATCAGCCCGCTCGTGATGCCCTGCGCGAAGGCCGCGATCAGCAGGTGCTCCCAGCGCAGCAGGTCGGCGAAGAGCAGCGTCGCGACCGCCGCGGCGTTGAGGGCGGCCGCGATCTGCCCCAGCTGCAGGATCATCCGCTTCGAGCGGCCGTCGGCGAGCACGCCACCGTAGAGCGAGAAGGCCAGCATCGAGACCGCGTGCACCAGCGCGAGCGTGCCGAGGGCGGCGTAGGAGCCGGTCAGCCAGAAGACGAGGAAGCCGCGCGCCAGCATCTGCATGTTCATCGCCGCGTTCTGGCTGAGCGAGGCGAAGAAGAACCAGCGGAAGTCGCGGTCGTGCAGCGAGGCGAAGGTGGGCGCGGCGGCGACGCCCCTGATCAGTTGCGCGGGCGTGGGGAGCCCTTCCGCCTCGGCGTCCGGGCGCATGCCCTCTTGCGAGGGCGCGTCCTCGCGGTCGTCGTCGCGGGTGTGCGTAGTCGTCGGCGCGCTCCCTCGCGGGCGGCCGGCGGGCAGCGGCCGCAGTTGCTCGTCCCTCGGAGGATTCGAGGTGGCCCTAGCCTATCGCAGGGCCGCGTCAGCGGCTGCGCGCGGGGGCGGGGTCTCGAGAGTGCCGCGTGCCTTCGCCGACCTGGTCGCGGGAGGCGCCTCGGGAGTGGCTACCAGCGGTAGCGCCAGTTCTGGAACGCGTCGCGCTGGGCTTCCGCGACCACCTGGTCTCGCTGCTGCCGCACCGTCGCTCCCGCCGCCAATGAGCGAAGCCACGAGTCGGGATCGACGCCGCCCGGAAGGCCGCCGCCGCCCGGAGCAGCCCGGCGCCGTCGCGGGAGGAGCAGGACGGCGAGGACGGCGACGGCGGGCAGCAGGGCGCCCAGCAGCACCCAGCGCCACACCCGGCGACGCTTCAGCCGGGCGAGGGCGCCGGTCAGCACGGCGAACGCGCCGATCAGCACGAGCAGCGGGGCGAGCTCCACGCGAGGACTCCCTCCCACCCGATGGATCGCCGGGTTGCGGTCCGGCGTGGCGCTGCAGGCCTCAGAAGCCGCCGCCGGGGATGTGGGACGACATGTCCCGGTGCGCTTCGGCGCGTGCATCGTCCTGCTTCCGCCGCATCGCCTCCGCCTCCGTCCGCGCGCGGAGCCGCGAGTCGTCGTCCAGCCCGTCGGCGCGGACGCCGCCGCTCGCCGCTCGCCCGCGTCGCCCCGGCAGGATCGCGACGATGATCAGGGCGGCGATGGTGAAGAGGGCGCCCAGCAGGGCCCACAGCCACACCCGGCGCCGCTTCCGCCGCGCCACGGCACCCGAGGCCACGGCGAACACCGCCATCAGCACGAGCAGCGGGACGATCTCCACGCGAGGCTCCGTTCACCCGGGACGCACGGCGACTCACGAATGCTCGCGATGCGCCGCTGCCAGCATAGCGGGCCGATTGATCCACCCGCGCGCCGCCCCGATCCTCCGGGGGCCGGAGACGGCGCGGCGAGCGGCGGGAGCGGGACGCCCGTGACCACGAACGAAGCACCCGGGCTCTCGATGCTCGACCGGCGGCGCGCCCGCTCGAAGTGGGGCGTGGGCCTGCTGATCGGCCTCACCACCACCGCCCCGCTCGCGGTCGACATGTTCCTGCCCTCGATGCCGAACATGGCCGAGGAGTTCGAGGCGCCGACGGCGACGGTGCAGCTCGCGGTCACGCTGTTCCTGCTCGCCTTCGCCGCCTCGCAGCTGGTCTACGGGCCGGTCTCCGACCGCTTCGGGCGGCGCCCGGCGCTGATCGCCGGGCTCGTGCTCTTCATCGCCGGCGGCGTGCTCTCGCTGTTCGCGTGGTCCGCGGAGGCGTTGATCCTCGGGCGCATCGTGCAGGGCATCGGCGGCGGCGCCGGGCCGGCGATCGGCCGCGCGATGGTGCTCGACATCTTCGGGCGCGATCGCGCCGCGCAGATCCTCGCGTACATGGCCATGGCCACGCCGCTCGCGCCGACCCTCGCGCCGATCGTCGGCGGCGTGCTGCAGGATCTCTTCGACTGGCGCGCCGTGTTCGTCACGCTGATCGGCATCGGCGTCTTCCTGCTCGTCGCCTACCGGGCGACCTTCCCGGAGACGAACGTGCGGCAGGACAGCCGCGCGCTCGACGCCGTGCAGATGAGCAGGAACTACCGCGCGCTGCTGACGCACCGCACCTTCCTTGCCTACGCGCTCGCGATGGGGCTGATGTTCAGCGGGCAACTGGTCTTCATCTCGGGCTCGTCGTTCGTGCTGATCGAGGAGCTCGGGCTCTCGCCGGCGCAGTTCGGATTCGGCTTCGGGTTCGTGGCGATGGGCCTGATCAGCGGCGCGTTCCTCTCCAGCCGGCTGGTCGTGCGCTGGGCGGACTCGCGGGTCGTGCTGTTCGGGGCGGCGCTCGCGGCGAGCGGGGCGGCGATCATGGCGACGCTTGCCTGGAGCGGCGTCGCCAGCCCCTGGGCCGTGCTGCTGCCGATGTTCTGCTTCGCCGGCGGGAACGGCATCGTCCGTCCGGCGGCGATGGCCGGCGCGTTGATCCCGTTCGAGCGCATGGCCGGTCTCGCCTCGGCCCTGCTCGGCTTCTGCCAGATGGTCTTCGCGACGCTCTACAACATCGGCTTCAGCCAGCTGATCGAGCTGGACCAGGTGTCGCTCGCGAGCGCCATCGCCGCGGCTGCCGCGTGCAACCTCACGATGCTGCTGCTGCTTCGCCCGTCGGCGAGCTCGGGGCGCTAGCGGTCCTGGTCCATGCGGCGGTGGGCGAACTTCCAGGCGCCGTCCACCTTGCGCAGGGTGTGGCGGTACATCCCCGTGTGATTGATGCGCGGACAGTCGGAAAGCCGCAGCAGCATTACGTAGGACGTCACCCGCGCCTCCTGATCGTCGCCCTCGATCAGCACGTTGTTGAGCCAGTGCCGCGAGGCCGGCTGGTCCGGGTTGGCCGCGCGCGACTCGGCGACCTCGCGCAACTGCTCGATGCCCTCCCAGCGGCGGTCGGGCGGGAACTCGTAGACCGCGTCCTCGGTGAAGCAGTCGAGCCAGGCCTCAGTGTCGCCGCCGTCGATCGCGTGGTTGTAGCGAGACAGCAGATCCATGATCGCCATCCGGTCCTCAGTGGAGATCGCCATGTCGCCTCGCCCCCTCGCGCTACTCCCGTTGGCTCCAGTCGATCGTCTCACCGCGCGCAAGCGCCTCGATCTCCTCGAGGATGTAGAGCAGCTCGCGGTCGTCGCGGCGGGCGATGTCGGGGATGTGATAGCCGTGGTCGAAGGCGGCGACGACCTGCGAGTGATCGTCGATGACGTAGTCCGGCATCACCGTGACGTCCATCTCCTCGAGCCGCTCGCGGTAGCGGTAGAGCGGCTTGACGAAGTAGTCGTCGACGTAGCCGTCGAGGCCGTGCAGGCGCATGTCGAAGCGGCGGATGCCGACGCCCGACCAGATGTAGATCGAGTGGCCGGCCTGCTTGAGGCGGCTGAACACCTCCTCGGTGTGATTGCGCAGCCGGCCGTCGGCCATGATCAGCGTGTAGTCGACGTCGAAGAAGACGTTCAGGCGTCGATGCTCAGCCATGGCGCCTCGTTCACCGCTGCGGCGGCGCCGCCCGGCGCCCCTGCCTCGCCCCGTCCGGCCCGGGGCACGCGCGCTAGCATAGCCTGAGCCCGCCTCACGCTCGATAGCCTCCCTCCGGCCCCCTCTCCCGGCC
>VXMT01000142.1 GCA_009840965.1 Chloroflexota bacterium
GCGCCGCGGCCGGCGGCGCAGCGGGCCGAGACGTACCTGCTCAACCAGCAGCACCTGCAGACGGTCATCGCCTCGACGGGCGCGCGGCTCGCCGCGGCGGCCGCGGGGCGGCCGGTGGTGGACTTCGGGACGCGGCGCGCGCACGGCACGGACGCGGCGCTGAAAGCGGCGCGCGCGCTCTACATCGCGGGCATGACGGCGACCTCGAACGTGCTCGCCGCCGACCGCTACG
The DNA here is from genome assembly GCA_009840965.1 of Chloroflexota bacterium. Classification (GTDB taxonomy): domain Bacteria; phylum Chloroflexota; class Dehalococcoidia; order UBA2979; family UBA2979; genus VXMT01. The sequence goes on from VXMT01000142.1 coordinate 233, forward strand.
GCATCCCGCCGACCGGCACGATGGCGCACAGCTACGTGCAGGCCCACGACGACGAGGCCGAGGCCTTCCGCAGCTTCGTCGCCACCCACCCCGAGACCGTCCTGCTCGTCGACACGTACGACACCGCCGAGGGTGTGCGCCGCGTGGCGCGGCTGGCCGCGGAGCTAGGCGACGCCTTCCGCGTGCACGCCGTGCGCCTCGACTCGGAGCCGCTCGGCGAGCTGGCGTTCGAGGCGCGCGCGATCCTCGATGCAGCCGGACTGGAGCGGGTTGAGATCTTCGCCAGCGGCGGCCTCGACGAGCTGCGGATCGCGGAGCTCGTCGCCGCGGGCGCGCCGATCGACGCCTTCGGCGTGGGCACGCGCGCCGCGGCCTCGGCGGACGCGCCCACGCTCGACGCCGTCTACAAGCTCGCCGCCTACGCCGGCCGGGGGCGCATCAAGCTCTCGGCCGCGAAGGAGACGCTGCCCGGGCGCAAGCAGGTCTTCCGCCTGCGCGACGCCGCCGGACTCGCGCGCGGCGACGTGATCGCGCGAGCGGCCGAGCGCCTCGAGGGCGAGCCGTTGCTGGAGCAGGTGATGCGCGGCGGCGAGCGCCTCGAGGCGGGCATGCGCACGCTGGAGGACGCCCGCGAGCGGGCGGCGGCGGAGCGCGAGCGTCTGCCCGCGGCGCTGCGCGCGCTGGAGGCGCCCGACGTGCCGTACCCGGTGGAAGTGAGCACCGCGCTGCGCGCCGAGGCGGAGGCGCTGCGCGACGAACTCCGGCGCCAACCAGGGGCGCCCTCGTAACCTCCCAGACTCTACTGGAGACGCTCGCGCAACCCTCTGCTCTGGGCAGCGAGCGCATCCCCACCGGTCCCCTCTCCCCGAGGGAGACCTGCTTCGCCTGCATTTGGGGGTGAGGGAGGGTCCGCCCTCCGGGATTGCCTTGCGCCATCGGGGCGTTCGGAGGCGCGCGGGAGTCTTCCCCCTCACCCCCGCCCTCTCCCCAGGGAGAGGGGGCCGGATCGGGCTTGCGGGAGTTTCGGAAAGGCCCTACTGGCCGAGCGAGTCCCGGGGGGTCTCGCGCAGGTCGAGGAGCGCCTCCGCGCCGGGGATCGCGCGCAGCCGCTCGTCGGCCTCGCGGAAGGATGGGGAGGCGAGCCAGGTCTCGGCGGCGGCGCGGCTGCGCCACCACGTCGTGAGCAGCAGCGAGCGCCGCGAGGTCCAGCGGTGCACGCGCAGGCAGCCCTGCTGCGAGCGCGTGCGGCGATCGAGCGCGCGCACCGCCCAGAAGGCGCGCGGCATCGAGCGCATGCGAGGCAGATGCCAGGAGGTCAGCAGCAGCACCGGCGCGTCGTCCATGCCCGGACCCTACCAGCCCGCCAGCCTCGCGGCGCGCCTCAGCGGGAGTCCTCGAGGATCCCCACGACCAGGCGCAGGATCCGCCAGCCGTCGCGCAGCATGTGCTCGACGTTGCCGGGGTCCGGCTCGACGTGCTGGAAGAGATCGAGGCGGTGATAGATCTCGGGCTCGCGCGCCTCCGCCATCGCCTCGGATTCGGTCCAGGGGATGAACTCGTCGCCGCGGTCGTGCAGCAGGTAGAAGGGGGCGCGCAGCCCGTCGATGCTGTAGCGCGGGCTCACCGCCTCGAGGTGCGCCTGCTGTGCCGGCGGCAACGAGGCGAGCAGGTCCTCGGCGCGGTCGAGCGCCGGGAACTGCACCAGCTCCGCGACCGCCGCCCCGCCGTCGCTCTGCGGCGCCTGGCCGGCCTCGATCGCGGCGCGCTCGGCCTCGGGCAGCCCGGCCAGCAGCGTGTTGCGCACGACGCGGCGGGCGATGCCGGCGGGCTCCCACTGCTCGACGCCCTCGGGGCCGCGGAAGCTGTACGAGACCACGGAGGCGGCGAGCGTCTCGGCGTCGTAGTAGGGGCCGAGCGCGACGACGTAGGCGACGCGGTCGGCGATCTCCGGCTGCGAGGCGGCGACGATCGCGAGCGATCCCCCCGCCGAGAGCGCGACGTAGCCGATCTCCTCCTCGTTCACGCGCGGATGCGCGGCGAGCGCCTCGAAGGCGCCGACGAGCCTCGGTATTTCGCTCGGCAGGACGACGGCCGCGTTGAGATCGTCGGACTCGGTGAGCAGCACGACGAAGCCGATGCGGGCGAGGCCACCGGTGAGGCTCAGCACGCGCTCGTCGTCGGCTGGGGCGGGGTCGGCGCCGAGGACGAGGATGATCGCGGGCCGCTGATTGTCGCCCTCCGGCAGCGTCAGCTGCCCCCGGCCCTCGACCTCGCCGCTCCACTCGATGTGCTCGACCGAGGGCGCGTGCGTGGCCCAGGCGAGCGGGCGCACGGGCAGTTGCAGCACGACGTCGGCGGTGAAGGCGGTGGCGCGCAGGTAGGAGTGCGTCGTGGGCGCCGCGGCAACGACGGCCAGCAGCACCAGCAGCGCCACGATGACTCGGACGCGCCTTCGCACGCTCCAGCCATCGATGCGCCCCGGATGCAGGCGGTGCATGGCGCGATAGTACGCGGGGTTTGGGGCGGTGTGGTCAGATGCTAGCGTTCGATCAGCTCGGCGAGATCAATGGATGGGACGCCCATCCGCCCAAAGCCACTGACCCCAGTCACCGATTCGATCATGCCGCGGGCCGCACTGAAGAGAATCGCCGAGCCGTTGTACTCCAGCATCCGCAGAAGGCGAGCTTGAGACTCCCCGCCGGACTGGAGCCTGAACACTCCGACGATCGTGAGGTCGATAGCACGAGCTTCACCCTGTGCGACTCGCAGCCTCAGCGTGACAAAGTAGTCGTCCGCATCAGACTCAAGTATCTCCGGACGTGAAACGCGCACTGCCGGTTCCGGCAAGTCGACCGGAAGCTCCTCGTCTTCTTGATACTCGAGCCGTTCGATCCAGAATCGCCGGAGATCGAGGACGGCAGGGCCTGCCTCCCGCAAGCGAAGCTTTTGGGCCATCTGCGGCTTACGCGGCCGCCGCCAGCACCGACGCCGGGGGATCTTCACCGACCATGTGCGCACCCATGCGGATGACTGGTCGACAGTCGCGGCGGGAGAGACGCCCGATGGACCTCACGGGCTTGAGCTGCACGTCGACTCGCGACTCGAGTCCGATAGCCACGCCGACGATGCTCTTGAGCGTGAGGTTGTCGTTGCCTCGCAGGATCTGGCTGATGCGTGCGCGGCTCACGCCCATCTGCCGAGCAAGATCAGCCTGGGTCATGCCCAGCTCCTCCATGCGCGCGAAGATCTGCTCGCCGACCTCAACGGCGAGCTTGTCGAACTCGTAGTCGGGATCGCCCTGGAACTCGTCGATCCAGTCCTGCAGCCTGATCATCGTCACCCCCTTGATCGACGATCCTCGTTGCTTATCTCTTCACGTACTTCTTCGCAGAGCGTCCGGCCGGTAGCCAGTTCGTTCTTCGGTGTGCGGCTTCCCTTCTTGGTGAATCCACTCAGAAGAATGATCCGCCTATCGGGGGCATAGCACCAGAATAGGCGTTGCTGTCCGGCCTTGAACTCAAAGAAGTTCTCGCCGGTGAGAGGAGCGGACTTCTCCCCACTTGACAGCGGACCATGTTCCGCGACCCGCTCAAGCAGTGCGGTAACACGAACACGATCCCTTCGTTGGAGCCCTTCCAAGAATTCCGTGGCGGGGCTCGCACCGCCGTCCCGCACATAGATTAGCAGCGCAAAGCTGCTTCCTTCGTGAAACGGGCTCAGAGGCAAGTTAAGTCCTGACTTGACAAACGTCAACCACTGAGCGGCGCTGAAAGCCGATTCCAAACCCCACTATCGCCCTAGTTCGCGATCAACACGTCCAGGGAGAGCGGGCCGGAGCCGCCGAGGATGAGCGCGACGAGCATCGCGATCAGCAGGAGGTCGAGCTCGTAGCCCTGCGCGTTCTCGTTGCCCGCGAACGGCAGGCGCAGCTTCACCGCGTTCGTGTACGTCGCCACCAGCATCGTCAGCGTCAGCGGGATGGCGACCCAGTGCGTGAACAGCCCGAGGATCAGCGCGAGACCTCCCACGAGCTCGAGGCTCGCGACCAGCCGCGCCGAGAGCTGGGACAGCGGGTAGCCGAGGCCGCTCAGCCAATCGCCGAAGCCATCGATGCCGCGCTGGAACTTGCCCCATCCGGCGTGCACGAAGACGACCCCGGCCGCGATCCGCAGCGGCACCATGGCCGCCCCGCAGTCGCCGAAGGGATCGGTCAGGAGGTCCATGCGGCCCTCGCTCCCGGCAGCCGCCCGCCTACGCGCCGTCTCGCGCGGGCAGCTTGACGACGGCGACGCCCTGCAGCGGCCGCTCGCCGCGATCGTTCTCGAAGTAGACGTCGATACGCACAAGGCCGCCGTCCCCGGACGGCTCGGTGTCGATCACCAGGCCCAGCGATCGCAGCTCGTCCTCCTGCAGCACGGGGCGGCGGAAGTTGATGTCGATCGACTCGAGGTCGCCGGCGGGGCCCATCCAGTCCGTCACCAGTCGGGTGAGGACCGACATGCTCAGTGCGCCGGGCACGATCGGCCGCTCGAAGCCGAGCTTCTTCGCGCGCACGGGGTCGGTGAAGCGCCCCTGCGCGTCGTCGGCCGGGCCGCCCGGCTCAAGCGCGATGTACTCGAGGACCTGCTCGCGCCGGGCGGTCCAGGCGCCCTCGATCTCGTCGCCGACGTCGATGTCGTCGAAGTATGGCTGGCTCATTCGCCGACCTGCCGGTGGACCGTGGTCTGGTCGCTGTAGGCGACGTCCTCGCCGCGCTGGTTGCGGTAGGTGAGGCGGCGCACGGCGAAGACCATGGTGCCGCTGCGGCCGGTCTTGGCGTAGACCTCCTTGGCCTGCGCGTAGCCGGTGAGCACGTCGCCGACGCGGACCGGCACGAGTTGCTCGAGGCGCGAGCCGGCGTGGAAGGTGACGTTGCCGAAGCGCACGCGCGGGTCCGGGCCGGGCGCGAAGCGCATGCGCTGCAGGAAGCTCGGCGGCGCCTCCCCGTCCTCCACGTAGCGCGGGTTGGTTTCGCCGACGATCTCGCAGTAGCGCTCGAGGCGCTCCGCGGTGACCTCGAGGGTGCCCACGTCGCGCTCGACGCCGATCACGCTCTCGTCGTACTCGAAGAGGGGTTCGTCGCTCATTCGCCTGCCGTTCCCCGAAGCCGCCTGCCCGGACCGCCGGGCAGCCCGGCCATTCTTGAGTGTGCCCGCGAAGGCGTCAACGTGCGCCCGCGGTCAGCGGCTCAACTCGACCCAGTCACCCGTCGCGACGGCCTCGACGGCGGCCTCGTCCGGCTCGATGCCCAGGCCGATCGGCGAGGGGATGTGCAACGCGCCCCTGACCGGGATGAGCGGGCGCGCCACGAGGTCGGCGGCGAGGTGCTCGGCCGTGCCGAGCCCGTGCGCGAGCCTGCCCCATGCGTTCAGCATGTCGACGGCCGCGGCGAGGTGCAGCGCGGCAGCCACGCCGAAGCTGGAATCGAACATCGTCGTGACGACACAGGAGACGCCATCCCAGGACGCATCGTGGGCGAGTGAGAGAGCGGGCCGGATCCCGCCGAGGCGCATCGGCTTGAGCACCAGGATGTCGGCTGCGCCGGTATCGAGGATCCGCTCCCCGGCCTCCCGGTTGGCGACCGTCTCGTCGGCGGCGATGCGGCAGACCTCCTCCTGGCGCAGGGCGGCCAGGCCCGCGAGGTCGCCGGCGGGCAACGGCTGCTCGACGTACTCGAGATCGTAGTGGGCGAGGCTCTCGATGGCCCTCGCGGCGGCCGAGGCGTCCCAGCCCCCGTTGGCATCGAGGCGCAGCGTTGCGTCCGGCGCCACCTCGCGCAGCGCCTGCACGCGGCGGCGGTCTTGCTCGAGCGTGCCCACGGCGACCTTGAGCTTGATGGTGCCGTAGCCGGCTGCGACTGCCGCCGCAGCCTGCTCCCGCACCCACTCCGGCGATCCGTCGCCGATGACGGCGTTCACCTGCACCTCGCGGACCGCGCCCCCGCCGCTGATCGCCGCGATGCGCAGGCCCCGGCGGCGACCGGCGAGATCGAGCCGCGCGCAGTCGAGGGCGCAGCGCAGCGCCGCCGCCACGGCCGAGTGCTGGTCCGAGGGCAGCCCCTCGCCGGCGAGCAGGCGCGGCGCCCACTCGTCGAGCAGCCGCAGCACCTCCGGGGCCCCGCCGTCGCCGTCCTCCGGGAAGGGCGAGGCCTCGCCGAAGCCGCTGCGGCCTTCCTCGTCGCGCAGCTCGAGGAGGACGCCCTCGCGCTCCTCGATCGTGCTGCTGGCGGCCACGATCGGGGCGCGCAGCGGGAGGCGGAAGGGCCGCCAGCGCAGGCTCGCCGTCGGGGCCGCATCGGGAGGCTTCTGCTGGCCGGGTTCGGTGGTCACGATCTCACCTCTAGAGCGTCGCGCCGAGGGCGATCAGCAGGCCGAGGGCGAGGTGCAGCCGCGCGGTCGCGCGCAGCGCGGAGTTGAGCGTCGGGCCGTCCTCGCTGCGCAGCACCGCGCGCAGCGGGCCGATCGCGAGCGGCAGCGCGATCAGCGCCAGCAGCGCCTGCGGCCCGAAGCCGATCGGCCAGAGCGCGAGCGCCGTGAGCCACGCGAGAGCGAGCGTGAGGCTGAACTGCCAGCGCGAGAGCCGCCGCCCGAGCATCACGGCGAGCGTGCGCTTGCCGGCGGCCGCGTCCGTCTCGATGTCGCGCACGTTGTTCACGATCAGGATCGCGGAGACGGTGAGACCCACGGGCACGCCCGCCGCCAGCGCTCCGGCGCTCAGCGTCTCCGCCTGCACGTAGTAGGTGCCGGCGACCGCGACGAGGCCGAAGAAGACGAAGGTGAAGACCTCGCCCAGCCCGCGGTAGCCGAACGGCCAGGGCCCGCCCGTGTAGGCGATGGCGGCGAGGATCGAGGCGACTCCGGCGGCGACCACGGGCCAGCCCGCCACGGCGGTCAGGTAGAGGCCGGCGAGCGTCGCGACGCCGAAGGCGATCCACATCGCGGCCAGCACCTGGCGCTGGCTGACCAGCCCGAGCTGGGTGACGCGCGGCGGGCCGATCCGCTCCGCCGTGTCCGCGCCCCGCCGGAAGTCGGAGACGTCGTTCGCGAGGTTCGCGCCGACCTGGATCGCGAGCGCGCCGAGCAGGGCGGCGAGCGCCGGGGCAAGAGCGAACACCTCGTCGTGAATCGCCACGCCGCTGCCCACGACGACGGGCGCGACGGCCGCCGTCAGCGTCGGCAGCCGCGCGGCCAGCACCCAGACCTTGAGGCCGGACGGGTTACTCGCCGGGGTCACGCGCGCCGCCCCCACCTCGCTGCTCACGCCGCCGTCGCTCCCGGACTACGGAAGGCGCGGGAACTTCGAGAAGTCGGGCTGCCGCTTCTCGAGGAAGGCGTTCTTGCCCTCCTTACCCTCGTCGGACATGTAGAACAGCGAGGTAGCGTCGCCGGCGAGCTGCTGGATGCCGGCGAGGCCGTCCGTGTCGGCAAGGAAGGACATCTTCAGGAAGCGCAGCGCGGTCGGGCTAAGCTCCAGGATCTCGTTGGCCCAGCGCACCCCCTCCGCCTCCAGCTCCTCGGGCGGGACGACTTCGTTGACGAGGCCCATGTCGAGCGCCTGCTGGGCGCTGTACTGGCGGCAGAGGAACCAGATCTCGCGCGCCTTCTTGTGGCCCACGATGCGCGCCAGCTGCGTCGCCCCGAGGCCGGCGTCGAAGGAGCCGACGCGCGGGCCGGTCTGCCCGAAGATCGCCGTCTCCGAAGCGATCGAGAGGTCGCAGATGACGTGCAGCACGTGCCCACCGCCGATCGCATAGCCATTGACGAGGGCGATCACCGGCTTGGGCATCGAGCGGATGTAGCGCTGCAGCGGCAGCACGTTGAGGTTCGGCACGCCGTCGTCGCCGACGTAGCCGCCCTCGCCGCGCACGCGCTGGTCGCCGCCGGAGCAGAAGGCGCGCGTACCCGCGCCGGTGAAGAGCACCACGCCGATCGTGGCGTCGTGGTGCGCCCGCACGAACGCGTCGAGCATCTCGTCGACGGTCTGCGGGCGGAAGGCGTTGTGCACCTCCGGCCGGTTGATCGTGATCTTGGCGATGCCGTTCGAGGTCTCATAGATGATGTCGGTGTAGTCGCCGGACTGCTGCCACTCGACCGCCGCGGCCGTCTCTGCCTCGCTCATCGCTTCCCCCCTGTGCTGGTCTCGCTGCCCTGCTCGTCAACCGCCGGCCTCGTGTGCGGGCGGGACGGGAGTGTACGCGCGGCGCAGGAAGTCCCGGACTACCTGCACGAACGCCTCGGGCCGTTCGAGGTGCGCGGCGTGGCCCGCGCCCTCGATTACCTCAATCGTAGCGTCCGGCAGCGTGCGCGCCATCTCCCGCGCGATCGCCATGTACTTCGTGTCGAGCGAACCGGCCATCAGCAGCGCCGGCGCGGCGATCGAGGGCAGCCGCTCGTGCAGCGGCGCCTGCGCCCCGGCGCCCATGCCGCGCAGCGAGTTCGCGAGGCCCTGCGCGCGCTGCGCGAGCCGCGTGGCGCGCACCGCCGCCCGCGCCTCGGCCGGCAGCGCCCGCTGCGAGGCGAAGAGCGGTACCTGCTCCCACTCGTCGACGAACGCCTCGACTCCGTCGCGTTCGATGCGGCCGGCAAGCGCCTCGTCGGAGGACCGGCGCGCCTCGCGCTCGGCCTCGTCGGCGATGCCGGGCGAGGCACCCTCGAGCAGCAACGCGGCCACGGCCTGCGGGTGGTCCGCGGCGACCTGCAGCGCGACCCGCCCGCCGAGCGAGTAGCCGAGCCAGGCGGCGCGCTCGTGGCCGAGCGCGCGCAGCAGCGCGACGAGATCGGCGGCGGCGCGGCGGATCGCGTAGCGCGCGACCGCCCCGGGCGCCTCGGAGCGGCCGTGGCCGACGAGGTCGGGGGCGATCGTGCGGTACTCGCCGCCGAGGCGGCCAACGAGGTCGCGCCAGGTGTCCGACGCGCCGGTGAAGCCGTGCAACAGCACCAGCGGCGGGCCCTCGCTCGCGACGTCGACGTGGATCGCAAGGCCGTCGATCTCGACGGTGGCGGCGCCGCCCATCAGCGCGCGGGGGCGGAGGCGGCGGGCGCGGCGTCGAGGTCCGGCTCGCGCAGCGCGGCGTCGACGCGCGCCCAGACCTCGCGATGCAGCTCGACGTTGCGCTCGCGCTCGGTGCGTAGCTCGAGCACGCTCAGGCCGGGCGTCGCCAGCGCGCCGGCGATGGCCTCGCGCCACTCGCCGAGGGCGGGCCGCAGCAGGCGTCCGCCGAAGCTGCGGATCGCGCCCTCGAAGTCGATGCCGTGCGGCGTGCCCCACCAGTCCTCGAACTGCCCGGCCGCCTGCGCGCGCTGGGGCAGGAAGTGGAAGATGCCCCCGCCGTCGTTGTTGACGAGCAGCACGAGCAGCGAGAGCCCGTGCCGGTGCAGCGCCCAGAGCCCGTTGAGGTCGTGCAGGAACGAGAGGTCGCCGACCAGCACCGCGACCGGACCCTCGCCCGCCGCCGCCGCCCCGACCGCCGTCGAGACGACGCCGTCGATGCCCGAGGCCCCGCGCCGTATCCGCCTCGTCGGCCGGCGCGGGGTCGCCGGGAAGAACGAGTCGAGGTCGCGCACCGGCATCGAGTTGCCGGCGACAAGTGTCGCGCCGTCCGGCAGCGCCGAGGCGAGCAGTGCGGGCGGCAGGCCCTCGAACGGCTCGTCGAGATCGGCGATCGCCTCGGCGAGGGCGCGCCGGGCGGCGGCGTTGGCGTCCGTCCAGCGCTCGAGCCAGGAGCGGTCCGGCGGCGTGCGCGCCCCCGTCCGCGCGGGATCGTCGGCGCTCCCGCGGAAGACGCCGGGACTGCGCGCGGCAAGCGCCGCGCTCACCGTCTCGCAGAGCGCGGCCGGGTCCGCCCAGAGCATCGCCGTGATGCTCGCGTCAGGGTCACGCCAGCCGCCCGGCGCATCGACGGCCAGCTGCGGGACGCCCTCGAGGCCCGCGAGGTACTCGAGGAGCGGCCGCGTCGTCGGGGCCGCGCCGAAGCGCAGCACCAGCTCGGGCGGCGTGTCCGCGAGGCCGGCCGCGAAGCGCGGCGAGCGCAGCAGCGCGTCGTACGCCTCGACGACGTGCGCGAGGGAGTGCGTCCCCGCGCGCAGGCCGGAGAGCGGATCGGCGAGGATGGGCCAGCCGAGCGCCGCCGCCAGCTCCGCGATCGCGCGCGCGGGCAGGTCGCCGTTGGCCGGGCCACAGAAGATCAGCCCGCGCCGTCCGTCGGCCTGCTCCAGCAGCGTCGCCGCCGCCTCCGACGCGGCCCGCGCGGGCGGCGAGGTGACCGCGACGGGGGGTGCGCTCGACGCCTCGAGGGCGGCCTCCCAGCCCGGCTCGATCAGCGGCTCGCGCAGCGGGATGTTGAGCTGCACCGGGCCGGCGGGCGGACCCGCGGCAAGCGCGGCGGCGCGAGCCGCGCTGCTCCGGGCGTGGGCCTCGAGGCCGGGTGAGCCGTCGGCGACCGGCAGCTCGGCGAACCAGCGCACGTGACGGCCGTAGAGGCCGTGCTGCTCGATCGTCTGGTTCGCGCCCGTGTCGCGCAGCTCCGGCGGGCGGTCGGCGGTGAGCGCGATCAGCGGCACGCGCGAGAGCGAGGCCTCGGCGATCGCGGGGTGCAGGTTCGCCGCGGCGGTGCCGGAGGTGGTGACGATGGCGACCGGCTCGCGCAGCTGGCGCGCGAGGCCGAGCGCGAAGTAGGCCGCCGCCCGTTCGTCGAGGTGCAGCCAGCTGCGAATCCCCTCGGTCCGCTCGAGCGCGAGCACCAGCGGCGTGGAGCGCGAGCCGGGGGCGATCACGGCGTGGCGCAGGCCGCCGGCGCGCAGCTGGCGCGTGAGCGCGCCGAGGCAGCGGTAGGCGGCGTTCGCGGAGGGCGGGCCGCTCACATCACACCGCCGCCGAACGCGCTGGTAAGCGGCCGGAACTTGAGCTCGATCTCGGCCAGCTCGGCGTTCGCGGTCGAGTCGGCGGTGATCCCGGCGCCGGCGAACAGCCAGGCGCGCCGTCCACGGACCAGCGCCGAGCGCAGCCCGACCGCGAACTCGCCGTCGCCCGCCCCGTCGATCCACCCGATCGGCCCGGCGTACCAGCCGCGATCGAAGCGCTCGTGCCGCGCGAGCACCTCGCGGGCGTGGGCGGGCGGCCAGCCGCAGACGGCGGGCGTGGGGTGCAGCCGCCCGACCAGGTCGAGGATGTCGACGCCGGGGAGGGCGCGCCCCCGCACCTCCGTCGCGAGGTGCTGGATGTTGTGCAGGCGCAGCAGCTCCGGCCGGTTCGGCGCTTCCAGCTCGCCGGCGAGGCTGGCGACGCCCTCGCGCAGCGCACGCACGACGATCTCGTGCTCGATCCGCTCCTTGGCGTTGCGCAGCAACGCCTCGCCCAGCGCGCGGTCTTCCTCGGCCGTGCGACCGCGCGGGGCGGAGCCGGCGAGGCCGAGCGTGCTGACGGCCCCGCCGCGCAGCCTGGCAAGCTGCTCCGGCGTGGCCCCGAGGAAGATCGCGTCGCCGCGACGGAAGCTGAACAGGTAGCAGTGCGGATAGTCGGCGCGCAGCTTCGCGAGCACCGCGCCGGGCTCGATCGGCCTCGCGGTCTCGATTTCCCGCACCGAGGCGAGCACGGCCTTCTCGTAGCGGCCCTCCCGCACCTCCGACGCGATCTCGGTCACGGAGGAGAGCAGCGCCGGACGGTTGATGTCCCAGACCACGCGCAGCGCCCCCTCCGGGCGCTCGTCCTCGGCCTCGGGCGCGGCGCCCTCGGCGCGTTCGATCAGGCCTTCCGCCTCGGCGGGGTACGTGCCCGGCGCGATCACGACGCCGCAGTCGTCGCCGTCGCGGACGAAGAGCAGCCGGGGCAGGCTGAGCCAGCCGTAATCGAACCCGTCCCAGGGCCCGCCCAGCGGCGCTGCGGGGTCGAACGCGAAGCCGCCGAGCAGCCGCGGGCGCAGCGGGCCCGCCGCGTCGCCCTCCGAGGCCCCGTCCCGGAGCAGGCGCAGGGCGGCCTCGCGGATCGCCTCGGGGCCGCCCCCGGCGTGCGCGCCGATGCGCGCGGCCTCGCCGATGCCGACGAGGATCAACCCGCGATCCGCGCGCTCGTAGCAGACGCTCACCTCGGCGGCGTCCGGGCCGGTCAGCAGGATCCGCGGATCGAAGTCCGCGGGGAGCGCGATCGAGGTGAAGCGACCGTCGTGCGGCGGGGCGGGGAACGGCGTGCGCGACTCGTCCGCGTCCAGGCTGCCGGCCTGCTCGCGATCGGAGGGCGCTCCGCCGTCCTCGGGCATGTCGTGCTCCGCTCCCGGAGGGCTCGTTGGGACCCAGTATATGTCCCACAGCCGTTGCGGAATGCGTCCACAGGGCCGCGCGGCGCGCGGCGCTGCCGGACGCGAGGAGGCTCCCGGGGCTAGCGCACCGTCATGTGGTGCTCGATCGTCGGCTCGCCGGGGCGCGTGCTGCGGATCCCCACCACCGAACCGTGATCGCGGTCGCGGAAGTCCAGCAGGCCGTAGCAGAAGCCGTTGCGCCCCGTGCTGCGGCACGTCCCCATCGACGTCTGGAAGGGGTCCTCGAGCGGTCCGCTCCCGAACTGGAACCGGCGGGCCGTGCCGGAGAGGTTGATCGCGGCCGCGAAGGTGAACTGTACATCGCCGCTGTCGAAGATGATCGCGATCACGTCGTAGTCGACGTCCCACGCCTCCCAGCGCACGCCCCCGGCGAGCGGGCCCTCGACCTCGCGCGAGCAGCCGCCCGCGTTGCAGGCCCGGATGCTGGTGCTGCGCCAGCCGCCGCCGAGCAGCACGGTCGCCTCGGCTTCCCCGGCATCGCCGAGGACCGTGTCCCACGTCACCGCGACGGACGGCTCGCTGTAGTCGGTGCTGCAGATGCGAACGAAGCGCGCCTCGATCGGCGACCAGCAGAACTCGTAGAGCGTGGCGCCCTCGACCTCCGTCCAGCCGAGCACCGAGGTTCCCTCGGGCGCCTCCGGAACGTAGCGCGCCGGGAGGTACGACTCGAAGACCGGGAAGCGCGGCGGGGGGTCGCCGATCGCCATCACCTCGATCGCCACGCGGTCGGTCGCGCTGTGCAGGTAGCGGTCGCTGGCGGTGACCTCGAAGAAGAGGATGGCCGGCTCGTCCGGCGCGCTGAACGAGACCTCCGCCGCCTCGCCGCCGCCGGGCAGCCACAGCGGCGGCCCACCGGTTTGCCTCCAGCGGTAGCTGAGCTCGCCGCCCTCCGGGTCGCTGCCGCTGGCCGCCAGCGCGACCTCCTCGAAGAGGCCGACGACGCGATTCGGTCCCGCGTCGACCAGCGGCGCCTCGTTGTGTCCGTAGAGGGAGCGCAACAGCTCGACCTCGGCGCGGCCCGGCCGCAGCAGGCAGGCGGCGGGCCGTCCGGCCACGTAGCTCGGGTACATCAGGTCACGAGGGTCGTCGCTGTGCCCGAGGCCGAGCATGTGCCCGAGTTCGTGCGTGACGGTCGAAATGAAGCAGGCGCCGGTGTCCACCCGGTCGGGGTCCATCACGATGTCCGCCTCCAGGAAGACGCGATCGATCACCCTGCGGCGGCTCTGGTCCTCGTAGATCGACTCCCACATCGCGGTGGTGAGCGCGACGTCCGGACCCTCGACGGCGTTGCGCGCGTCGTCGAAGCCGATCTCGTTGCGTCCGTTGCCTTCGCCCCACGAGGCCAAAGGGCAGTCGCCCGTGTAGTCGATGCCGACTGCCGCGCCCACCTCGTTCCAGGCGCTCGCGGCCAGCCTGACCGCCTCACGGAATCCGCCGGCGCTGAGCCAGCTTGGGCGGTTGCGATGAGCGGTGCAGATCGCGATCGGGTTCGACTCCACCGACCACTTCGCGGGCGGTGAGCCACAGCGGGGCGGCGTCAGGTGCGGCACCTCCGAGCAGTCCGTGAAGAAGGCGATCGCGAGCTCGATGGGCAGGTCGTGGACGCCGCCGTCCTCGCCGCCCTCGCCATGGGCCGCGGGCGGATGGGCGGCGACGAGGAGCACGGCGAGGAGCACGAGGACAAACGGCGCCGCCATCCTCGGGGCGAGGTACCGCTGTGCACGCTTGAGCACCGTACGCACCGCCCCCGCGGGGTGACTCTGTAACCCGCACTCGATGTCGCCGAACAGTCGCCCGGACCAGGTCATTGTACGGCTGCCGAACCGCGGCGAATCCTCACATGGAGACGATGGCATACTCCCGGCATGAGGCTGCCGGACCGTCAGGTGCTCGTGATGACCGTCGTGGTCGCCGGTCTGGCGTCGCTGGTCTCGCTCGTGCTGAGCCGCGGCGACTGGGTCTCGATGCTGATCTCGCTGCCGCTCTTCGTGACGCTCGCCTTCTGGTCGCTGCTGCTCTCCCGCTGGCTCACGCGCCGCTTCGTGAAGACTCCGGAGCCGGTGGTGCACGAGCCGACCCCGCCGAGCTCGAGCCGGCCGGAGCACGCGCAGCGACGGCGACGACGGCGCCGCCCGCGAGGCGGCCGGGGGCGCGGCTAGCGGCGGTCCGAGGCCTCGCAGGCCGCGATCAGCGCGTGTGCGATCTCGCTGTAGCGCTGCTGCACCTCCACCGGCCCGTGCAGCCCGTTCGTCAGGTAGGCGACCGCCAGCCCTCGCGCCGGGTCGGCGTAGCCGATGGTCGACTGGGCGCCCGGGTGCCCGTACACGCCGGGCTCGTCGAAGGGCTCGAAGACGGTGCCGACGATGAATCCGAGGCCATACGAGGCGGGCAGCGTGAAGGTGCGGTCGTGCTCGGTGGTCCACTGCACGCTGGTCGCCAGCGCCACCGTCTCCGGCTGGAGCAGGCGTACGCCCTCGCGCGCGCCGCCCTGCAGCAGGCAGTCGTAGAAGCGCGCCAGCGACTCGGCCGTGCCGATCCCGTTCGCGGCCAGCAGCTGCGCGCGCAGCGTCGGCGCGGCGTTGAAGCGATCGACGATGTCCGAGGTGCGCCGCTCGCTGCCCTCGGGGTCGAGCAGCGTGACCTCCGACATCGCCTCGAGCGGCACGACGTCCGCGATCGCCTCGTCCTCCACACCGAGCGAGGCCTCCATGCCGAGCGGGCCGATGATCTCGTCGGCGAGGAACTCGCGAGGCTCACGCCCGTCCAGGCGGCGCAGCAGCTCGCCGATCGCGATGCCGTAGGTGACGGGGTGGTAGCCGGTGTCCGTGCCGGGCGGCCACTCCGCCTCGATCGCGGCGGTCGCGGTGGTGACGGCCTTCCAGTCGTCCAGCCGGTCCCAGTCGAAGTCCACGGGGAAGACGGGGAAGCCGCCGCGGTGGGTCAGCACGTGCCGCAGCGTGCAGGCCCACTTCCCGCCCTCGCCGAACTGCGGCCAGGCCGCCGCGATCGGCTGATCGAGGTCGCAGGCGAGCCGCTCGACCATCATCAGCGCGGCGACGGCGCCGAGCGGTTTGGTGGCCGAGAACCAGACCATGCGCGCCCCCGGCCGCGCCGCGGCCCCGAGCCGGAGGTCGATCTGCAGCTCGCCGTCGCGGTAGACCGCGAGCTGCGAGGCGGCGTGCAGGCCCTGCTCGATGTGTGCGCGCGCGACATCCTCGACGGACTCGCGCGCGGACGGCGAGAGCGAACGCTGCGCGGCCATCAGGGCGTTCCCGCCTCGCCGCCGGCTGCGCCCACGCCGTCGATCTTCACCTGTCACTCCCCTGCCCGTCGCACGCACCGTACCGCAGGACGGCGCGCTCCGCCGCGCTCGGCCGCTGGTGGTAGGATGCGCGGCGCGACGCGGCGGCCACCTCGGGAGGTGCTGGATGGAGTACGGCTGGACCGAGGAGCATGTGGCGTTCCGCCAGCAGGTGCGGGACTTCCTGGACGAGCACGCCACGCCCGCGCTCTTCGAGGAGCTGCGCGAGGGGGAGCGCGACGGACTCGCGCGCGAGGCGGGCGAGGGCGAGTTCGGCCACAGCCGCGGCCCGGAGCTGCGCGCCTTCCGCAAGGCCATGAACGAGGCCGGCTACACCAACATGGGCTGGCCGGTCGAGTACGGCGGGCAGGGCAAGGACGCGCTGCACGCCTTCATCCTCGCCGAGGAGCTGTGGTACCTCGGCATCCCCCAGGACCACCTCAGCGTCGGCTCCGTGGGGCGCACGATCATGCGCTTCGGCACGGAGGAGCAGAAGCGCGACTGGCTGCCCGAGATCGTCGCCGGCGACATGACCTTCGCCCTCGGCTACACCGAGCCGAACGCCGGGACCGACCTCGCCTCGCTGCAGACGAGGGCGACCCGCGACGGTGACGAGTGGGTGATCAACGGGCAGAAGATCTACGGCGGCTTCGGCGGCGCCACGCACGGCTGGCTGGCCGCCCGCACGGACCCCGACGCGCCCAAGCACCAGGGCATCTCTGTCTTCATCTTCCCCACCAACGTGCCGGGCATCACCGTCCGGCCGATGGGCACGATGGGGCGGATCATCACCAGCGAGACCTTCTTCGACAACGTACGCCTGCCCGCCGACGCGCTCTTCGGCGAGCTCAATCGCGGCTGGTACTACATGACCAACGCGCTCGACCTCGAGCGCGTCATGATCGAGCCGCAGAGCCTCTACCAGCGCCGCGTCGACGCCCTCGTGGAGCACATCGAGGAGCAGCGGCCGGAGCTCAAGGACGACCCGGTGGTGCAGATCCGGCTGGCCGAGGCGACCGTCGACAGCGAGGTCTCCCGCGCGCTGGCGATGACCAACGCGATCATGGTGCAGAACGGCATCACGCCGACCATGGAAGGCGCGATGGTCAAGGTCTGGGGCTCCGAGGCGCGCTACCGCATGGACAGCCTCGCCCTCGACCTGCTCGGCCCGGAGGGCGGCCTGCGCCGCGAGAACGAGGATGCGCCGGCCGGCGGCAAGCTCGAGGAGAACTACCGCGGCTCCTCGGTGCACCGCTTCGCCGGGGGCACCAACGACGTGCTGCGCCGCATCATCGCGACGCGCGGCCTCGGGCTGCCGCGGGGCTAGGGGGTTCACGATGGCAATGGACCTCCGGCTGAGCGACCTGCAAGAGCTGATCCGCGACAGCGCGGACGACTTCCTGGAGCGCGAGGCGCCCGCCTCGCGCATGCGCCAGATCGAGTGGGCCGGCGAGCCCGACGAGGAGCTGTGGGGCCAGATGATCGAGCTGGGCTGGACCGGCTTGCCGATCGCCGAGGAGCACGGCGGGCAGGGCGCAGAGCTCGTCGACCTCGGGGTGCTGATCGAGCAGCTCTGCCGCCACGCCCTGCTCTCGCCGTACCAGCAGACGATGCTGGCCGCGGCCACGGTGCAGGCCCACGGCGACGAGGCGCTGCAAGCCTCGCTGCTGCCTCGGATCGTTGCCGGCGCGACCTGCGCCCCGGCGCTGGGCGAGGGCAACGGCGGCCCGAACGGCGAGATCGCGACGACAACGGACGGCGCGACGCTGAGCGGCTCGAAGAGCTACGTCGACTTCGGCGCAACCAGCGATCTGCACCTGGTGGCCGCCACGCGCGACGGCGAGCCCGGCCTCGCCGTGGTGGAGCGCGACCAGCCCGGCGTCTCCACGCGGGCGCTGACCGGCATCGGCCTCACCCCGCAGGCGGAGGTGACGTACGACGGCGCGAGCGTCGAGGGCTGGATCGGCGGCGCCGAGGCGGTCGACTTCCTGCGCGTGCTGGGCTCGGCGATCTCCTCGCTGGAGTGCTACGCGCACGCGCAGCGTGCGCTCGACATGACGGTCAGCTACGTGCAGGTGCGGGTCGCCTTCGGGCGGCCGATCGGCACCTTCGAGGCCGTGCAGGGCCGGGTCGCGGACGCCGCGGTGGGCGTCACGGCCTCGCGCTTCCTCGCCTACGAGCAGCTCTACCGGCTGGACCAGGGCGAGCTGGACGCGCTGCACGCCGCGAAGGTGAAGTCCGTCGTCTCGCGCTCGATGGTGGATGCGACCAACTGGGGGCACGTGCTGCACGGCGGCGTGGGCTTCATGGCGGAGTACGACCTGCAGTTCCACACGCGCCGCGGCAAGGAAGCATCGCTGCGCTGGGGCGACCCTCGCGAGTCGCTCGGCGCGGTCGCGGCCTCGGTGTTCAGCTAGCAGCCGGGGATCACACGGAGGGCGAACGATGGCGAAGGTGCTGGATCCGGTCTCGGGTGAAGAGGTCGACACGGACGAGGTGAACCGCGCGGTCAGCGAGACCGCCTCCGGGGCCGGACAGTCGGACCCGGACAAGGGCACGAAGTACTTCTACAACGGACAGTGGTACTACTTCGCCAGCCTCGACTCACGCGTGCGCTTCATGGCGGAGCCGGAGAAGTACGCCTAACGGCCCGGCCCCCGCTCCCCTCGCGGGAGAGGGTGGGGGTGAGGGGGCGCCGCGCGTCAGCGCGGCCAGCGAGGCGAGAGAGCCCCTTTGCCGCCGGAGCGGCGCTGCGCGCCTGCCGTCGGCTCAGCGCCAGCTTCGCATTCCGGCTACGCCGGAGCCCCCCTCACCCTAACCCTCTCCCGCCGGGGGAGAGGGGATCGGACCGGGAGCGGAGGGGGCGGAAGACTACTGCTCGACGCTGAGGACGATCTTGCCGAAGTTGGCGTTGCTCTCCATGTAGGCGTGCGCGCCGGCCGCATCCTCGAGAGGGAAGACGCGGTCGATCACCGCCTTCAGCCGGCCCGTCTCGAAGTGGTGCAGGTAACGGGCGGCGAACTGCTGGCTGAGGGTCAGCTTCTCCTCGAGCGGGCGCGCGCGCAGCACCGTGCCGTGCACCCGCAGCCGCTTCGGCATCAGCGCCGCGATGTTCGTCTCCAGCCGCCCGCCGCCCATCGTGCCGACCAGCACCAGGCGTCCGCGCACGGCCAGCGAGGCGATGTTGCGATCCCAGTAGGGCGCCCCGACCACGTCGAGGATCACGTTCACGCCGCGCCCGCCCGTGCGCTCCGCGATCACCTCGGCGAAGTCCTCGCGCTGGTAGTTGATGCCGACGTCGAGGCCGAGCGCGGCGGCGCTCACCAGCTTCTCGTCGCTACTCGCCGTGCCGTAGCTGGGGCAGCCCTCGATGGCGGCGAGCTGGACGGCGGCGGTGCCGACGCCTGAGCCGACCGCGTGGATCAGCACGGACTCGCCCGACGCCAGCTCGCAGTGACCGAAGAGCGCGTCGAAGGCGGTGAGGTAGACCTCGGGGATCGAGGCGGCCTGCTCGAAGCTCAGGCCCTCCGGGATCGCCATCAGCTGGCGCTCGTGCGCGATCGCCTTCGAGGCGTAGCCGCCGCCGCCCATCAGCGCCATCACGCGGTCGCCGGGCGTCCAGGCCTGCACGCGCTCGCCCACCGCTTCGACGACGCCAGCCATCTCCAGGCCGGGCACGTCCGGGCGGATGCCCGGCGGCGCGGGGTAGCCGCCCCGGCGCTGCATCAGGTCGGCGCGATTGAGGGCGCTGGCGTGGACCGCGACGAGCACCTCGTCCGGCCCGGGGACCGGATCCTCGATCTCGGCGACCTTCAGCACCTCCGGTCCGCCCGGCTCCGTTACGACGGCAGCGCGCATCGCCTGGCTCCCTCCGCTCGCGTCGTCCTCGCGGCGCGCAGGCTAGCACGGAGGCGGCTTCCCGCCGTGCTACGATCGAGCCGCGATCGCGCGGCGTCGCCGCTCTCGCGGAATGGATCACACGATGAGCGAGCGGCGAGACGCATTCGAGGTGAGCGCCGAGGCGCTGACCGCACGCTGCGATCCCGCCTCGCTGCCGTTCGAACGCACCGACGAACTGCACGCGCTCGACGCCGTCTTCGGGCAGGAACGCGCGGTCCGCGCGATCGAGTTCGCGCTCGGCATGGGGGCGCGCGGCTACAACCTCTACGCCTCCGGCCCCGACGGCATCGGCAAGTCATCGATCGTCGAGTCCTACCTGCGCCGCTACGCGGAGACCCGCCCGGCGCCGCCGGACTGGGTCTACGTCCACAACTTCGAGGACCCCGACCGCCCCGACGGCATCGCGCTCCCGGCGGGCGAGGGCCGCGCCTTCGCCGAGGCGATGCGCGGCGCCGTCGAGCACGCGAGCGCGGAGTTGCAGGAGGCGTTCGACGCCGACTCCTACATCCGCCAGCGCTCCGCCGTGCTGCAGGAGCAGGAGCAGCGCCGCGCCTCGATGCTCGAGGAGTTGCAGCAACAGGCCGGCCGGCTCGGCTTCGCGCTGCAGCTCACGCCGGGCGGCGTCGTCTCCGCGCCGATCATCGACGGCCAGCCGGCCGGCGACGAGGTGGTCGCGGCGCTGACGCCCGAGCAGCGGGAGCAAATCCAGGCACGCTCGCGCGAGCAGCTCGAGCCGCTGGTGCAGGAGTCGCTGCTGGCGATGCGCGGGGTGCAGCGGGAGACGCAGGAGCGCCTCAACCATCTCGACGAGCAGGTCGCGCGCTTCGCGATCGAGCACCTCTTCGAGCCGCTGCGCGAGCGCTGGAGCGAGCAGGCCGAGGCGCTGAGGTTCATCGAGGCGGTCTGCGCGGACATGCAGCGCGAGCGCGACCGCTTCCGCGAGGGGCCGTCCGGGCAGCCGGCCATGCCGCCGCAGCCGGGCCTGCCGGGGCCGGCGCAACAGCGCGAGGCGCTGCTGCGCCGCTACCAGGTGAACGTCTTCATCAGCAACGGCCCGGACAGCGGAGCCCCGGTGATCAGCGAGCACAACCCCAACTTCGGGAACCTGCTCGGGCGCATCGAGTACGTCGGCCAGTTCGGCACGGTGGTCACGGATCACACGATGATCCGCCCCGGCTCGCTCGCCCTCGCGAGCGGCGGCTACCTGATGCTGCGCATGCGCGACCTGCTGCAGGACCCCGCGGCCTACGAGGGCCTGAAGCGCGCCCTCAGCTCCGGCGAGCTGATGCCGGAGTCGCGTGCGCAGGCGCTCGGCGTCGTCCCGCCCGCCGGGCTGCGCCCGGCGCCCTCGCCGATCGAGACGAAGGTCGTGATCGTCGGTGACCCGATGCTGCACTCCTACCTGTTCCGGATGGACCCGGACTTCCGCGAGCTGTTCCGCGTGAAGGCCGACTTCGACGTGGACGTCGAGCGCAACGCCCACACCATGCTCGGGCTCGCCTCGGTGATTCACCGCCAGTGCCACGTTGCCGAGATGCGCCGCTTCCGCGACGAGGCGGCGGCCCGGATGATCGAGCAGGCCTCGCGGCGCGTCGAGGATCAGCGGCGGCTCTCCGGCAACATGGGCGAGCTGCTCGACCTGGCGCGGCAGGCGGACTTCTGGGCCGGGCAGGACGGCGCGGACGAGGTCGGTCGGCGGCACGTCGATCGCGCCCTCGAGGAACGCGAGTACCGCTCCTCGCTGGTCCGCGACCGCATGCAGCAGATGATCGACGAGGGCGCGATCTACATCGACACGGAGGGCGCGAAGGTCGGGCAGATCAACGCGCTCTCCGTCTACAACCTGGGCGACATCACCTTCGGGCGGCCCTCGCGCATCACCTGCATCACCTCGGCCGGGCGGGGCTCGATCGTCAACATCGAGCGCGAGACGGACATGGCGGGGCGGACGCACAACAAGGGCTTCCTGATCCTGCGCGGCTTCCTCGCCGACCGCTTCGGGCAGGACAAGGCGATGGCGCTGCACGCCAGCCTCACCTTCGAGCAGCTCTACGGCGACATCGACGGCGACTCGGCCTCCTCGACGGAGCTGTACGCGCTGCTCTCCTCGCTCGCGGGCGTGCCGATCGACCAGTCAATCGCCGTCACGGGCTCGCTCAACCAGCGCGGCGAGGTGCAGCCGATCGGCGGGGCGACGGCGAAGATCGAGGGCTTCTACGAGGTCTGCCGCGCGCGCGGGCTGGACGGCACGCAGGGCGTGATGATTCCTCGCAGCAACGTCCACAACGTGGTGCTGCGGCCGGAGGTGGCCGAGGCGATCGAGCGCGGCGAGTTCCACGTCTGGGCCGTCGGGACGATCGAGGAGGGCATCGAGGTGCTCACCGGCGCGCCCGCCGGCGAACGGGGCGGCGACGGCCGCTACCCGCCGGACACGATCTTCGGCCGGGTGCAGGCGACGCTCGAGCGCTACGCACGCGCGCTGTCGGGCAGCGCGGCCGGTGGAGCCGAGGCCGCCGTGATCCCGATGGAGCGTCTGCCTGCCCTGCCCGCGCCCGGGATCCCGCCGTCGCCGCCACCCCGACCCCCCATACCGGTCGGACCAGCAACCGCGTGGGGGAGTCCGAGCGCGACCGCCAGCCCCAGCAGTGGAATGACAGAGGCGGGGGGCGG
>VXMT01000219.1 GCA_009840965.1 Chloroflexota bacterium
AGTACTTCTACGACGACGACGGCGTGATGCGGAACTCGAGCCTGCTCGACTACCGGATGCCGACCGCCCTGGACACGCCGATGATCGACGCGATCCTCGTCGAGGTGGCGAATCCCGGGCACCCCTACGGCGTGCGTGGGGTGGGCGAGGTGCCGATCGTGCCGCCGCTGGCAGCGATCACGAACGCGATCCACGCCGCCGCGGGCGTGCGCATGCAGACGCTGCCGGCCTCGCCGCGCGCGATCCTCGACGAGCTGCTCTCAGAGGAGACATAACGGTATGGCGACGGTCTTCATTCCCTCGTTGATGCGCAAGATGACGGACGATCGCGAGACGGTCGACGTGCCCGGCTCGACGCTGCGGCAGGTGGTCGACAACCTCGATGCCGAGTACCCGGGCATCAAGGAGCTGATCGTGCAGGACGGGCGGGTGCGGCCCGGCCTGCAACTGGCGGTCGACGGCGTGCTGTCGGCGACGGGGCTGATGGGCAAGGTGCCCGAGGGATCCGAGGTGCACATCCTGCCGGCCCTCGGAGGCGGGTAGCGGGCGGAGCGGTGCAGCCGCGGTGAAGCCCAAGATCAGCATCATCACGCTGGGCGTGAGCGACCTCGCTGCGTCCGTGCACTTCTACCGGGACGGCCTCGGGCTACCCGCTCCCGACTACGAAGACGGTGCGACGATTGCATTCTTCGAGCTCGAAGGAACCTGGCTGGCGCTCTATCCCAGGGAGAAGCTGGTCGAGGAGGCCGATGTCGACTTCAGCGACAGCGGTACTCCGATGTTCACGCTCGCGCACAATGTCGGCTCGCCCGCGGTCGTCGACGCGACACTCGATGAGGCAAGCCGGGCGGGCGCGACGATCGTGCAGCCGGCGGGAGAGACCTTCTGGGGCGGCTACTCGGGCTACTTCAGCGACCCCGATGGATACCTCTGGGAGGTCGCCCACAATCCCTTTACCGATCTGACCTGAGCCTGTGTCGCGGCGCTCGCCGTGGTGACGCCGGCAGAGCACGACCTCACGGGCCGCGGTTGTGGCGCGGGTGCGGGTGCGCTATACTCGTGGCAGCCACTGGTAGGGGTACTAGTGGGAGTGTGAGGCCATGGAAGAGTTCGAGGTCTACTACACCACCGGCGAGGTGCAGGCGGGGGATCCGGCGAACGCCGGGATCTCCCCTGGAGACCTGCCCCGCCTGGAACGGCAAGTCCGCGAGACGGGCGTGGCCTACCGGGTGGTGGAAGGGCTCACGGAGCAGGAGCGCGAGGAGGCGTACGTCAGCCGGGCCGTGCGGCCCTCGGTCAGCAAGCGCTACCGGGTACGGCGCATCTTCGGGACGAACAAGTACTCCGGGCAGTACTTCGGCGGGGCGGTTCCGGCGCTGGTGGTGCTGGAGAACGGGCGCCCGGTCGATGTCTACCCCCACGAGGAACAGGACGGGACCATCGTGACCATTCGTGACTATTTGGACCGCTTGGGCGGCGGTAGCGGCGGCGCGGACTTGGCCAGGCGCATGGACGCCTTGCGTGCCCGCATCGGGGGCGTGGACGTCAGCGTGCGCGAGTTGATCGAGGACGGGCGCCGCTTCTGATGCCGCGGGGCCTCGCGGCCAGCCACGGCGCCGGCAGGTGGCCACAGCCGTGACCTACCACGTCGGACCGCGACGTTACGTCGTCGACGCTTCCGTGGTGCTGAAGTGGCAGCTTGGCGACGAGGACGATGTCGAGCAGGCGCTCGCGCTTCGTGACGCCTACCTCGTGGACCGGGCCGTGGAACTACACGCGCCGATGCTGCTCGCATACGAGCTGACCAGCGCGATGCGAACGGCCGAGCGGCGTGCGCGCGTGCCGTCCGAGCTGGCCAGTGAGGCGCTCGACAATCTCCTCGAGTCCGGCATCATGCTGCACGAGCCGACCCCATCCGAGACGCTCCGCCTGGCCCGTCGGCTCGGCATCAGCGGATACGACGCCGCCTACGTCGCGCTCGCGGCCGATCTCGGGGTGGAGTGCTGGTCGGCGGACGAGCGGCTGGTGCGAGCGGCCGCGGAGCACGTGGGCTACGTACGCTCGATCCGCGAGTACGCCGCACGCTAGTCCAGGTAGTCGCAAGACGGCGCTCACTGCTGCTGCTGTTCCTGCTCCTGCGACCGTACCCGCACCAGCGTGTCCCACTGCTGGTCGGCGGAGCCGGTGAAGGCGCCGCGGACGGGCGGCACGTCGTCGTAGTCGCGGCCGACCGCGGTGAGCACGTAGCGGCCATCCTGCCGGGTGTCGTTGGCCGGGTCGAAGCCGTGCCAGCCGTCGGGCGTCAGGACCTGCACCCAGGCGTGGCTGGCTGGGGCTGCCTCCTCGCCGACGTGGGGAGCGAGGTAGCCGCTCACATAGCGGGCCGGTATCCCGCGCATGCGCAGCGCCGAGAGCATGAGGTGCGTGAAGTCCTGGCAGACGCCGTGTCCCACCTCCAGCAGGTCGAGCGCGGTCGAAGCGACATCCGTGGTCCCGACCCGGAAGCCGAAGCGCTCGTGCAGCAGCGAGGCGACTGCCTGACCTGCGGCGAGCGGGTCGAGATCCGCGGGAACGCCCTCGCACAGCTCCGTAACGGCGGGATCGAACGGCGAGCGGAGCGTCGGCGCGAGGAAGAGGTGGCGCATCAGCGGCGTGGGCTCGTCGTGGCCGACGGGCTGCTCCGTCTCGACTTCGGCGTCGAGGACGAGGTGGATTCGGTCGACCTCCTGGAGGAAGTCGACGTGGTGGTACTCGTTGCCGAAGGCATCGCTGAGCTGCTGCGGCTGTGCCTGCGGCGTGAGCGTCAGCTCGGCGCTGAGCCGGCGCTGTCCGAAGCCGTCGGCCGGTACGACGTGCAGCTCGGTGTGCAGCAGCCGCACGCCCTGCGAGTAGAGGTAGGAGGACTCCCAGCGTACCGAGATGTGCATGCCGCCGTCCTCGCCGCTGCCTAGCCGACCGAGACCGGGATCAGCCGGAAGATCTGCTCGTGCAGGTGTTCGTCGATCTCGATCAGCCGCGCCTGGAAGGTGTCGAGGAAGTCGTGCAGCCGCTCGTCGCCGAGACGCCGCTCATCCAGCGAGGAGAGGTCGAGATCGAGCAGCGCCAGCTCGCGTGAGACGTGCACCGAGGCGGCAGGCGGGGTGAGGGCGGTCGCGCCCTCGTAGTGGCGGCGGAAGGCGCGGACGCAGAAGCGCAGGCTGCGAGGGAAGCGCTCGCTCAGCACCAGCATTGCGGCGACGGCGGGCCCGCTCGGGGGCGCGCGGTGGGTCATTCTGAACGCCTGCCTCGCGCCGGCCGAGCGCAGCACGGATGTCCACTGCACGCGGTCGATCGAGCCGCCGACCTCCTGACCGGCGGGGAGCACGACGTACGACTTCGCGTCGATGATGCGGCTCGTCATATCGGCCCGCTCCATGAAGATGCCGCAGCGGAACCAGTCGCGCCCCTCGTCGAGCTGCACGGTGTTGTCGAGGAGGCCAAAGATCGCCGCGATGCTGCGCCGCACCGAGTCGTAGAACTCGGCCATGTCGGCGCCGCCCACCGAGCCGGTCCGGCGCACCTCCAGGTAGACGCGGTTGATCTCCTCCCAGACGTCTCCCGAGAGGTGTTCGCGCAGCTCACGGGCGAGCCTGCGGGCATAGTTGAGCGTGGAGCGCAGCGAGTTCGGGTTCTCGGTGGAGAGCAGCAGGAACTCCGCGGGGCTGACGTCGGGCTGGGCCGAGCGCGCCTCCTCGAAACGCTGGCGCGCCGCGGTGGCGGTGATCACGGCGTCCCAGAGCTGCGGGTCCGCATCGAGGCCGCCCGCCTCGACCGAGGCGAAGTACGAGACCTCGGCCATGCGCGAGATGTTCTCGACTCGCTCGAGGTTGCGGCCAAGCCAGTAGAGGTTCTCGGCGACGCGGCTCAGCACGGCCTAGCCCCCTCCGTCCAGTGGAGCGCGCAGCACCCAGGTGTCCTTGCTGCCGCCGCCCTGCGAGGAGTTGACGATGTAGGAGCCCTCCCGCAGCGCGACGCGCGTGAGGCCGCCGGGGAGCACCCAGCTGCTCTCGCCGGTGAGGATGAACGGCCGCAGGTCGGAGCGTCGCGCGCGCAGCTTGCCGTCGAGCAGGGTGGGGATCGTGCTGAACTCCTGGAGCGGCTGCGCGATCCAGTTGCGGGGGTCGGCGCGCACGCGTTCCTCGAGCGCCCGCAACTCCTCACCCGATGCCTGCGGCCCGATCACGATCCCGTAGCCGCCGGACTCGCCGGCTGGCTTCGTCACCAACTGATCGAGGTTGGCGCACATCTGCTCAAGATCCTCGGGCAGGACGGCGGCGTAGGTCTCGATGTTGGGCAGGATCGGTTCCTCGGCGAGGTAGTAGCGGATGAAGTCCGGGACGAAGCGGTAGACCACCTTGTCGTCGGCTACGCCGACGCCGGGAGCGTTCGCCAGCGTGACCCGGCCGGCGCGGTAAGCGTCGGCGAGGCCAGCGACGCCAAGCGCCGAGTCAGGCCGGAAAGCAAGTGGGTCGATGAAGTCGTCGTCGATGCGGCGGTAGACCACGTGCACGGGCTCCAGGCCCGTGGTGGAGCGCAGGTAGACGTTGTGCTCGTGCACCATCAGGTCGTGGCCCTCGACAAGCTCGACGCCCATCTCGCGGGCGAGGAAGGCGTGCTCGAAGTAGGCCGAGTTGAAGCCTCCCGGCGTGAGGACGACGACGCGGGTCTCGTCGTGCCCCACGTGCGGCGGGCGGACGGCGATCAGCGTCTCCAGCAGCCGCTCCGCGTAGTCGTGGACCGGGGCGACCGCGCCCTCCGGGAACAGCTCGGGCACGGCGTTGAGCATGACCCGGCGGTTCTCGATCACGTAGGAGACGCCAGAGGGCGTGCGCGCGTTGTCCTCGATGACGCGGAACTGGCCGTGGCGATCGCGGATCAGGTCGGTGCCGACGATGTGGGCGTAGACGCCGAGCGGCGGCTCGAAGTCGACCATGCGCAGGTTGAGGCCGGCCCCGCCGAACAAGACCTCGGCCGGGATCACGCCGTCGGTGAGACAGCGCTGCCCGGAGTAGATGTCGCCGAGGAAGGCGTTGAGGGCCCGTACGCGCTGGATCAGCCCGCTCTCGATCACGCGCCACTCCGCGGCGGCCACCACGCGGGGCAGGATGGAGAAGGGGAAGATGCGCTCCGCGCCGGCGTCGTCTTCGTAGACGGTGAAGGTGATGCCGCCGGTCAGCATCTCCAGCTCCGCGCGTTGCTGGCGCGCGTCGATCTCCTCGATGGACCACGAAGCGAGGCGGGAGGCGAACTCGGCGTAGGCGGGGCGCGGCGCCCCGTCCCGGTCCAGCATCTCGTCCGGACCGTCCATCTGCTCGTAGGCAGCCAGCAGCTCTGTGATTGGCGCCGTCACGCGCACAGGATACGGCGCGGGAGCGGGAGCGTGGAGACGTCCACATCGCGCGTGACTTGGAGGAAGCGCGAAGCCCGGCAGCTCCAGTCAGCGCTGGACCTGCGGGAGAACCTGCGAGGCGACGAGCTCCAGCGTCTCGAAGTCCGTGAGCGCGTGGTGCTGCAGCATGACGCCGGAGATCCCTGCCTCCTCGAGCCGCCCGATCTGCTCGACGACTGCGTCCGGCGTGCCGATCAGCCAGCCCCGTGTCGCGAGGACCGCGAGGATCTCCTCGACGGACCGCCGCGGGCGCGTGGCAGCCTGTCGCTGGTCCGCATCAATCGCCCGCCCGCCTGCCTGCACCAGGGCGGGCGCCTGCGTGGCGATACGTTCGAAGTGCGCGCGCAGCTCCGCCTCGTCCCGCCCGATCACGAACCCGGCCATCTGCGAGTGACGGATCTCCGAGGGGTCGCGACCGACATCCGCGCAGTGCGCGGCGAGCACGCCGGTGAGCCGCCGGTACTCGTCGAGATCGACCCCAGCGAAGTTCCACTCCTGCGCGTAGCGTGCCGTGATGCGCAGCGTGCGGCGCTCGCCGCGCCCGCCGACCAGCAGCGGCAGCGGGCGCTGGACCGGCCTCGGGTAGGAGATCGCCTCGTGGAGGCGGTAGTAGCGGCCCTCGAAGCTCGCGGGCTCGTCGCCGAGCAGCGCGAGCGCCACCTGCACGCCTTCCTCGAGGCGGTCCATGCGCTCGCGCAAGCTGGGGAAGGGCAGGCCGAACGCCTCGTGTTCGCCGACGTTCCAGCCGGCGCCGACGCCGAGGACGAAGCGCCCGCCGCTGAGCTGGTCGAGCTGCGCCGCCATCCGCGCGAGCAGGGAGGGGTGGCGGAACGTCATCGAGGCCACGAGCGGGCCGAAGCGGACGCGCTCCGTCTCCTCGGCGGCAACGACGAAGGAGATGAAGGTCTCGAGTGCGTCGCGGTCGCGAGCGCCCATCAGGGAGTGGAAGTGATCGGAGCGCCAGAGCGATTCGAAGCCGGCGTCCTCGGTCAAGCGGGCGATGCGCCGCCACAGGTCCCAGCCGAGCCCCTCCTGCCCCTCGATCATCACGCCGAGGTCCATCGCAGCCCTCCCGCGCGGTGCTCCGCGCCGCTACTGGTTGCCGAGGATCAGCGTCGAGGTGCCGGAGAACATGCCGGCGGGGGCGTGCGTCATGCTCAGCTCGAGGCCGGGGAGTTGGCGCTCGCCGGCTGCGCCGCGAAGCTGCGTGACCGACTCCATGATCGCGAACATGCCGTACATACCCGTGTGCGTGTAGGAGAGCCCGCCGCCGTTGGTGTTGACCGGCAACTCTCCGCCGGGCGCGGTGTGCATCCCGGCGAAGTAGGCGCCGCCCTCGCCCGGCTGCACGAAGCCGAGCGCCTCGAGGGCGTAGACGGGCACGTGCGTGAAGGCGTCGTAGAGCATCAGGTGGCGGATGTCGGCGTGGTCGAGGCCGGCCATCGCGAAGGCGCTCGCCCCCGTCTGCTTCGCGGGCGTCCACTCCGTCATGTCGTCCATGAAGGTGACGGACCGATGCGCCGTCGCCTCTCCGCGCCCGAGCAGCCAGACGGGCGGCTTCGGGAAGTCGTGCGCGCGTTCCTCGCTCACCAGCACCAGCGCCCCGCCGCCGTCGGTAACGAGGCAGCAGTTGAGCAGGCGGAGCGGCCAGGCGATCAGCCGGGAGTTGAGCACGTCCTCGACGCTGATCGGCTCGCGCATCATCGCGCGAGGGTTGAGCGTGGCCCAGCGTCGCGTCGCCACGGCCACGGCGGCGAACTGCTCCTCGGTGCTGCCGTAGTGGTGCATGTGCCGCACCTGCGGGATCGAGAACATGCTGGGCGGGCCCCAGCCTCCGAACGGGTGCTCGAACTGCCCCTGGATGCTCGACGGGCCCCCATCACCCCGCGCCATGCCGACGCGCGAGCGGCCGGATTCGCCGTGCGTGACCAGCGCCGTGTCGCAGTAGCCGGCCTCAATCGCCGCGGCCGCGTGGCCGACGTGCATGAGGAACGAGCCGCCGCCAACGGCGGTGCCGTCCACCCAGCGCGGCGAGATGTGAAGGTACTCCGAGATGTCCGCCGGCGTGGTGCCGGCGGTCGCGACGCCGTCGACGTCATCCTCGGTCAGCCCCGCGTCGGCGAGGGCGAGGCGGGCAGCCTCCGCGTGCAGCTGGATCATCGAGCGGTCCGGGAGGACGCCGAGCTCCGTCTCGGCGGCGCCGACGATCGCGACCTTGCGGCGGAGGCGACTCGCTGAGGGCATGCGCGGCTCCTCGCTAGCCTCGCGCGGGCCGGAACTTGGCCAGCGTGACCTCGTCGGTGACGTCGTCGTAGACAATCTCCAGCGGCATGTCGACGGGCAGCGCCTCCGGCGTCGGGTCCACCTCGACGATGTTGGTCATCATGCGCGGGCCCTCGTCCAGCTCGACGACGGCGATCACGTACGGTACGTCGTCCGCGAAGCCTCCGAAGCCGCGATGCGAGATCACGTAGGTGTGCAGCTTCGCCCGGCCGGAGACCGTCTCCCACTGCACATTGCCGGAGCGGCAGCCCGCGTGCGGGCAGAAGGGCCGGGGGAAGAAGTAGAAGCGGTCGCAGTCGAGGCAGCGCTGGATGCGCAGCTCATGCCGCTTCAGGCCGTCCCAGAACTCCTGCGTCTCGGGCGTCGGCTGCGGCAGTGGCTTGTCGTACGCCATCGTGAGTCGCTGCGCCCCCTCAGTCGCCGAGGACCGTCTCGTAGCCGAGAAAGCGGATCTCCTCGACGTACTCGGCGCGCCAGCCGGCGGCCGGGATGCGGCGGCGCAGCTCGCGGAACTCGCGGTGGTAGCGCAGGTACTCCTCCTCCAGCCGCCGCCGCCACTCCGCTTCCTCGCGGTAGGCGTCCGGGTCGACCTCCTCGAGCCGGCGATCGAAGCTCTCCTCGTCGAGGTCGAACTCGTCGCGCCAGTACTCGGCGAGGTAGTCGAGCGAGTCCTCGAGGTCGCGGCGGCAGTCGAGCATGTAGGTCTCGAGCAGCTGCCCGGCGTCGGCGGTGGAGCCGCGCAGGCGTTCGGAGCGCGCGCAGCTTTGGCAGAGCGTCACGAGCTTCCGCGCCTCGCAGGCGTCGCCGCGCGGGCAGTTGCGGTGGCGCGGCGCATATGGCGAGAGCTCGGGCTTGCGGGAGTAGCCGACGACGAGCGCCTCGAAGTCGGTCTGGCAGCGCGGGCAGGTGAGCCGCCGCGCGAAGATCTGGTTGATCGCCTCTTCCCAGTTGATGCGCACCGCTCACCTCTCCGCACGGTCCGGCCGCCTCGATGGTACGCGCGGCCCGTGCACTGTCAACGGCGACTCGGGAGCCCCGAGGTCGTTACGGGCCGAGCTCGCGCTCGTAGCTGCCGGACTGACCCGGCATCTCCTCCACCTCGACGGCGATACGCGTGAGGTTGTCCGCGCCCTCGGCGGCGAGAGCGGCGGCGACGGCCTCGCAGAGCCACTGCGCCAACAGCTCGGCGGTGCTGTTCTCGATCGACAGCACCGCGACATCGGCGGCGGGGAAGCGGTACTCGCGGCCGCCGAAGCGCACGAGCCAGGCGTCCGGCTGCTCCTCGATCTCGAGCAGCTTCGAGTCGCGCTGGAGCAGGAAGCGGTGGTCGAGGCGCTCGCAGGCCTCGCGCACCAGGCGCTTGAGCACGCTGAAGTCGATCACCCAGTGGTCGGACGTGAGCGCGCCCTCGACGCGGCAGCGCACGATGTAGTTGTGACCGTGCAGCGGCTCCAGCTCGTCGCCGAGCGTGGCCATGTGCGCGGCGGCGAAGCGCAGCCGCACGCCCTCGACGGCGACCGCGCGGCGCTCCGCACCTGCTCCGCTCATCGCACTACGCCGTCCGATCCGCCGGCCGCCTCAACGAACGAGGGCAGCCGCGCGGCTGCCCTCGTCACGTTCATCGGCTCGCCGCGTCTGCTCAGACGGCGACCATGTCGAGCAACTGGTCGACGCTGCGGACCTTGACGCGCAGCCGCTCCTTCGCCTCGACCAGGCGCTCGTGCATCGGCGTGCTTTCGCTCGCGCGATGCAGCAGGCCGATCGGGATGCCGTCCTGGCGCACGAGGTCGAGCGCGGCCGCGAGGTTGCTCGGGTCGTGGCTCTCCGGGATCTCCCAGGCGCCGGGGTCGATGCCCTTGGCCGGGTTGCCCTTGAGCGCCTCGTAGGTGTCGTTGTAGGTGGTGCAGGGCGACTGCACGTGGACGATCGAGAAGCCCGGGTAGTCCATCGCCTCGCCGATCTGCTGCGCCAGCACGCGCGGGCGCGTCGAGATCGCGGAGACGATGAAGGGCACACCGTACGAGAGGTACAGCAGCAGCGGGTTCAGCGGGTCGTCGAGCTTGCCGTAGGGCGTGGTCGGCGTGATCTGGCCGAACTCCGTCGTCGGCGAGGCCTGGCCCTTGGTCAGCCCGTAGACGCCGTTGTCCATGATGATGCAGGTCACATCGAGGTTGCGCTTCGCCGCCGGGGCGATGTGCTCGCCGCCGATGCTGAGGAAGTCGCCGTCACCGGCCACGACCACCACGTTGAGGTCCGGCCGCGCCGACTTGACGCCGAGCGCGATCGGCAGCGTGCGGCCGTGGATGCCGTGGATGCCGAACGGCTGGGGGCCCTCCTGCAGGTGCACGAGGTTCCCCGAGCAGCCGATGCCGGCGACCATCACGGTCTCCTCGATCGGCCGGTTTGCCGTGTTCACCCACTCGGCCAGGGAGAGTTCGACGGCGCGCACCACCGCGAAGTCCCCGCAGCCGGGACACCACTTGAAGTCGTAGTCGGGATTGCGCTTGGTCATACCTGAGCCAGCCTTCCGGCGCCGCAGCGCTCCTGGACTCGTTCCACGAGATCCCTCACCTTGAACGGCAACCCGGTGAACTGCGTGAGCGACTCCGCAGGCACGCCGAGCTGACGCAAGATACTCGAAAACTGCCCGAGGTAGTTGAGCTCGGGCACCAGCACGAGCTCCCTGCTGCGCAGGTGCTCGAGCAGCGGCGGGGGCAGCGGGTTCAGGTACATCGTGTAGCACCACCCGATGTCCACGCCTGCCGCACGGAGCTCCTCGTAGGCCGCGCGCGCGGCGCCCTTCGAGCCACCCCACGGCATCAGCACGATCGAGGCGTCGGTGTTCTCCGCCTCGTAGTCCCCGTCCTCGAGGACCTTGAGCTTGTTGAAGCGCCGCGCCGTCATCGTCGGGTGCGTGTCAGGCTGGTGGACCGTGTCGCCCTGCTCGTCATGCTCCGAGGCGTTGGCGACGTAGGCGCCGGGCCCGCCGGGCACCGGGAAGGGCGTGACGCCGTCGCCGGCGTAGCGGCGGTTGCCCACCTCACCCTGGGAAACGACGCGCTGCTCGACCATCGCCGAGGCGGGGTCGGGGCGCGGGATGTCCTGAGCGCGCTCGGCGAGTTGCATCTCGCTCAGCACGATCACCGGGCCCTGGTACCGCTCGGCCCAGTTGAGGCCCATGATCCCCGCCGTCCAGCACTCCTCGACGGTGCCCGGTGCGATCACCGGCAGCCGCAGGTCGCCATGGCCGGGGTTCATGCAGGCGAGCAGGTCGGACTGCTCCGTCTTCGTCGGCAGGCCCGTCGCCGGACCACCGCGCTGCACGTCGACGACCACGCAGGGAATCTCCGCCATCCAGGCGAAGCCAAGACCCTCGCCCATCAGGCTCAGCCCCGGACCGGCCGTCGAGGTCATCGCCTTCCTGCCGGCGTACCCGGCGCCGATGATCGTTGAGATCGACTCGATCTCCGAGCTCGCCTGGACGACCGACTTGCCCTCGCCGGTCAGGTGGTCCTCCATGAAGACGAGGATCGTCGTCGCCGGCGAGATCGGGTAGCCGACGAAGATGTCGAGGCCCGACGTGATCGCGCCGAGCGAGAGCAGATCGTTGCCCTTGATCACCACGCGCGGGCCGTCCTCGGCCGGCGGGGCGTCGAGGTCGGAGACCTTGAACCCGGCGCGCTCGATCTCCTGCACGCCGAGCTTCAGCGCTTCGATGTTGGCGTCGATGATTTGCTGATCGTTGTCGCGGCCTCGGGTGAAGCGCTCGCGGATGAAGTCCTCGAAATACTCGGGGGGCATCCCGCCGAGCGCGGCGACCGCGCCGATCACGACCATGTTGGCCGCGCGCGGGTTGCCGGTGGAACGCGCCAGCTCGTCGACGGCGATGCCGACGGCGCTGCCGTTCGACTCCAGCTCGAAGTCCTCAGCGTTGTAGACCAGCACGCCGCCGTCGCGCAGCTCGGAGACGTGGCTCTCGTAGGCCTCGCGGTTGAGGACGACGAGGATGTCGAGGGCGTCGCCGTCGTGCTGGATCGGGTTCGTCGAGATACGGGTCTGCGCCCAGGTGGGGCCGCCCTTGATCTGCGAGGGGTAGGTCGAATAGGTCTGCACGTGGTAGCCGACGCGGCCTGCTGCCTGGGCAAGCCCCTCGGCGGCGGTGACCTGGCCCTGGCCACCTTCTCCTGCGAACCGGACGATCAGGTCTGTACTCATCTGTCCTTACCCCGGAGTCGCGCCTGGGAGGGCGCGGATCCTTTCGATCGGGGAGCCAGGACCGCCGACCGCGCGCGAGCATACACGGTTCGGCAACGCCGATCCGCCGACCACGTCGCGTGGGATTGTGTGGCTTGTCATCGGGAGTGCCGTCATCGGAGCGTCCGGCCTCGCGACTGTCCCGGGGAGGTTCCCGCTGCACCGCAACGCGGTGCTTCCTGCAAGCAGTATCGTGCTCGGATACGGCTACGTTCAACTATCAACACCCACGAACGTCCGCGCGGTCGGAGGCCTCGGACCCATCAACATCGGTTATGACGATCCGACACCCCTCGAAACCGCCCCACGGACTCAGGATCGCAGCCGGCCGGGGCTGCGCGGGACGAGGATGCTGAGCACCACGAGCGTTACATAAGAGCCACCCGGCGCTGCCCGTACCGGTGCGCCTTCGTATGATGACGGCGAGGGGCTGCGCCCGCCGCAGGCGAGAGGGGACAGCGTGGTCAAGGCGTACGTGCTGATCGTCACGGACCCCGGGAGCACGCGCCACGTCACGGCCACGCTCGCCGCGCTGCCGCGAATCCACTCCGTCAGCGAGGTGATGGGGCCCTACGACATCGTCGCGGAGATCGTCGCCGAGAACCTGACCGAGATCCCGCCGATCCTCTCCAACGAGATCCGCAGTATCGAAGGCATCCAGTCCACGACCTCGCTGGTCGCGTTCCCCAGCGATAACCCGCAGTCCGGCTAGCCCGCCGGGCACACCGAGGAGGGAGCCGATGGCGATCACCCTCGAGGCCGGCGACGCCGCGCCGGAGTTCGCGCTGCCGGACCAGGATGGCGCCACGCACCGCCTGGCCGACTACCGCGGGCAGACCGTGGTGCTCTACTTCTACCCTCGGGACTTCACGTCCGGCTGCACGAAGCAGGCCTGCTCGCTGCGCGACGCGAACGCCGAGATCGCCGCCGAGGGCGCCGTCATCCTCGGCGTCTCCACGGACGACGTGGCCACGCACCGCCGCTTCCGCGAGGAGCACGGCCTGCGTTTCCCGCTGCTCTCCGATGAGGGCGCCGAGGTCTCGACGCGCTACGGCTCGTGGGGCGAGAAGACGCTCTACGGCCGCAAGAGCATCGGCATGACGCGATCGACGTTCATCATCGGGCCGGACGGCAAGCTGGTGCGCCTCTGGAAGCGCGCCCGCGCCGCGGACCACGGCGAGACGGTGCTCAAGGCGCTGCGCGACCTCGCCGGGCGCTCGTAGCGTCTTCGGGCCGCGTCGCCCCGGCCCATATCGGATCGCACGAGGTTACTTCGCCCTATCTTTCTTATGTTTGCGCGTGGCCCAGCTTTACGTCGGCGATACACGGCGCGGTGATAGACTCGATCCGTTGCCGCACTCGTGACCAGCGCAAGGAGCCGGCATGAACTCGAACGCGGCGCGAAACGCCCTCGTCGCGGTGCTCTCGGCCCTGATCGGCGTGCTGCTGATCGCCGCCGGCTTCCTCGGCGCGTTCATCGTCTTCAACGGGGACGACGAGCCGGACGCCGCCCCCGCCATCGTCGCCGAGGTCACCGCCACGCCCGCGGCGGACACCGAGGCGCCCGCGGCCGCGGACGATCCCACCGGGGAAGACGAGATCCACCCGAGGATCTTCACCGAGATCGTCGACATCCTCGAGGAGGACTTCGTCGAGCCGGAGCGCGTTGACCGGCAGTACCTCATGGAGGGGGCGATCCAGGGCATCTTCACCGCGCTCAACGACCCCCACTCCACCTACATCGACCCACAGACGTACGACATTTCCCGCAACGACTTCCGCGGCGCCTTCCAGGGCATCGGCGCGACGATCGCGCAACAGGATAATTATGTCGTGATCGTGCGGCCGCTGCCCGACACGCCCGCCGAGCGCGCCGGCATCCGCGCCGGCGACGTCATCCTCGAGGTCGACGGCGAGTCCGCCGAGGGCTGGAGCGTGGAGAAGGCGGTGCTGCGCATTCGCGGCCGCACCGGCACCACGGTCCAACTGCTCGTCCGGCACAGCGACGGCGAAGAGGAGCTGATCACGATCACCCGCGACGAGATCCTCGTCGCCTCGGTCGGCGTCGCCCCACCGGGCGGCGTGCTCCGGGACAGCGACGACAACGAGGTCACGGACATCGCCTACATCCGGATCCGCACCTTCACCGCCCGCACGCCGAACGAGCTGCGACAGGCGATCGAGGCGGCCGGCGACGTCAAGGGCTTGATCATCGACGTGCGCAGCAACCCCGGCGGCCTGCTGGTGGAGACGGCCCAGACGGCCGACCTCTTCCTCGACGGCGGGACCATCCTCGTGCAGGTCGATCGCGACGGGAACGAGCAGGTCTACAGCGCCCAGAGCGGCATGGTCACCGATCTGCCGGTCGCGATCGTGCAGGACGAGTTCTCGGCGTCTGGCTCCGAACTGCTCGCGGCGGCCCTGCAGGAGAACGGGCGCGCGATCGTGGTCGGCGCGACCTCCTTTGGCAAGGGCACCGTCAGCCACGCCCGCGACCTCAGCAACGGCGGCGCGATCTACGTCTCGATCGCCCGCTGGCTCACGCCCGATCGCAACCAGATCGAGGGTCGCGGCGTTATTCCCGACATCGAGGTGGAACTGACCGTCGAGGACATCGAGGGGCGGCGCGACGTCGCGCTGTACCGCGCGATCGATGCGCTGCGCGCACAGGTCGAGACGCAGGGCTCGGCCAGCTCGTAGTTATGTAACATCTCTGGTCATGTCCCTCCCCGCCCGCGCGCACGGTCGCGGGCGGTGTCGCCGGGAGAACAGCGCCATGGCGAAGCGATCACGCGGGCAGGCCAAGGCTCGTGACGGCGGCGCCGTCGCGACGAACCGCCGCGCCCGCTACGACTACGAGATCACGCAACGCCTCGAGGCCGGGCTCGTCCTCACCGGCTCCGAGATCAAGTCGATCCGCGCCGGCCAGGCGAACATCGCCGAGGGCTTCGGGCGCTTCCGTGACGGTGAGCTGTGGCTCTACAATGTGCATATCGCTCCGTACGCGGCGGCCCGTGAGAACCACGAACCAACGCGTCCGCGAAAGCTGCTGCTGCATCGCGGCGAGCTGAACCGGCTGGAGCGTGCGCTGCGCGAGCAGCCCGGCATGACACTGGTTCCGCTGCGGCTCTACCTGACCCGCGGGCTGGCCAAGGTCGAGATCGGGCTCGGTCGCGGCCGTCGCCGCTACGACAAGCGGCAGGCGATCGCGACGCGCGAGGCTGAGCGGACGATGCAGCGGGCGATGCGCAGGGAGCTGCGCTGAGTCGGCGGCAGCGGACGCGAGGCCGGACGCCGGCGGCGCGACAACGTGGGGACGATAGGAGTCGACAGGAGTCTACGGACACGGATTGCGGGCCGAGGCGCCACCACCCTCGTTAAACAGGTGGCAAACCGTAACTGGCGAACGAGAACTCGCCCTCGCCGCCTAACCAGGCGGTGACGTCGCCCCCGGGCTCAGCCCGGCAGACCGGGAGGCGGCGACGTAACGCCGGGCTGCACCCGCGAAGGCGCGCCACAGGTCTCGCGGCCAAGATTGCTGGGGCTGGCCGGCCCACCCCTCGTCGGTGAAGGCAGGCCGGTGAGACCCACTCACCGACTACGCCCGTAGCAGATCCGTGACGGACGCTCGCTGGACGGGGAGTTCGATTCTCCCCCGTCTCCACCACCTTCAATATCTCGCGAGTGGCGCGCGCTCGGGCCGGACAGGCCCGGCGCACTCGCACGCCTCGCGAGACGCGCTACATTGACGCCGGGGCGTGAGGGAAGGCGGTGCGCGATGCGTGTGGCGGTGCTGGGTGGGAGCGGGTTCATCGGGCCGCGCGTGATGCGCAAGCTCGTCGAGCACGGACACGAGGTCCACTGCATGGACATCGCACCAGATGCGCCCTCGCTGGACCCGCTGCGCGACCGCGTGACGATCACGCGCGGCGACATCACGCTCATGGACGACGTCGTCGAGGCGCTCGTGGCGAGCAAGCCCGACCGCGTCCTCAACCTCGCCTACGCGGTCGGCGCCGGCGAGGCGGACCCGCACCCGCAGGTGCGGCTCAACGTCCTCGGCATGGACAACTGCTTCGAGGCGGCGCGCATCCTCGGCATCCGCCGCGTGGTCTACGCCAGCTCGCTCGCCGTCTACGGCGCGCAGCGGCTGCACGGCGAGCACCCGGTGACTGAGGACGAGCTGCGGCTCGGCACGAGCCTCTACGCGGTTTCGAAGATCTTCAACGAGCACCAGGCGGACTGGTACAACCGCGCCTACGAGATGGCGATCACCGGCATGCGCCCCGCGAACATCACTGGCCCCGACAAGGTGCGAGGCTCGCTCAACCACGTGCAGTGCCAGGTGCTGCCCGGCCGCAACGAACCCGTGCACTTCCCCTACCGCGACACCATGACGCTGCCCCTGCACGTCGACGACATCGCCGAGGTCTTTCTGCGCGTGACGCTTGCCGAGGAGACGGCGCACTCGATCTACAACTCCGGCGGGTTTGGGATGAGCCTCGGCGAGCTCGCGGACTTCGTGCACGAGTTCCTGCCCGATGCCGAGATCACCTTCGGCGCGGACGAAGGCGGATACGACCAGTCGGGCCTCTACCTCATGGACAACTCGCGGCTCGTCGAGGAGTTCGAGGTGCAGTACGCGCCCTTCCGCCAGCGCGTGATGGAGACCCTCAACGACGTGCGGGCCGCCGAAGGGCTGCCTCCGGTCGGCTAGTCGGCGGCCACCTGGCTGACGGGAGCGCCTAGCGCCCGGTCGTGGCCACCCGTTCGCGCCGGCGATCCTCGGCGGCGCGGGCGACCGGATCCTCCTCCGGCCAGCCGACGATGCCCTCATCCCCGAAGCGCTCGATCTCGGCGAGCGTGTAGCCCAGCTCCGCGAGGATCTCTCGGGTGTGCTCGCCCGGCTCGCAGGCCGGGCGGATGTTCGATGGCGCGGTGTCGAGGGTGACGATCGGGCCGTGTCGCCAGTAGTCCCCGAACGTCGGGTGGCTCACGTCGACGGTGAAGCCCAGCTCCCGGCTGGTCTCGTTCCCGGCGAACTCGGCGACGTTGGCGGCGTCGGCGCGCACGCAGGCGACATCGCGGCTCAGGAGGTCCCGTTCCCACTCGTCGGCGCTGCGGGCGAGGAAGGCCTCGGCGAGGGCGTCCGCGAGCGCCTCGCCGTGCTCTTCCCGCGCCTCGGCGCTCTCGAAGCGAGCGTCGGTCAGCCACTCCTCGCGCCCCAGCTCGGCGCAAAGCGCTCGCCACTCATCCTCGAACGGCGCGGCGAGGAAGACCCAGGCGTCGTCGCCGGTGCGGTAGAGGCGGTAGAGCGGCCCCTGCCCCAGCAGCTCGCCGTCCGGCTGCCGGCGAGGCGGGATGCCCGGCCCGCGCACCGCGCCGTCGGCGTTGGCGTAGAGGTTCGAGGCGATCATCGTCGTCAACTGGTATTGCCCGATGCCGAGCTCCTCGGCGACGCGCAAGCCGAGCAGCAGGCTGCTCCCGAGGCCGAGCGCTGCGTTGACGTCGGGGTTGCCCTCGTTGGCGTTCATGAGGCGCCAGGCTTTGCGCTTGAGTTCGTCCATCGGTAGCCCGGCGTCGTTGGCGTGCAGTTCGCCCGGCGGCATCTGCTGGATCGCGCCGCCCCCGAGGGCGCCCGCGATCGGGTGCATCGCCGGCTTGTACGAGTACGGGCCGGAGTCGCCGTAGGAGGCGCCGTAGTGGTACACGGCGCGCGGGTTGAGCTGCCTCGCCTGCTCGTAGCCGATGCCGAGCCGCTCGGCGACGCCGGGGCGGAAGTTGTGCATCACGATGTCCGCGCGCCGCAGCAGCCGGTGCACGATCTCCTGGCCCTGCGGCGTCTTGAGGTTGACGCCGATGCTCTCCTTGCCCGCCGTGGTCTTGAAGAACAGCATCCGGCCCGCCGTGTAGCGGCTGACCTCGCCGTCCGGTGGCTCGACCTTGATCACGCGCGCCCCGAGATCGGCGAGCAGGGCGCTGCCGAACGGCGTGGCAAAGAAGGTCGAGAAGTCGACGACCGTGACCCCCTCCAGGGGCGCGGCGGGCGCCTCCCCGGGATCGGCGGGCTCGCTGCCCGCCCAGTTCCCGGTGTCGACGCCGTTCGCCGAATCCGGCTCCGGCGCGCCACGCTGCGGAGCCACCGGCGTCTCCGTCTGTCGCACGATCGGGCCGACCTGCTCGACGCCGTCAATCTCGATGATGTGCTCGTTGTGCTCGACCTGGGGGTGGTCGAAGGCGTCCGCCGCCTCGAAGAACGGCTCGACGGCCAGGTCGCGCTCGGCGTCGAAGATCGGCCGCCACTCGGCCCAGGTTTTCTCGCGCGCGCGCTCGAGGACGGCCTCCCAGACGCCCTCGCTGTCCTCGGCGTTCCTGAGTGCGGGCAGGTCCACGTAGCGGGGGTCGGAGTAGAGGTCGGTGAGGCCCATGGCGTTCATCTGCGACATGAAGAGGTGCGGGAGCGTGTTCGCGAACTGCAACCAGACGCCGTCCTTCGTGACGGCCGTGAGGTAATTGGGGCGCGGAACCTGCTGCTGGATGGCGCCCCACGTGCCGAGCCGGTCGGCGGCGAGCGGGTCCGCCGAGGCGGCCTGCATCGCGTACCAGCGAATCATGTCGTAGGCGGTGGTGCCCTGGAGCAGGCTCGTCTCGACGTGGGAGCCTCGGCGTGTCTGTCGCCGCACGTGCAGCGCGGCGAGGATGCCCTGCAGCGCCGCGTGCATTGCGCCGTAGCCGGCGGAGGGCACGGCCGCGAACACCGGCCCGCCACGCTCCGGAATCAGGCTCGCGAACTCGAGCATTCGCCCGGTCTTCGCCGAGACGATGCCCTCGTAGCCCTTGAGCCGCGCCCAGGGGCCGCGCGCGCCGAAGCCGGTGATCGAGGCGTAGACAAGCGCCGGATTGAGCGCGCGCACCTCCTCGTAGCCCAGGCCAAGGCGCTCCATCACGCCCGGCCGGAAGCTCTCGATCAGCACATCGGACGCGGCGACGAGTTCGCGGGTGGCGGCGCGGTCATCCCCGGACTTGAGGTCGAGTACGCGGCTACCCTTGCCCCGATTCCAGAAGCCCCAGGCAGGATGCCCTCGGTACGGATCGCCCGAGGGCGGCTCGATCTTCAGCACTTCGGCCCCGTAGTCGGCGAGGATCACGCCGACGAGGTTGTTGTGCATGCCCCGGGTGAAGTCGAGCACGCGCAGTCCGCTGCAGGCTGCCGTCACGGTCGCACCCTCCCCGAGCTCCCGGGCTGAATGCTAGCACCGCGCGGACGGACGGCCCTCAGCGACAGATCACGTCGAAGGCGTAGCCGCGGCCGCTGAGGCCCTCCAGCACGGCCTCGAGGGCGGCCACGGTCTGCGAGCGCTCGCCGCCGCCGTCGTGCATCAGGATGATCGCGCCCGGCCGCACGTTCGCGAGCACGTGCGATGAGATCTGCTCGGCGCCCGGCCGCCGCCAGTCCTGCGGGTCGATCGACCAGAGCACGATCGACTTGCCGAGCTCGGCCGCGACGCGGGTGGCGTACTCGTTGGTCGCCGCGTAGGGGGGCCGCAGGCACTCGATCGGGTCGACGCGCGAGCCGGCCACGGCGTGGAGCGCATCATCCGTGCTCGTGACCTGCGTGACGATGTCCTCGCGGGCGGCTTTGGAGAGCCAGATGTGGTCAAAGGTGTGGTTCTCGGCCTCGTGTCCCTCGGCGACCATCCGCTCGATGATCTCGGGGTAGCGCGCGACGTTCTGGCCCAGCACGAAGAACGTCGCCGCCACCCCGTGGCGCTCTAGCACGTCGAGGACCGCAGGCGTCCACGTCGGGTGCGGGCCATCGTCGAAGGTCAGGTAGACCAGCGGCGCGCCCGAGTGGTCGTGCGCGGGCGGGTGCGCGGGGTCCACCCGATCCGGGGGCTCCTCGACGGGCTCGGGTTGCTGCCACGCGGCATCGACGGCGTTCCAGGTCGCACGGTCGACAACGCCCGTCGGTTCGAGGTCGGCCTGCAACTGGACACGGATCACCGCCTCGCGCGTCGCGGCGTCGTAGACGTCGTAGTAGCGGCCGGGATCGAGGAAGCCGAGGCCCGGCACGCGCGTGAGCCGCTGATGCAGCGCGCGCACGGCGCGTCCGCGGTCCCCCGCGCCGAGCGTGTAGCCCTCGGCGAACCACTCCGGCGACGGCCCGGGCAGCAGCGCCTCGGCAGACGGTGTTCCGGGCGGCGTCCCGGGCGTGCGCTCGGCTGCTTCGAGGAACGCCGCCGCCTCATGCAGGAAGGTGTCCTCCGGGGCGAGTTCGAGCGCCCGCGCGGCCTCCTCGCGCGCCCGATCCAGGTCGTCGGG
Organism: Chloroflexota bacterium; assembly: GCA_009840965.1. GTDB lineage: Bacteria > Chloroflexota > Dehalococcoidia > UBA2979 > UBA2979 > VXMT01. The sequence continues at coordinate 20,288 of VXMT01000219.1, forward strand.
GGAGGCAAGCGCGAAGGCGAGCGCGCGGACGGCGTGGATCGCCGCGTCATCGGGCCGCTGCTCGATCGCCCGCTCGCTGTAGTCGAGCATCGTCACCGCCATCGTTGCGATGTCGGTCTCGGCGGCGGTGCCTGCGATCAGCGGGCCGTCGAGGGCGAACGCCTCCGCCGGCGGGAGGGCGCGCATCAGCTCGAGAGCCGCCGCATACTCGCCCGCGAGCACGTTCGTGAGCAGGGGCTGGCCCGGCGATCCCGCGTGCGCCAGCCGCAGTGCCGCCGTCTGGTTCACGAGGATCGAGAGCCAGCGCAGGCCCTCGTGTCCGGGTACCTCGCCGGCCGCGTGCACGGCGCGCGCGGCCGCCTCGCGCCAGAGATCGGCCTCCGCGAGCGCGACGGCGAGCGCCGCGTCCGCCGTGGCGTCCGGCGGAGGACCCGCGGCAACCGCGAGCTGCACCCGGCGCAGATCCGTCCCGTCCCAGCGGTAGACCTGGACGGCGGCCTCCTCGACGGCGCAGGCGTAGCAGAAGACATACGGATTGGAGTCATTCAGCACGAACTCGGGCAGCCCGTCGCCGTCGAGGTCCACGATCTCGCCTGCGTTGGGCCGGGAGCTGAGGTGAGAGAGCGTGGTCGAGAGGCTGCTTCCGTCAAAGCGGATCACATCGAACGTCCCGGCGTGCGCCCCCGTTGGTCCGCGGATCACAACCCAGGCGCTGCCGGGCGCCCCGTCGATCGTGACGAGCTCGGGCTCGCCCGTTCGCTGGGGCGCGGTATCGATCTCGATGCGGTCGATCTCGTCCGACCACATGCCGTCGGCGTTGAGGCGGTAGACGGCGACGATGTGGAAGAAGTTGATCGGGTCGCCGTCGTCGTTCCGGTAGAACGGCTGCGGCCCGTCCGTGACGACGGCCCAGTACACGCCATCCGCGTCTTCCACGCCAAGGTCCAGCGCGCGCGCCTCGAGCTCGTTCTCGCCGAACTCATCGGTGATCGCATCGAGCACGATCGAGGTGATCTCGGCCGCGAGTTCCGCCTCGCCGGGCGTCGGCTCCGGCGTGGGGCTCGACGCGGGCGTCGCTGTAGGGGTGGGCGTGGGAGTGGGGGGCGCCGGGGGGCTTGGCGGGGGGGTGGCGGGGGGCCCCACGGGCGG
>VXMT01000250.1 GCA_009840965.1 Chloroflexota bacterium
TGTTTTTATCTGCCAGGCCCTGAACGTCGCGATCAACCGCGTGGCGGGGGGCCGCGCCGCCCTCAGCGTGGTGCAGCTCACCTCCGCGTTCGGGGGGGCCCGCCCGACGTCCGTGGCGATCGAGGCGTTCGGGACGGGCAAGCTCCCCGACACGGAGCTCGTGCGGCTGATCGGCGAGCACTTCGACCTGCGGCCCGCCGCGATCATCGACCGCTTCGACCTGCGCCGCCCGATCTACACCCCGACGGCGACCTACGGCCATTTCGGCCGCAAGGAGCTGGACCTGCCCTGGGAGAAGCTGGACGCTGTCGAGACGCTGCAGCGGAGCGCAGGCCTCGGCGTGTAGCGATGCGCGCGCTTGTGCTGATCGGCGGCAAGGGAACGCGTTTGCGCCCGCTCTCGTGGCGGGCTCCGAAGCAACTCGTCCCGATCCTCAACCGTCCCCTCCTCGCCTACCTGCTCGACGCCCTGCGCAGCCACGGCTTCGAGCGCGTCACCCTCGGGATGACCGAGCGCGACGAGGCGATCGAGGCGGCGTTCACGGGTGACGCCGCACCGCCGGGCCTCGAGGTCGAGTGCATCCTCGAGGGCGAACCGCTCGGCTCCGGCGGCGCGATCGCCAACGCCTCCAGCGGCTGGGACGAGCCCTTCCTCGTCTGCAACGGCGACATCGTCAGCGACATCGACCTCGGCGCCTTCGCTGCTACACACCGCGATCGCGGCGCCGAACTCTCGATCGCGCTCTCCGAGGCCGAGGACCCGTCGCGCTTCGGCGTGGTCGTGCTCAGCGAGGGCAATCGGGTGACCCGTTTCGTCGAGAAGCCGCCGCGCGAGGAGGCGCCGTCGAACCTGATCAACGCCGGGCTCTGGCTCTTCGAGGCCGCCGTCGGGCGGATGCTCGACGCGGACCGCTTCAACCGGGTCGAGGACGAGCTGTTCCCGAACCTCGCCGCGAATGGTCGCGGCATCTTCGGCCACCGCCACGGCGGCTACTGGGCCGATGTCGGCAACCCGGCAGCCTACCTGCAGACCAACCTCGATCTCCTCTCCGGCGCGGCCCCGTCGCTGCTGCCCGCCGACTGGCCCGAGGACGGCCGCGTGCTCGGCGCGGCCGAGCTGGCCGGCGACGCACGCATCGACGGCCCCGCGCTGCTCGGCGACGGGACGCGCGTCGGCCCCGGCGCGCGCCTCGATGGCGGCGTGGTCGCGGGTGCAGGCTGCGCGATCGGGCGCGGCGCGACCGTCGCCGGCAGCGTGCTCTGGGACGGCGTCGAGATCGGCGAGGGCGCGCGGGTGCGCGACTCGGTGCTCGCCGAGGGCGCGCGGGTGGGGGCGGGCGCGGTCCTCGAGGGCGCCGTGCTCGCCCACGGCGCGGCCGTCGAGGCCGGCGAGCGGCCGCCCGCCGGTACGCTGCTCGACCCGGAGCAGGTCTACCACGACGGCAAGGTGCTGGAGCCCACGTCCGCCCTCGGGACGGGCGAGGCTTGATGGCGGAGATTCGCTTCGGCACGGACGGCTGGCGCGCCCTGATCGCCGAGGACTACACGTTCGACAACGTCCGCGCCGTCGCGCAGGCGACCGCCGGCTGGCTGCTGCGCAGCGGGCAGGCCGGGGGCGGCGCGGTGATCGGCTACGACACGCGCTTCCTCTCCGGCGCATTCGCCGAGGCCGCCGCCGAGGTTCTCGCCGCGAACGGCATCTCGGTCGCACTCGCATCGAGGGCGGCGCCGACGCCGGCGCTCTCGCACGCGGTGCTCGATCGGGGAGCGGGAGCGGGCGTGGTGATCACGGCCAGCCACAATCCGGCCGAGTGGAACGGCTTCAAGATCAAGCAGGCCTCCGGCAGCTCCGCCCCGCCCGAGGTGACGGGCGAGATCGAGGCCGCCCTGCCCGCCATCCTCGCGGGGGAGCGGTCGCCCGGCGGAGCCGCGCCCGCGGCGATCGAGCGCTTCGATCCGAACCCTCCCTATGTCGACGCGCTGCGCGAGTTCGTGGACCTCGAACGCATTCGCGAGGCCGGGTTGCGCGTCGCCGTCGACTCGATGCACGGCGCGGCGGGCGGGCTGACGGCGGAGGCGATCGGCGAGGGCGCCACGACGGTACGGGAACTGCGCGGCGAGCCGAACCCGGCCTTCCCCGGCATGCGCGCGCCGGAGCCGATTGCGCCCAACCTCGGCGCGCTGATGCGGCTGCTCGAGGGCGGGGTCCACGACGCCGGATTCGCGACGGACGGGGACGGCGATCGCTTCGGGCTGGTGGACGAACGGGGGCGCTTCCTCAACCAGCTGCAGGTCTTCGCGCTGCTCGTGCGCTACCTGCTGGAGGTGCGCGGCGAGCGCGGCGCGATCGTCCGCTCGATTACGACGACGCGGATGGTCGACGCCCTCGGCGAGCGCCACGGCTGCCCTGTTTTCGAGACAGAGGTCGGCTTCAAGCACCTCGGCCCGCGGATGATCGACGAGGACGCGATCGTCGCCGGCGAGGAGTCCGGCGGCTACGCCTTCCGCGGCCACATCCCGGAGCGCGACGGGGTGCTCTCCGGGCTGCTGCTGCTCGACTACATGGTGCAGACCGGCAAGCCGGTCTCGCGGCTGCTCGCCGAGCTCTACGACGAGCTGGGACCGCACGAGTACGACCGCGTCGACGTCACGCTGCGCGAGGATGAGCGCGAGGCGATCGCGGCCAACGCCGCAGCCGCCGCGCCCTCGGAGATCGCCGGGCTGCGCGTGGTCTCGCGTGACACGCTGGACGGCTACCGCTTCATGCTCGAGGGCGGCTGGTGGCTGCTGCTGCGTTTCAGCGGCACCGAGCCGCTGCTACGCATCTACGCCGAGATGCCCTCGGCCGGCCAGGTGCGGCAGGCGATCGCGCAGGGCCAGGCCCTCGCCGGGGTCACGCCGTAGCGAGCGCCGCTGGCGGCGGCGTCCGCGGACACCCCGGCTGCTATGCTCGGCATCCCATGTTCGACGTCGTAGCCGCGGCAGCGGCCATCGCGCCCCGGATCCGTGCCGCCGCCGACACGATCGAGGCTGAGCGCCAGCTACCCGACGACATCGTCGCGGCCATGGCCGAGGCCCGGCTGTTCACCCTGCTGGCGCCCGCCGCCCACGGGGGCGCGGAGGCCGAGCCCACCACCGCCATCCGCGCCGTCGAGCTGATCGCGAGCGCCGACGGCTCGGCCGGCTGGCTCGCGCAGAACGGCTCGTTCGAGTCGGCGCTGCTCGGCTGGCTCTCCTCCGAGGCGATCGCGGGCATGCGCGCCCTCAAGAGTCGCGGCTCGGCCGACATCCTGGTCGGCGGCGCGAATCTGCCCCAGGGGACCGCCGTCGAGGTCGAGGGCGGCTACCTCCTCGACGGACGCTGGGACTTCGTCAGCGGGGTGATGCACTCCAACTGGATCCTCGGGGGCTTCTGGGTTCTCGACCGCCCGGGCGGCGAGCGACGCGTCGGGGCCGACGGTGAGCCGCTGCAGCGCATCGCCTTCATCCCGCATGGGGACGGCGAGGTCCTCGATACCTGGAACGTCATGGGCATGCGCGGGACAGGCAGCAACGACTTCGTCGTGCGCGACCTCTTCGTCCCGGCAGAGCGCACGATGTGGTACGCCGACCCCGCGCCATTCCCCGGCCCGCGCTTCCGCAGGCCGTACGTCGGCACCTGGGGCTGGTCGCTGCACGGCGGCAACTCCCTCGGCATGGCTCGCGGCGCGATCGAGGACCTGAGCGCCCTCGCCCAGACCCACGACTCGAAGCACTCGACCGTGCTGCTGCGCAACCGCCCGCACGTGCAGAGCGCGATCGGCGAGGCCGAGGCGATCGTGCGGAGCGCCCGCGCCTTCCTCCTCGAGGCGGTCGAGACGGCGTGGGTCGCGGCACACGAGGACGCGCCCGACGCCATACGGCGGGTCTGGATCGCGCGGCTGGCGCTGATGCACGCGGTGCACGAGGCGCAGCGGGCGGTGCAGTTGCTCTACGACGCCGCCGGCAGCAACGTGATCTTCACCAAGCATCGCATCGAGCGCGTCCTCCGCGACCTCAACGTGGCGAAGCACCACGTCGCGGCTTCGAGGCAACACTACGAAGCGGTCGGCAGCGTGCTGCTCGGCGCGGACGACCCGGCCACGCTCCCGCTGGACTGAGCGGAGCGACGGGTTCCCGGGTCGCTACGTCTCCAGCTCGGAGCGCACGCGCGAGACGAACTGCTGGAAGAGCCGGTCCGAGACGAACTTGATGAGGCGCGAGCCGACCTGCGCCATACGGCCGCCGACGTTGACGACCGCGGCGAACTCGGCCTCGGTGCTGCCGCCGTCGAGGGAGCGCAACTCGCCTTCCATCTGCATGTCGGCGCTGCCGTCGCCCATGCCCTGCCCGACGACGCGGATGCGGTGGTGCTCCTCGTCGAGCTCCTCGAAGGTGGCCTGCCCGCGGTAGCGCGCCTCGACGGGGCCGACCTTGACGCCGACGCGGCCGCGCACGTTGCGCTCGTCGATGACCTCGTCGAGCTCGGCGCCGGGCATGCACTGCACGATCTGCTCAGGGTCGGTGAGGAACTCCCAGACGCGGTCGATCGGCGCGTCCACCTTGAAGGTCTTCTCGATCTTGATCTCCATCGCCGCACTCCTCGCCCACAAGCGGTCCCGAACCTACTACACTCGTGCTCGCCTTGTAGCATCCGCCCGGGTGAACGCCAAGGAGTATCCCCATGATCCCCGGACAGTTCGAATACCACGCTCCCTCGACGCTGGACGAAGCACTCGCACTACTCGCCGAACACGGCTCCGACGCGAGGGTGCTGGCCGGCGGCCAGAGCCTGATCCCGCTCATGAAGCTGCGGCTCGCCTCACCCGGCGTGCTCGTCGACCTCAACGGCGTCGGCTCCCTGAGCGGCATCGAGGAGGCCGCCGGGCAGCTGCGCATCGGCGCGATGACGCGCCACTCGGCGCTCGAGCGCTCGGAGCTGATCGCCTCGCGCTACCCGCTGATCGCGGACGCCGCCGCGGTGATCGCGGACCCGCTGGTGCGCAACCGCGGCACCACCGGCGGCTCGCTCGCCCACGCCGACCCGGCGGGCGACCGCGGCTCGGGGATGACCGCGCTGGGCGCCGAGGGCGGCGTCGCCGGGCCCGGCGGCGAGCGCACGCTCTCGATCGACGAGCTGCTGCTGGACCCGTTCATGACGACGCTCGATGAGGGCGAGATCCTCACGGAGGTGCGCGTCCCGCAACCGACCGATGGGAGCGGGGGCGCATACGAGAAGCTGGAGCGCAAGGTCGGCGACTTCGCCACGGCGGCGGTCGCCGTCCAGATCACGCGCTCGAACGGCAGCTGCAGCGCGGCCGGCATCGGCCTCACCGCGGTCGGGCCGACGACGATCCGCGCGAGCGAGGCCGAGGACTCGCTGCTCGGCAGCAGTCTCGACGAGGAGGCGCTGCGGACGGCCGCCGAGCTGGCGGCCGCCGCCTCCGACCCGGCGGCCGACCTGCGCGGCTCCGAGGAGTACAAGCGAGACATGGTGCGGGTGCTCACCCTGCGAGCCCTGCGCCGGGCCGTCGAGCGGGCAGGAGGGTAGGCCGATGACACAGATCGAAGTCACGGTGAACGGTGCGGCCCAGCAGGTGGACGTCGAGCCTCGGCTGCTCCTCGTCCACCTGATCCGCGAGGACCTGCAGCTCACCGGCACGCACATCGGCTGCGACACCACGCACTGCGGCGCCTGCACGGTGCTGCTCGACGGCGTGCCCGTGAAGTCCTGCACGGTCTTCGCCGTGCAGGCGAACGGCAGCGAGGTCACCACCGTCGAGGGCCTGGAGCAGGGCGGCGAGCTGCATCCCGTCCAGCAGGGCTTCACCGAGGAGCACGGCCTGCAGTGCGGCTTCTGCACCCCGGGGATGATGCTCACCAGCGTCGCGCTGCTGGAGCAGAACCCCGACCCGAGCGAGGACGAGGTGCGGCAGGCGATTTCCGGCAACCTCTGCCGCTGCACCGGCTACGTGAACATCGTGAGGTCCGTGCAACACGCGGGCCGCGTCATCAGGGAGGGCTAACGCCATGGTCGCCGAGACAAGCCCCGAAATCGGAGGCATGGGCCACAGCGTCAAGCGCAAGGAGGACGCGCGCTTCATCCGCGGCCGCGGCAACTACGTCGACGACATCGTGCGGCCGGGGATGCTCTACCTGGACATCGTGCGCAGCCCCTACGCCCACGCCCGCATCACGAGCATCAACAGCGAGGCCGCCCTCGAGGTGGACGGCGTGCTCGCCGTCATCACCGGCGAGACGCTCAAGGAGTACAACCTGCACTGGATGCCGACGCTGATGTCGGACACCCAGATGGTGCTCCCCGTCGACAAGGTGATGTTCGCCGGCCAGGAGGTCGCCGCCGTCGTCGCGACCAGCCGCTACGCAGCCGCCGACGGCGTCGAGGCCGTCGAGGTCGAGTACGAACCGCTGCCCGTGGTGATGGACCCGTTCAAGGCGCTCGAGGCGGATGCGCCCGTGCTGCGCGACGACAAGGAAGGCAAGACCGACAACCACATCTTCCACTGGGAGGTCGGCGACAAGGACGCGACCGACCGCGCCTTCGAGGAAGCCGATGTAACGGTGCAGCAGGACGTCTACCTGCCGCGCATCCACGTCGCCTCGATCGAGACCTGCGGCTGCGTCGCCGAGTTCGACGCGGTGACGGGGCAGCTCACCGTCTGGATGACGACGCAGGCCCCGCACGCGATCCGCACGGTGTTCGCCCTCGTGGCGGGCCACGTGGGGCTGTCCGAGGAGAAGATCCGCATCATCTCGCCGGACATCGGCGGGGGCTTCGGCGGCAAGGTGCCGGTCTACCCCGGCTACGTGATCGCCGTCGCCGCCGCGGTCGTCACCGGCCACCCGGTGAAGTGGATCGAGGACCGTATCGAGAACCTGCAGGCGGACTCGTTCGCCCGCGACTACCACATGGCCGCCGAGATCGCCGCCGACAGCGACGGCACGATGAAGGCGCTGCGCATCAAGACGCTCGCGGACCACGGCTACACCGACGCCGCCTGCAACCCCTCGCAGTTCCCGGCGGGCCTGTTCTCGATCTGCACCGGCTCGTACGAGTTCCAGCACGCCTTCGCGGAGGTGGACGGCGTCTACACGAACAAGCCGCCGGGCGGCATCGCCTACCGCTGCTCGTTCCGCGTCACCGAGGCGGTGCACGCCATCGAGCGGCTCGTCGACGTGCTCGCGACGGAGGTCGGGATGGACCCCGCCGACGTGCGGAAGAAGAACTTCATCCCGGCGGACGCCTTCCCCTACCAGTCGGTCTTCGACTGGGAGTACGACAGCGGGAACTATGAGGGCGCGCTCAACCTCGCGATGGAGACGATCGGCTACGACGACCTGCGCCGCGAGCAGGCGGAGAAGCGCGAGCGCGGCGAGCTGATGGGCATCGGCATCTCGAGCTTCACGGAGATCGTGGGCGCGGGGCCCTCGCGGCACTTCGACATCCTCGGGCTGAAGATGTTCGACAGCTGCGAGCTGCGCGTGCACCCGACCGGCAAGGCGATCGCCCGCTTTGGCACGAAGTCGCAGGGCCAGGGCCACGAGACGACGTACGCGCAGATCATCGCCCAGGAGCTGGGCATCCCGGCCAGCGACGTCGCCGTCGAGGAGGGCGACACCGACACCGCCCCCTACGGCCTCGGCACCTACGCCAGCCGCAGCACGCCCACCGCCGGCGCGGCGGGCGCCGTAGCGGCGGGCAAGGTGCGGGAGAAGGCACGGGCGATCGCCGCGCACCTGCTGGAGGCCGAGGAGGTCACCGAGGACGACCTGGAGTGGGAGCCCGGCCGCTTCTTCGTGCGGAGCGACCCGGAGAAGGGCGTGACCATCCAGGAGATCGCCCTCGCCGCCTACACGAACCACCCGCAGGGCATGGAGGCGGGCCTCGAGGCGGTCTCCTACTACGACCCGCCCAACCTGACGTTCCCCTTCGGCAGCTACATCTGCGTGGTGGACATCGACAAGGGTACCGGCGAGGTACACGTGCGGCGCTTCGTCGCCGTCGACGACTGCGGCAACATCATCAACCCGATGATCGTCGAGGGTCAGGTCCACGGCGGGCTGACGATGGGCCTCGCCCCGGCGCTCTACGAGGAGCTGTCCTACGACGACGCCGGCAACCCGCTCAGCCACTCCTTCGTGGACTACCTGGTGCCGACGGCGGTGGAGACGCCGGCCTGGGAGACGGCGAACACCGTCACGCCCTCGCCGCACCACCCGCTGGGCGCGAAGGGCATCGGCGAGTCGGCCACGGTCGGCGCGCCTCCCGCGATCGCCAACGCGGTCGTGGACGCGCTCTCGCACCTGGGCGTGCGCCACATCGACATCCCGATCACGCCCGACAAGGTGTGGGCGATACTGCGTGAGCACGGGGTGACGGAGTAGCGAGGCGAGGCGAACGCCGGGCGCGCGGAGCACAGCGATGCCGAAGTTGGATGACCCGCTCGGCCGGGCGGTTGAGTTGCGCGGGCGGCGCGAGCCATTCGCCCTCGCGACCGTCGTCGCCTGCCGGCGACCGACCTCCGCTTACCCCGGCGCGAAGGCGCTGATCGAGGCCGGGGGTGCGTTCAGCGGCTGGGTCGGCGGAAGCTGCGCCCAGCCGCTGGTGCTGCGCGAGGCGCTCGCCGCCCTCGAGGACGGCAAGCCGCGCCTGCTGCGCATCAGCCCCGATCCGGACCTCGACGCCGAGCCCGAGGAGGGCGTACTCGAGCTGGCGATGCCCTGCCAGAGCCAGGGCGCACTGGAGATCTACGTGGAGCCGTTCCTGCCCCGACCTGAACTGGTCGTGATCGGCGAGACGCCGCTCGCGCAGGCCCTCGCGAGCGCGGGCAAGCTGATCGAATTCGACGTCTGCGTCAGCGACCCCGGCGCGACCGCAGAGGCGTTCCCGGACGCCGGCGTGCTACTGACGGACCTCGAGGAGACGACGGCGCGGCTGCGCGCCGACAGCTACGTCGTCGTCGCCACGCAGGGGCAGTACGACGAGGAGGCGCTGTCCGCCGTGCTGCGCTCGGAGGCCGCCTACGTGGGCCTCGTGGCGAGCACGAAGCGCGCCGAGGCCGTGCTCCACTACCTGCGCGAGAGCGGCTTCGGCCTGCACGAACTGGAGCGGCTGCACTGCCCCGTCGGGCTGAGCCTCGGCGCGGTCACGCCACCGGAGATCGCGCTCAGCATCGCCGCCGAGATCCTGCAACTGCGGCGCGAGCAGCCCGTGGGGCAACCACAGTCCACGCACGAGCCGTTGACCCTCACTCCGATCTCCGGCGACAGCGGCGAGCGGGCGGAGTCGACCGTGCAGCCGCTGATCCTCACCCCGCTCCCCGCCGCCGGCGGCGAGCAGGCGCTCGATCCGATCTGCGGGATGACCGTGGACGTGGCGACCGCCCGGCACACCTCGGAGTACGAGGGCGAGACGGTCTATTTCTGCGCCGCCGGCTGCCGCCAGCGCTTCGAGCAGGAACCCGAGCGCTACGCCACGGCCCCGCGATGAGCGCGCCCGTACACGGGCTCGTGCTCGCGGCGGGTAGTTCCAGCCGCCTCGGCCAGCCCAAGCAGCTCCTGCCCTACCGCGGCACGATCCTCGTCGACTGGGTCGTGCGCACCGTCGAGGCGGCCTCGAGCCTCGATCACGTGACCGTCGTGCTCGGAGGCGCGGCCACCGAGGTACGCCCGCAACTCACGCTCGGGCGGGCGCGGGTCGTCGAGAACCCGGACTACGAGGACGGCTGCTCGTCCTCGTACCAGGCGGGCCTCGCGGCGCTCGTCCCGGAGGCTGAGGCCGTGGTCGTGACGCTCGGCGATCAGCCCGGCGTGGAGACGGAGGACATCGACCGCCTCGTGGACGCGTGGCGGCGCGAGGGTGGGCGGATCATGGCCGTCTCCTACGCGGGCGAGCGCGGGCACCCACTGCTGTTCTCGCGCGAGCTGTTCGGCCTGCTGCACGAGCTGCATGGGGACAAGGCCGCGTGGAAGATCCTCGACCGGCACCCGGAGTGGATCCGCGACGTCGAGGTGGACCGGCCGCTTCCTCGCGACATCGACACCTGGCAGGACTACGAGGCGGTGCGGGCGGACCGCGGCCCGACGGCCGCGTCGCGCTGACCCGCCCCGCCCGGAGGCCTCATGAGGGACGTGCTGGACGATCTGGAGCGCTGGCAGCGCCAGGACGCACAGATCGCCATCGCCACGCTCACCGAGGTGCGCGGCTCCGCGCCGCGGCTACCCGGCGCGCGCTTCTGCGCCACGCGCGGCGGCGAGGTCAGCGGCTCGGTCAGCGGCGGCTGCATCGAGGCGGACCTCTTCGAGCACGCCCTCGAGGTGCTGGACGGCGGCCGGCCCGCCCTCGTGCAGTACGGCATTCCCGACGACTTCGCGTTCGAGGTCGGGCTCAGCTGCGGCGGGGAGATCGAGGTGCTCGTCGAGCCGTTCCGCGACGACGACGCCTGGCAGGCGCTGCGCGCGGCGCTGGTCGAGCAGCGCTCGGCCGTGCTCGCGGTCGGCCTCGAACCCGCCGGGATCGCCGGACGCCGCATGGTCGCCTTCGAGGACGCCGCCGTCGGCAGCGTCGACGCGGCTCTCGACGGCGAGATCGCCGAGCGGGCGCGCGAACTGCTGCGCGAAGGCGGCACGCGCAGGCTCACGCTCGGCGAGCCGGGCGCGCAGCGCGTCGTCTTCCTCGAGGCGTTCCGGCCGCCGCCGCACCTCTTTCTGCTGGGCGCGGCCTTCGCCGGGCCGCCGCTCGCGCGGATGGCGAGCGAGGCGGGCTTCCACGTCACCGTCGTCGACCCGCGCTCCGCGTTCGCGACGCGGGAGCGCTTCCCGACTGCCGACGAGCTGATCGTGGGCTGGCCCAACGAGGCGATCGAGGCGGCCGAGCCCGGCCCCCACTCTTACATCGTGATGCTGCTGCACGACGAGAAGTTCGACGTGCCGGCGCTGGTTCCGGCGCTGCGCTCGGAGGCCTGCTACATCGGCGTGATGGGGAGCCGCCGCACGCACGAGCGGCGGCTGGAGCAGCTGCGGGAGGAGGGCTGCGAGGAGGCCGACCTCGCCCGCCTGCGCGCGCCGATCGGCCTGAACATCGGCGGCCGCGAGCCCGCGGAGATCGCCGTCTCGATCCTCGCGGAGATGCTCGCCGTCCGCTACGGCCGCGATCCTCGCGGCGCGTAGCGCACTGCCCGGCTCCGGAGCCCCGAAGGCGGTCCGGCCCCCTCTCCCCTGGCGGGAGAGGGCGGGGGTGAGGGGGAGCACGCTCCCGGCGCGCCGACCGGCAAGGGGCTCCGGCGGCAAACACCCCTCGAGGTGGCGAGAACCGACGGCGAGCACCCGGCTGGATTCCGGCTTTCGCCGGAATGACGGAGGGGGAGCCGCGCTCGCGGGAGGAGGAGCGGGAGGCAAAGGGTGCACGCACGCCGCTTCGAGGCCCCCTCTCCCACGGAGGGAGAGGGCGGGGGTGAGGGGGAGCGCGCCCCCGGGCGCGCCGGCTAGCGCTTGGTGTACTGCGGGGCCTTGCGGGCGCGCTTGAGGCCCGGCTTCTGCCGCTCCTTCTCGCGCGCGTCGCGCGTCAGCAGGCCGTGCTGGCGCAGCGGGCGGCGGTAGCCCTCGTCGGCGGCCACCAGCGCGCGGGCGATGCCGAGGCGCATCGCGCCGGTCCAGCCGGAGATGCCGCCGCCGCGCACCTTGACCTGCACGTTGAAGCGGTTCGCGTTCTCCGTGACGACGAGCGGGCGCAGCAGATCCTGGCGCATCGAGGCGCGGAACACGACCTCTTCCAGCGGCTTGCCGTTGACGACGATGGCGCCGTTGCCGGGCGTGAGCCGGACGCGGGCGACCGCCGACTTGCGGCGGCCGAGACCGTAGTAGTAGTGCTGCTGCTCGTTCGTCATCGTGCCAACTCGCTCACTCCCGGTGTGGTTGCTCTCTGGCTACTCGTCGCTCTCGTCCTCGGCGTCCGGCTCGGCGGCCTCCTCGGCCTCCTCCGGCGCGGTCTCGTCCGCCTCGACCTGCTCGGCGACGACCTCGTCCTCCTCAACCTCATCCTCTGCGACCTCGTCCACTACCGGCGGCGCGGCAGCGGCCGCGGCGGCGGCGCGGGCCGCGGCGGCGGCGCGACGGCGGGCGCGAGCGCCCGTGCCGGCGCGCAGCTGCGCCTCGTGCGGGTGGTCCGCGCCGGAGTAGACGCGGAGGTGGCGGAACAGCTCGCGGCCGAGCCGGGTGTGCGGCAGCATCCCGCGGATCGCGCGCTCCACCACCTTGCGAGGATCGCGCTCCATCTGCTCCTCGAAGGTGCGCTTGCGCAGGTTCCCCGGGTAGCCGGAGTGGCGGTAGTACACCTTCTGCTGCGCCTTGTTGCCCGTCAGCACCACCTCGGAGGCGTTGATCACGATCACGTAGTCGCCCATCGGCAGGTGCGGTTCGTAGTCCGGCTTGTGCTTGCCGAGCAGCAACCGGGCGGCCTCGCTGGCGACGCGCCCGAGGGGGCGTCCGCCCGCGTCGATCACCTGCCAGCGGCGATCGAACTGCTTGGCGCTCAGCCGGTAGGTCTTCGTCGTCACCTCAGGCCACCATCTCCTGCTCCAACTCGCCGTCGAGGCCCCAGTCGACCGCTCCCGCGGGGTAGCGGACGGCCTCGAGCGTCAGTCCCTGCGGCGGGGCCGTCGGACCGACGCTGCTGGCCGGCGCGGCGACGAGCGCCGCGAACTCGCGCGCTGAGCGCGCCCCCGCGCCGACACGCTCGAGGGCGCCGACGGTCCGCCGCACCTGGTGCGGCAGGAAGGCGTCGGCCTCCATCGAGACCTCGATCTCATGCGCGCCGCGACGGCGCACGGCCATGCTGATCAGCGTGCGCACCGTGGAGCCGCCACCGCTCGGCGTACCGGCGAAGGCGGCCCAGTCACGGCGCCCGCGCGGGAGCGCGGCGGCGGCCGCAGCCATCGCCGCGACATCGAGGGAATCGCCGCGCTGCCAGACGTTGCGGCGGCGCAGCGGCGAGCGCGGCCCGCCGTCGCCGATGCGATAGCAGTAGCGGCGCGCGATGGCGTCGCGGCGCGGGTCGAAGTCCTCGGCGACCTCGCCGACCGCGCGCACGGCCACGTCCTCCGGGAGGTAGTGGTTGAGGGCGTCGCGCACGGTTTCGAGGGCGTCCGCACGCGGGCAGTCCATGACCGCCACCTGCGCGCGGGCGTGCACGCCGGCGTCCGTGCGTCCGGCGAGCGCGATGCGCGTGCGCGCGCCCTCGGCGGGCTCGCCGCAGTAGGCGGCGATGGCGTGCTCGAGCGTGTCCTGCACCGTGCGCCGGCCACGCTGCGACTGCGAGCCGGAGAACTCCGTCCCGTCGTACTCGACGAGCAGCGCGAGGCGTCGCGGGGTGGTTGGGGAGGGCATGAGCGTCTAGACCAGTTCCAGTTCCGCCATCCGCGCGGCGTCGCCACGGCGCGGCCCCAGCTTGCGCACGCGCGTGTAACCGCCGGGGCGGCTCGCGTACTGCGGCGCGATCTCGTCGAAGAGGCGCTTCACCACCTTCGGGTCATAGACAAAGGCGAGCGCCTGGCGGCGCGAGTGCAGGGTGCCGCGCTTGCCGAGCGTGATCATGCGATCGACGAAGCGCCGCGCCTCCTTGGCGCGCGCCTCGGTGGTGGTCACCGAGCCGTGCTTGAGGACGTCGGTGGTGATGTTGCGCAGCATCGCCATCCGCTGCGCGGTCGGCATATCGAACTTGCGGCCATCGACTTTGTGACGCATCAGTCTGACTCGCTCAGGTTGGGCGCATCCTCGCCGGCCTCCCGCAGCGCCTGGATCAGCGCCGCGCCGAGCGAGCCGACCTCGTCGTCCTCGCCCTCGGCCGCGGCCGGCGCGGGCTCGGGCGCGGCCTCGGGCTCGCCCGCCTCGGCAACCGCGGGCTCGGCGACAGCGACCGGCTGGCGCGCGCGCGGCGCCGCGCCGCGCGGCGCCGGGAAGCCGTGCGCGACGAGCTTGTCGCGCAGCTCCTCGTACGACTTCTCGCCGAAGTTGCGCAGCGCCAGCAGCTCCTCCTCGGAGCGCTCGAGGATGGCGCCGATCGTGACGAGGCCGGAGCGCTTGAGGCAGTTGTAGGCGCGCACGGACAGCTCGAGCGTCTCGATCGGGGTGTCGTGGCCGTCGATCGGCGCGGCCTCGGCCGTGCGCTCCGCGACGATCTCGCCGCGTCCGAGCTGCTGGAGCTGCAGGAGCTGGTCGCGCAGGATGCCGGCCGCGAGCGAGATCGCGGTCTGGCCGTCGATGGTGGCGTCGGTCCAGACCTCGAGCTCGAGGCGATCGAAGTTCGTGTCCTGCCCGACGCGCGTGTGCGAGACGTTGTAGTTGACGCGCTTCACCGGGGTGAAGAGCGCATCGACGGGGATGACGCCGATCGGCAGACCCTCACTGACGGTTGCCGGCATGTAGCCGCGGCCGGTCTCGACGTTGAGGTCGATGACGAGCGATGCCTCCTCGTGGCCGAGCGTCGCGAGGTGCAGATCGGGGTTGGCGATCTCGTAGTCGGCGGTGGCGCGGATGTCGCCGGCCGTGATCTCGATCTCGCCCCCAACGTCGAGGAACAGCCGGGCGGGCCGGTCGGCGAAGACGCGCAGCCGCACGTCCTTGAGGTTAAGCAGCAGCTCGGTCACGTCCTCCTGCATGTGCGGTACGGTCGAGAACTCGTGCTCGACGCCCTCGATGCGGACGGAGGTAATCGCGGCTCCCGGGAGCGAGGAGAGCAGCACGCGACGCAGGGCGTTGCCGATCGTCGTGCCGAAGCCCGCCTCGAGCGGCTCCATCACCAACTTCGCGTAGTCCATCTCCGACTCTTCGATGCGGAGGGTCGGGGTTTGCAATTCAGCCGCCAAAAGTCACCTCGCTGCGTGCTCGCCAGTGGAGCGGGCTGCTTGTCACTTGCTCAGCGTGAGTAGTACTCAACGATGGCGCTCGGGTTGAAATGAGGCTCGTAGTCGCCGGCGCCGGGGAGCGCGACGACGCGGCCGGAGAGCTGATCGCGGTCGACTTCGAGCCAGCCGGGGACCTCGCGCGCCTGAATCTCCTCGCGCAGGATGTCCAGGTACTTGGAGCGCTTGCCGCGCGCGCTGAAGCCGATCGCGTCGCCGACGGAGGTTTCGGCGCTCGGAATGTCGAGCTTCTTGTCGTTGACGGCGATCAGGCCGTGCGTCACGAGCTGCCGGGCCTGGGCGCGCGTCCCCGCGAGCCCGAGGCGGTAGACCACGTTGTCGAGGCGGCGCTCCAGCGAGATCATCAACTGGTCGCCGGTGACGCCGGGGTGCCGGACCGCGCGCTCGTAGTAGCGGCGGAACTGCTTCTCCATCAGGCCGTAGGCGAAGCGCACCTTCTGCTTCTCGTTCAGTTGCAGGCCGCGGTCGGAGACCTTGCGGCGGCGCAGCGGGCGCGGGCCGGGCGGGTTGGTGCGGCGCATCCGCACCACGGCGGCGTTGGCGAAGATCGGGGCGCCGTAGCGGCGCGCCTTCTTCACGCGAGGTCCGGTGTAACGGGCCATCTGCTCGCTCTCCTCGCCGCTAGTTCCGCGGCCGCCGCCGCGCGCGGCAGCCGTTGTGCGGGATCGGGGTGACGTCGCGGATCGAGGAGACCCGCACGCCGCTGGCCTGCAGCGCGCGCACGGCCGCCTCGCGGCCCGCTCCGGGTCCGCGGATGTAGACGTCCACCTCGCGCATGCCGTGCTCCACCGCCTTGGCGGCGGCGTCCTCGGCGGCGAGCTGCGCCGCGTAGGGCGTGCTCTTGCGCGAGCCGCGGAAGCCCGCCGTCCCGCCCGACCCCCAGGCGATCACGTTGCCGTTCGGATCGGTCATTGTGATCAGCGTGTTGTTGAAGGTGGAGCGGATGTAGGCCCGGCCCCGCGGGACGGACTTGCGCTCGCGACGCCGGCCGCGTCGACCACCCATATTCCCGGCGCTCCCTTACTTCCGCGCGACGCGGCGCTTGCCGGCGACGGTTCGCCGGGAGCCGCGGCGCGTGCGTGCGTTGGTCTTCGTGCGCTGCCCGCGCACGGGCAGCCCGCGGCGATGACGGTAGCCGCGGTAGCAGTTGATCTCGATCAGCCGCTGGATGTTCTGGCGCACCTCGCGGCGCAGGTCACCCTCCACCGTGTACTCGCCCTCGACGACGGCGCGCAGGCGCACGAGCTGCTCCTCCGTCAGATCGCGCACCATCGTGTCCAGCGGGACGCCGATCTGCTCGGCGATCTGGCGGGTGCGGGAGCGCCCGATGCCGTAGACGTAGGGCAGCGAGAACTCGAACCGCTTGTCGTTGGGAATCTCGACGCCTGCGACGCGCGCCATCGCGTCCTCCTAGCCCTGGCGCTGCTTGTGCCGCGGAATCACGCAGATGACCCGCAGGCGGCCGTGCCTGCGGATGATCTGGCAGCGGTCACAGCGCTTCTTGATCGACGCTTGTACCTTCATCGTTCGCTCCTCGGGACGCCGCTCCGCGCTAGCGGAAGCGGTAGGTAATCCGTCCCCGGGTGAGGTCGTAGGGGCTCAACTCCACGAGCACGCGGTCCCCGAGCAGGATTCGGATGTAGTGCATCTTCATCCGCCCCGAGACGTGCGCCAGCACGTGGTGCCCGTTCGCCAGCTCGACATCGAACTGGGCGTTGGGCAGCGCGTCCTTGACGACGCCCTCGACCTCGATGACCTCCTTCTTCTTGCGCTGTTGCGCCTGACGTTGCGTCCGCTGCTTCTGGCGCCCCTTGGCCATCAGGCGGCGCCCCCGGCCGCAGTCGCGGCCGCGCCATCGCGCGCTTCGTTCAGGCGGCCCATGCTCGTGAGGATCTCCGGTGCGCCCTCGGTGACCGCGATGGTCTCCTCGAAATGAGCGCACAGGCTGCCATCGCGCATGCGCACGGTCCAGCGATCGGACTCCTCCTCCGTACCCTCGCCGCCGAGGCTGAACATCGGCTCCAGCGCCAGCACCATGCCCGGCTTCAACTGGTGGCCGGTGCCCGGCCGCCCGTAGTTCGGGATGTGCGGCTCCTCGTGCATCGTCCTGCCGACGCCGTGGCCTCCGTACTCGCGAATGATGCCGAAGCCCCCCTTCGCGCCGACCGCGCCGATCGCGCTCGACACATCGCCGATGCGGTTCCCGGCCACGGCCTGCTCGATCCCGGCATGGAGCGACGCCTCGGTGCGCTCGAGCAGCCGCAGCACCTCCGGCGAAGCCTCCCCGACCGGAGCGGTGAAGGCCGCGTCGGAGACGTAGCCGCGCCACGTCACGCCGAGGTCGATGCTGACGATGTCGCCCTCCCGCAGTGCCTGGTCGCCCGGTACGCCGTGCACCAGCTGCGCGTTGACCGAGTAGCAGATCGCGCCGGGGTAGGGAGGCCGCCCGCCCGGCGCGTAGCCCACGAAGGTGGGCGTCGCGCCTCGATGCGCGATCGCCTCCTTCGCCAGCTCGTCCAGCTCACGGCCCGTTACGCCCGGAGCGATCGCGTCGAGGAGGAGCCTGCGCACCTCCGCGTTCAGCCTTCCGGCCTCGCGCATGATCGCGATCTCGTCCGGCGACTTGATGACGACGGACATCGATCTATGTTACGCCCTCTCCGCCGGGCCCGGTACCTGCCGGGTCCGGCGCTCCATCAAGCGGAAACCCGCTCCAACTCCGCATCCAGTCGCTCGAACACCTCGTCCACGCTCCCGACGCCGTCGACGTCGCAGAGCGTGCCGTGCTCGCCGTAGAAGCCGGCGACCCCCTCGAGGCCCTCCGCCTGCTCGCGCAGGCGGCGCTGCGCGACCTCCGGCGCGTCGTCGACGCGCCCCTCGATCTCCGCGCGCTTCGCGATGCGCTCCAGCAGCATCGTTTCCGGCACGCGGATGAACGGCACGATGTCGATGCCCTGCGACTCCGCCTCGAGGGCGGTCTGCAGCGCATCGGCCTGCGCCACGGTGCGCGGGAAGCCATCGAGGATGAATCCGGCTTCGGCGTCCGGCTGGCTGATCCGTTCGAGCAGCATGCCGATCACCAGTTCGTCCGGGACCAGCTCGCCTCGGGACATGTAGTCGTTGGCCTGCGTGCCCAGCGCCGTGCCCTGGGCCACGGCCTCGCGCAGCATGTCGCCGGTGGAGACGTGGAGCAGGCCGCGTCGCTCCGCGACGAGCTTCGCCTGCGTGCCCTTGCCCGCGCCGATCAGTCCCAGCAGCACCATCTTCATCTCGGCGTCACCTGCCTCACGAGATGAACCCCTCGTAGTTGCGCATCAGCATCTGCGCCTCCAGCTGGCGCATCGTGTCGATCACCACGCCGACGACGATCAGCAGCCCGGCGGCGCTGATCTGCAGCGCCTGCACGCCCGTCAGGTCGGTGGCGAAGAAGGGCAGCACGGAGATGAAGCCGAGGAAGATCGCGCCGCCCCAGGTGATCCGCACCAGCACCCGCGTGATGTACTCCTGCGTCGGCCGGCCCGGCCGGATGCCGGGGATGAAGCCTCCCTGGCGTTGCAGGTTCTCGGCCAGGTTCTGCTGCTGGAACTGGACCATCGTGTAGAAGAAGGTGAAGAGCATCACCAGCACGAAGACGAGCGCCCAGTAGGGGAAGTTCTCCGGCGTCAGCGCGTTCTCGAAGAACCTCGCGACGCTCGTGATCCAGCCGATGTCCGAGGTCTCCGCGAGGAACTGCGCTGCCACCGGCGGGAAGATCATGATCGAGAAGGCGAAGATCAGCGGGATCATGCCGGCGCTGTTGACGCGCAGCGGGATGTGCGTCTGACCCTGCTGGCGGTACATCCGCCCTCCGCGGATGGTGGAGCGCGCGTACTGCACGGGGATGCGCCGCTGCGCCTCCTGGAAGAGCACGATCAGCGCGATCACGGCGATCGTGATCACGGTCAGCAGGAAGATGCCGCCCGTCAGCGCGGCCGTGCCCGTGAGCGTGCTGCGCCCGATGATGCCGGGCAGCCCGGCGACGATCCCGCCGAAGATGATCAGCGAAATCCCGTTGCCGATGCCCTCCTCCGAGATCAGCTCGCCGAGCCAGACGAGGAACATCGTGCCCGCCACCATCGAGACGATCGTGGCGATGGTGGGGAGCGCGTTGCCCCCGGTCAGGCCGATGTCCTCGATGCCGCCGAACTGCTGGATCAGCAGCAGCTGGGCGTAGCCCTGGAAGAAAGCGAGCGGCACCGTCAGCCAGTGCGTGTAGACCTGGATCTTCTGACGCCCGGACTCGCCCTCGCGGGAGAGCGCCTGCAGGCGCGGCATCAGCGGCACGGCGAGCTGCATCACGATCGAGGCGGTGATGTAGGGGTAGACGCCGAGCGCGGCGACGGAGAGGTTCTCCAGCGCGCCGCCCGAGAAGATGTTGAGGAAGCCGAGGATCGCGTTGTTGTCGAACACGTCCTGCAGCCGGTCGGAGTTGACGCCGGGCACGGGGACGTGGGCGACAAAACGGAACACGAGCAGCATCGCGAGAGTGAAGAGGATCTTCTGCCGCACATCGGGCTGCCCGAAGGCGTCGACGGCGGCCTGGAGCAGCCGCGGACGAGCCGTCGGCGCCTCCTGCTGACTCACTAGCTGCCCTCCCCGCGGCGGTGGATGCGGTTGCGGACGCGCTTCACGGCGGGGGCCAGCTCCTCGAAGCTGCCGCCGGCGGCCGTGATCGCCTCCTTGGCCGAGGCCGAGAGGCGCGGTGCGCGCACCGTCAGCGCGTGCGTGAGCTCGCCGTCCCCCAGCACCTTGAACGGCTCCTCGGGGCCGTCGATGAGGCGGAGCGCGGCGAGCTACTCGCCGTCGACGACGTCGCCGGCGGCGAAGCGGTCCTGGAGGTCGCGCAGGTTCACGGCCTGGAACTCGGTGCGGAACGGGTTGCGGAAGCCGGGCTTGCGGCCGAGGCGGCGGATGAGCGGGATCTGCCCGCCCTCGAAGCCGGGGCGGACCTTGCCGCCGCTGCGCGCCTTCTGGCCCTTGAGGCCGCGGCCGGAGTAGGTGCCCTTGCCGGATGCGTTGCCGCGGCCGCGGCGCAGCCGGGGGCGCTTCGCGCCGGCGGGCGGCCGGAGCGTGTGCTGGTCCACTACTCCACCTCCTCGACGCTCACGAGGTGCTGCACCTTGTGCGCCATACCGCGGATCGTGTCGTTGTCGTCATGCTCCACGCTGTGGTGGAGGCGCTTCAACCCGAGCGCCTTGATGGTGCGCTTCTGCCGCTCCTCGTAGCCGATGGCGGACTTCGTCCAGGTGATGCGCAGCTTCGCCATCTGCTCTACTCCGCGCCCACCAGCGCGCGCCGGGCGGCCACCGCCTGCTCCGGGTCGCGCAGCGAGGCGAGACCATCGATGGTCGCCCGCACCACGTTCACGGGGTTGTTGGAGCCGAGCGACTTCGTGAGCACGTCGGTCACGCCCGCGGCCTCCATGATCGCACGGACGGCGCCGCCGGCGATGATGCCCGCGCCGGGCGCGGCCGGGCGCATCACGACCCGCGAGGCCTTGAAGCGCGCCACCAGCTCGTGGGCGATGGTGCCCTCACGCATCGGCACCTGGATCATCGAGCGCCGCGCGATGACGCCGCCCTTGCGGATCGCCTCCGGCACCTCGTTGGCGCGGCCCATGCCGAAGCCGACGCGGCCCTCGCCGTCGCCGACGACCACGATGGCGGTGAAGGAGAAGCGTCGCCCGCCCTTGACCACCTTGGCCACGCGGTTGATGTGCACGACCTTCTCGATGTACTCGGGGCCCTCGGGATCGGCGTCGCGGCGGCGGTCTCGCCGCCCGCGATCGCCGCGCTGTCCGCGTCCGCCGCGTCCGCCGCGGCCGCCCTGCTGCTGGACCATCAGAAGACCAGGCCTTCCTCGCGCCCCGCCGCCGCCCACCCCCCCCCCCGCCCGGGGGCGGGCCCCCCCCCCCGCGGGACCCCCCCCCCCCCCGGCCCCGCCCCGCGCGCGCCCGGAGCCAGCCCCACCGCCACCCCCC
>VXMT01000194.1 GCA_009840965.1 Chloroflexota bacterium
GGCGAGCGCCGCCTCGACCACCTCGGGATCGACTTGGCGGATGCCGAGATTCGTGAGCCGGATCACGGGCGGCACCGCGTAGATCACGGTGGCGAAGATCCCGGCCGGCTTGCCCAGGCCGAAGAACAGGATGCCGGGCAGCAGGTAGACGAAGCTCGGCATCGTCTGCATCGCATCGAGGATCGGACGCATCACGTTGTCCGCGATGGTGCTGCGCGCCCCGAGCACGCCGAGCGGCAACCCGATCGCGAGCGAGATCGCCACGGCCACCACGATCAGCGCGATCGTGTCGATCGCGTTCTCCCAGAGGTCCATGAACCCGATGTAGAGCAGGGCCAGGGCGGTGAACCCCATCAGGGTCCAGCGGCCCACGGCGAAGGCGAGCAGTGCGAGGCCGACGACGATGGCCGGCCACGGCACCCACTTGAGCGCATCCTCAATGTTCACGAGCGCGAACCCGACCGCATCGCTCAGGCCGTCGAACAGCCAATCGCCCCGGGTGGTCAGCCAATCGACCGACCCGTCGATCGCGTCGCCGGTCTCGCCCCGGATGGTTCGTTCCAGCGTCACCGTCCGCTCACCCGCGGGCGTTTCGGACTCCGACAGCGTCGTGGGGAAGCCCATCCCGGGGCCCCAGACCAGCAGCGTCACGACGAGGACGGCGAGCACCGCCCCGACCCCCGCCAGCAGCGGCAACCGCGACTGCATCGCCCGGAGCAGACCCCCGCCGGCGAGCGTGCGATCGCCGCTTCGCGGCGCGCCCTCGATGTCGGTCGCGGCCATCTACCCGCCTCCTCCACCGCCGACGGCGGCGGGCTCCGTGGCGCCGGCGCG
Source organism: Chloroflexota bacterium (assembly GCA_009840965.1). Classification (GTDB taxonomy): domain Bacteria; phylum Chloroflexota; class Dehalococcoidia; order UBA2979; family UBA2979; genus VXMT01. Next base: position 835 of record VXMT01000194.1, read on the forward strand.
CAGCTCGGCGACACTCGAGACGTCCTGCACGAAGTCCGCGACGTACTCGTCGGCCGGGCGCGTGACGATCTCCTCGGGCGGGCCCTCCTGAACGATCTCGCCGTCGCGCATGATCGCGATCCGGTCGCCCAGCTTGATCGCCTCGTTGAGGTCGTGCGTGATGAAGACGATGGTCTTGTGCAGCTGGTCCTGGAGCGCCTTGAGCTCGTCCTGCATCTTCCTGCGGATCAGCGGATCGAGGCCGCTGAACGGCTCATCCATGATCAGCACGTCCGGGTCGACCGCGAGCGCCCTCGCGATGCCGACGCGCTGCTGCATCCCGCCGCTCATCTCGTGCGGGTAGTAGTCCTCCCAGCCGTCGAGGCCGACCGTCTCGATCGCCTCGCGCGCGGCCCCGTAGCGCTCGCCCTCGCCCATGCCCTGAATCTCGAGGCCGTAGGCGACGTTATCGAGCACGCAGCGGTGCGGCAGCAGCCCGTAGTGCTGGAAGACCATCGCGATCTGCTGGCGCCGGAAGTCGGTCAGCTCCCCCTCGCTGTAGCTGAGAATGTCCTCGCCATCGAAGCGGATCGAGCCCCGCGTCGCATCGATCAGCCGGATCAGGCAGCGTGCGAGCGTGGACTTGCCGCTCCCCGAGAGGCCCATGACGACGAACGTCTCGCCGGGGTCGACGGTGAAGGACACGTCCCGGAGTGCAGTTACTGCACCTATTTGATCTTGCACCTCAGATCGGCTCTTATCGATATATTCGGGCTCGAAAACAAGATCGGCGTTATCGCCGAATATCTTCCACAGTCCTTCGACTTGTATCTGCTGTTCGGTTTGAACCATCACACGATTGTTGCCCTGCGGCAACAATCTACAGGTACCCCTCGATCTTTCCTCGGCAAACGGTGTGCGAGAACCCCTGCCCCGGGGAGCGGACTATAGCACGCACGCGCCGTGAGCGTCACAGGCACGGCCGCGCCATCGCCATGCGGGCACGGTCCGGGTGAGGAGTCCGCTATCCTCCGCGCGCGCCCCGCGATCAGCGCAGCGGGGCCGGATGGAGGACCAGATGCGCCACTCGACCGCCCTGCGGGCCAGGCTCGGCGGGCCGGAGATCATCGTGCTGCCCGGCGCCTACGACGCGCTCTCGGCCCGGCTCGCGCAGCAGGCCGGCTTCGACGCCGTCTTCACCACGGGCTTCGGCTTCTCCGCCGCCGCCCTCGGCGCGCCGGACTACGGCCTGCTCACCGCCTCCGAGGTGCTGGACCGCGTGCGCCCCATCGTCGCCGCCGTCGACGTGCCGCTGGTGGCCGACATGGACACCGGCTACGGCAACCCGCTCAACGTCGTGCGCACCGTGCGCGAGTGCGTGAGCGCCGGCGACGCCGGGATCATCCTCGAGGACCAGGAGTGGCCCAAGAAGTGCGGCCACTTCGAGGGCAAGCGCGTCATCCCCGCCGAGGAGCAGGTCCAGAAGCTGCATGCCGCCGTCGACGCGCGCGGCGACGACGACCTGGTGATCATCGGACGCACCGACGCGCGCGCCCCGCTCGGCCTCGATGAGGCGATCCGCCGCGGCCGCCTCTACCACGAGGCCGGCGCGGACGTGGTCTTCGTCGAGGCCCCGCAGTCGATCGACGAGCTCAAGGCGGTGCGCGAGGCGATCCCGGACGCGCCGCTCTTCGCGAACATGATCGAGGGCGGCAAGACGCCGCTGCTCTCCACCACCGAGCTGCAGGACCTGGGCTACGGGATGGTGGTCTTTCCCCTCGCGGCGCTGTTCAGCGCGGCGAAGGCGGTGGCCGCCACCTTCCGCGCCCTCCACGACGAGAAGACGACCGCGAGCCGGGTCGACGCCCTCACCGGCTTCCACGAGTTCGAGCAGATCGTCGGCGCCCCCGACTGGCACGAGCTGGAGGCGCGCTACGGCGTCACGGAGGGCGCAGCGTAGGGAGCGAGGGCGATGAGCATTAGCAAGACGCGCGGGTTCCTCTACTGGCTGGCGAGGCTGCTCGGCGACATCAACGCCGTGCGGCGCGGCCGCGAGGGGCGGCGCATCGCCCGCCGCGCCGCCGGCAAGGCGACGGGCCGGGCTCTGGGCAAGCTCTTCAAGTAGCCGCGCGCCCGTGCCGGGCGAGGAAGGCGCGCGTCTCGCGGATCGCGACGTCGGGGGCGTCGTGGTGCAGCCAGTGGCCCGCCTCCGGGACGATCACCCAGCGCGGGTCGCTGACGGCGGCCTGGCCCTCCGGCGCCGGCGGCGTCGTCGACCACGTCGAGGCGCCGCCGAGCAGGTGCAGCACCGGGCACTCGACGGCCGCCCAGAAGCCGCGCACCGTCTCAACGTCCACCTCGTCGCTGGTGCGGCCGCGCGCGAAGGGGTCGAACTTCCAGATGTAGCCGCCCTCGACCGGCCGCAGCGCGTGCCGCGCCAGCTCGAGCGCCCATGCGTCGTCGAGGCGGCTGTCCACGAGCTGGATGCGCTCCCGCGCCTCCTCGAGTGTCTTGTAGACGCGCGGCTGCATCTCGGCGTAGCCCTCGTGGCGGGCGATCCAGCGGCGCAGCGCCTCGGGCTCGCTCAGCGGGCGGCGCGAGAGCCCGCGGAAGGCGAAGTTGACCGTCGCCTCGATCGCGACGACCGAGTGCACGCGCTCGGGGAACGCCCCGGCGGCATAGAGCGCGATGCGCGAGCCGAAGGAGTGCCCGACGATGTCAACCGGCTCGCCGACCACGTCGATCAGCGCCAGCAGGTCGGCGATGTGCTCGGACATGCCGTAGTAGCCGCCGACGGCCCAGTCCGAGTCGCCGTGCCCTCGCAAGTCCGGGGCGATCACCCGGTAGTCGCCGCGGAAGGCGACGGCGAGGCGGTCGAGCGAGCGGGCATGGTCGCGCTTGCCGTGCAGCAACAGCAGCGGCGGCGCGTCCGCGCGGCCCCACTCCCAGTAGGCGAGCCGCAGGCGCTGCGACTCGAAGTGGTGCTGTACCGGTCCGGCTCGCGCCATCGGCGGTGCGCCGGCTACTCGCCATGGACGACGGGCAACACCTCGTCGGCGAGGCGGCGCGTCTGCTCGATCAGCTCGTCGTCGCTCTCCGCGATCGGCCGCATCACGAACTTGGACACGCCGGCGGCGGCGTACTCCTCGATACGCTCGAGGATGGCGGACGCGTCGCCGACGGCGAAGTAGGCAGTCGGATCGGCCCGGTCGCTGAGACCGGGGCGGCGAGTGATGGCGGCGGCGTGACGCTCGACGATCGGGTCGTCCCAGCCGCCGAAGCGGAAGGGGAAGCTCGCGCCGTAGTGGTCCTCGGGGACCGGACGCCCCGCCTCCCTCGAGACCTTGCGAATGGAGGCGACCACCGGCGCGACCTGCGCCGGCGACTGCAGCCCGCCCAGCCAGCCGTTGCCGAAGCGCGCGATGCGGCGCACCGCGGCGGGGCTGGAGCCGCCGATCCAGAGCGGCAGCGGCTGCTGCACCGGCAGCGGAGCGATCGAGGCGTCCGTGTAGCGGTAGTACTCGCCCTCGAGACTCACGGTTTCGCCGGCCCAGAGGCGGGTCATGATCTCCAGCGCCTCGTCGGCGCGAGGGCCGCGCCCGCGCGGCTCGCGGCCGGTCGCGGCCCACTCGGGCGCGACCTCCGGCCCGACGCCGAAGGCGGGGAGCAGCCGGCCGTCGCTGATGAAGTCGATCGTCGCGCACTGCATCGCGAGTACGAGCGGGTCGCGCAGCGGCACGACGACGACGCTCATGCCGAACTTGAGCCGCTCGGTCGCGCCCGCGAGCGCGGCCATGACGCTCATCGCCTCGAGCTGCGGTTGCGGCGAGATCAGCCGGTCCGACTGCCAGATCGAGTCGACATCGTGCTCCTCGCAGAGCTCGACCCACTCGCGGAACGCCCGTGTCGAGGCGAACGGGAACGCCGCCATGCCCAGCCCGATACGCGCGCTCATCGTCGCTCCTCCGTCTCCGTGCAGCAGGGTAGCGGACGGCGGCGCGCGGCGCGCGGGTCGGTCACCTCAACCCGCCAGGATTCGACGCGCCTCGGCGGTCGGGTGCGAGGGGTTGCGAAGCAGCGCTCGCCTCGCCATGATCGCGGCGCGACTGGGAGACAGGACTGGCCATGCCCGATCTGCTGTACGACAAGCGCGACCACTACGCCATCTTCACGATGAACCGCCCCGAGCGGCTCAACGCCCTCGGCGGCGCGATGCAGGAGGACCTCAAGCGCGCCGTCGCCGACTTCGAGGCGGACCCGGAGATGCGCGCCGGGATCGTGACCGGTGCGGGGCGCGCCTTCTGCGCGGGCGCCGACCTGAAGGAGAGCAACGAGGAGTTCTCGGCAGGCCGCACCAAGCCCACCGTGCGCTTCAACGACTCGGCCCCCTACTCGCTGGCGCAGAAGCCCTACATCGCCGCGGTCAACGGGCTGGCCGTCGGCGGCGGCCTCGAACGGGCGCTCGACTGCGACATCCGGATCTGCTCGACGGAGGCCTGGTTCGCGCTCTTCGAGCCGAAGCGCGGGCGCATGGCCGGATACGCCATCCACCACCTGCCGAGGATGATCAACCTCGCGGCGGCCAGCTACATGCTGCTCACCGGCGACCGCGTGGAGCCGGAGAAGGCGAAGGAGTGGGGCATCGTCGCCGAGGTCGTCGAGCCGGAGCAGCTGATGCCTCGGGCGATCGAGATCGCCGAGATGATCGCGGGGAACGCACCGCTGGCGGTCAAGGGCACGAAGGCGGCCTTCCGCGCCTGGCGGCACGACAACATGGACTACTCCTACCGGCTCAGCGAGTGGGTCTACCGGGCGAACATCGACAGCTCGGAAGACATCCGCGAGGGCGCCCGCGCCTTCGCCGAGAAGCGCCCGCCGGTCTGGAAGGGCCGCTAACCGCAGCTGCCACGAACTCGCCGCGCGCGGCGACAAGCGTCCTACGGGACAGGCGCCTCGCGGTTAGCGCGGAGCCTCCGCCGCGAGCGCCTCTCGTCCGAACCGTTCAATGGCCTCCAGGGTCTCGCGCACGTCGTCCCACGTCGTCGTGTGGTTGATGATGCAGAGCCTGAGCGCGAACGTGCCCTTGAGCAGCGTCGAGGACATCAGCGCGGGCTCTTCCCAGAAGACGCGGGCGAGCACGGTCCTGTTGATCGTCTCGATGGTTTCCTCTCCGAGCCCGCCATCCGCGGGATTGACCCTTAGGCACACGACTCCCAGCGACACCGGGCTCAGAACCTCGAGGACCGGGCTGTTGCGGACGTGCTCCTCGGCGCGCACGGCCAGCTCCATGCCCTTCGATACGGCCCGCCGGAACGCCGCCATGCCGAAGATCTGGACGGACATCCAGACCTTCAGCGCGCGGAACGAGCGGCTGATCTGGATCCCCCGATCCGCGAGGTTCGGGTGGTTCGCGCCCCAGATCGTGTCCTGGAGGATGTCGGGGCGAATCCCGAAAGCGTTCTGCAGCGTGCTTGCGTCCTTGACCAGCAGGCATCCCGCCTCGTACGGCTGGAAGAACCACTTGTGCGCGTCCAGCCCGACGGAATCAGCCCGCTCGATCCCGCGCAGCAGCCTGCGCCCTTGCTCGGCCACCACGGCGAAGCCGCCGTACGCTGCATCCACGTGCAGCCAGATCCCTTCCGACTCGCAGTAGTCCGCCATCGCCTCGAGGGGATCGACGGCCCCGGTGCCCGCCGTCCCTCCGTTCGCGCAGACGATGATGGGGTTGAGGCCGGCGGCGCGGTCGTCGGCCACCGCGCTCCGCAGCGCTTCCATGTCCAGCCGGAACTGATCGTCGCTCGCAATCGTGCGCACGTGCTCCGGCCTGACACCGGTAATCATGGCGGCGCGTCTGACCGCGATGTGGGTCTGGTCGCTCATGTACGCCGTGGCGCGCTCCGGGTGACCGGCCGCTTCCCGCGCCGCGACGAAGGCGTCGACACTGGCCGCTGACCCGCCGCTCGTGAAGAGTCCGTCCGCACCTTCGGGATAGCCGAGCCAGCGGCGGAACCAGTCGATCACGGCCAGCTCAACCTGGCTGGGACCGCTCGCGGTGAGCCAGGTCGCCACGTTGATGTTGAACCCGGCCGCCATGAAGTCGGCGAGGACGCCCGGCCAGGTGGGCGCGGTCGGGACGAACCCGAACGAGCGCGGGTGATCGAGCCGCGCGGCATAGGGGAGAATCTCGCGCGCCGCCCGCTCCAGCACTTCCTCCGCCGGCAGGCCTTCCTCCGGCGGCTCCCCCATGAGCAGAGGTGCGAGACCGTCGCGGAACTCGCCGTCCCAGGCATCTTCCGCCGACAGACCGTCGGTGCGCTCCACGAGGAGCTCCGCGGCCCTGTGCGCCAGATCCAGCATCCGATCCGGCGCCATCCGGAGATCGTCGCCGCCCGGATCCACGGATCCGTCGCGATCAATGGAGGCGCTCACGGTTTCGTCTCCTTGAGGTTCGTCCCGGGTTATCTGCACATCCCCTCAATCAGTTCTACTCGCCGTTGCTCCCCCGGCCAAGCCCCCCGCTGCCTCTACCACGCCACCTTGCGCGTCTCGAGGTCGGCGATCGCGTCCGGCGCGAGGCCGAGCAGGTCCGCGAGCACGGCCGGAGTGTGCTCGCCGAGGCGCGGGGCGCGGCGGTTCGAGTCGTAGCGTTCGCCGTCGAGCACCCAGGGGCTGGCGGCGTGGATGTGACGCTCGCCCTCCGGCACGCGGAAGAGGCCGCTCGAGGCGTGCGCGGCGCTCGTCAGCCCGGCCTCGCGCACGAGCTGGCGCAGGTCGAGCACGCGCTGCGCCGCGAGCCCGCGATCGCGCAGCAGCGCTTCGAGCTGCTGCGCCTCGCGCTGCACGCTCACCTGCCCGAGCCGCCTCGCCAGCTCGCGCGGCGACTCCCCGGCAGCCGGGCCGTCCGCACCGAGGACGCTCGCGAGACGCGCGACCTCCTCGCCCGACTCGCAGACGACCGCGACCCACTCCTCGTGCCGGCAGGGCAGGCACTCGCTGAACGCGGGCGCGGCCAGCTCGAAGCCTCGGGCCGCGTCGAGCGGCCGCGGAGCGCCCTCGGACGGCGGGTAGCTGCGTCCGAGGTAGCGGTGCATCGCCGCCGAGGGGCCGAACAGGTCGACCTCGATGAGCGCGCCGCGCCCGCTGCGCTCGCGTCGCTGGAGTGCGTCCACCATCGCGAAGGCGAGGACGAAGCCCGCCTGCGGGTCGGGGTAGGCGATGCTGCGGTCGATCCACGGCTCGCCCTCGCCCTGGTAGCCGAAGCCGCAGGCGAGCAGCATCGCGTACCCGAAGCCGACGAGGCGCGAGAGGTGGCTGTCCGGGTGGTAGGCGGAGAGCCGCCCGATGATCAGACCCGGGTTCGCCTCCCACAGCGCTTCCGCGGAAAGCCCGAGGCGTTCGGCGACGCCGGGCGTGAAGTTCGAGACGATCACGTCGGCCTGGCCCGCCAGATCGAGGAGCAGCCGCTGCCCCTCGGCGGTCCCGAGGTTCACCGTCGCGCTCTCCTTGCCCTGGTTCGTCTCGCGGAACGAGCCCTTGCGGTCCCACTCCGGCAGGTGCGCGTCGGGCAGCGAGAGCTCGCCGATGCGCGAGCGCGTGTGATCGAGGCGGTACTGCGACTCGACCTTGATCACGCGCGCGCCGAAGTGTGCGAGCTGCGCCGTGCTCAGCGGCGTCGCCCAGACCGTGCTCAGGTCGAGCACCGTCACGCCCTCGAGCGGCCGCGCGAGATCCGCGGCCCGCGCGCCCGGCGAGCCCGGCGCGGGCGGCGCGGACTGCGGTGACGGCGTGCTCCGATAGAGCCAGTCCCGCACGTCCGCGCTGCCGGACATCTCCTCCTCCAGCTCCTCGACGCCGCGAGGGGCGAGGGCGAAGGCGAAGGGGAGCCGTTCGCGGAGTGCGAGGTCCATCAGTTCGTCGCAGCTGCGGGTGGCCATCCACTCGGCGAGCCGCGGTTCGAGAACGTCCCAGTTCTCCCCTCGCAGGCCACGGTGGGCGAAGATCTCCCAGCTCGCCCACTCCGGGTCGCCCATCTCGCGCATAAGGCGCTGCCACTGCTCCTCGCTCGTGCAGAGCACGAAGAGGTCGCCGTCGGAGGCGCTCATCACCTCCATCGGCTGGAACAGCGCCGAGCCGAGCCGCGTCGGCGAGAGGCCGGCGTAGGTCCACTTCACGACCTCGCCGGCCGAGCAGATCGAGAAGCACTCGTGCTTCGTCAGCTCGATCAGGTGGCCGGGGCGGCTCCGCGAGGCGGCGAGCAACAGGGCGATCGCGGCGTAGGAGCCGGCTATCGTCTCCGTCTGCCGGTCATGGAGCAGCAGCGGACGCCCCTCCGGGTCGCCCGAGGCGCCCGTGAGGTGCAGCACGCCCGAGGCGGCCGAGACCGTCAGCGTGCCGCCTCGCGGTGCGTCCGGCCCGCGCCCGAACGCGGAGATCACGACCGCCGGACAGGGCAGCTCCTCCGGCACGACGCCATCCGGCCAGCCCTCGCGATCGTCGTAGTCGATGAACAGCGCGCTCGTGTCGTGGGCCGCGGCTGCTGCTGCGACCGAGGGGAACGACTCTGCGTCGCCCTCGGCGTCCTCGCTCCAGGCCGCGCGCACCGCGACGCCCTCGGCCCGTGGCTCCAGCAGGCGGACCTCGCGCCCGGCGCGGCGCAGCAGCAGCGAGACCCACTCGGTCGCGGCAGTGCGGCCGGCGAGCAGGAACGGTCCCGCCCGCTCGAGGTCCGAGTCATGCGCTGTGCTCATCGTCCCTCCCGGCCGGACGGCAGCACGGTCCACTGCCGCCGCGCCGCGGTCAAGGCGGCCGGCGAGCGAGTCGCGGGGCGGGCGCTGGCCGGCGGCGGGCTCACCGAGCAGATCGAGGGCGGCTACACTGCGGCCGTGCCCGCCAACCGCTGACCGGGCAGCGACAGTCAGGCGCCTCGCGGATGACCGACGACACGTTCGCAGCGACCGAGAAGTGGTTCCGCAGGCGCGGCATTCCGCACTTCATCGAGGACTACAGCGCCCGTCGGGACGTGCTCACGAAGGCGCTTCCCTTCCTCATTCTCACAGCGGTCTTCGAGGTGACCCTCGTGTTCAACCCGGCCTGGACCTGGTGGATCAACGTGCTGCTTGTGGCGGGCGCGTGCGCGGCGCTGGGGGCGACATGGGCTGGAATCAACTTCCTCCGAGGTCGCCCGCTGCGGGCGCTGCCCGAACGGGTCGGCGCCGTGGAGCTGCTTGTGTTCCTGCTGGCGCCCTCGATAGTCGCGGCGGTCTTCGCGGGGGACTGGGAGGTAGCGCCATGGTTCGTGGTGATCAACGCACTGATCCTGGGGATCGTGTATGTGACGGTGAGCTTCGCCCTGCTGCCGATCCTGCGCTGGGCGGGGTGGCTCGTCATTCGCAACGCCGCCAGCGTCGTGGGATTGTTCGCGCGGGCGCTCCCACTGCTGCTCCTGATCGTGACGTTCCTCTTCATCAACGCCGAGCTGTGGAGCATGGCGGCCTCGCTCGAGGGCGCGCGCTTCTGGTTGGTGATGTGGCTGTTCGCGGTGGTGACCGTCGTCTTCGTGCTTTTTCGTTTGCCCGCCGAAATCGGGCAGATCGAGCGCTTCGCGAGCGCCGAGCGAGTAGCGGACCTCGTGCGAGGAACACCGGTGGAGGGGCTTGTACTCCGCGAGGACGCGCTCGACCTCGACGCACCGTTGCGCAGGGGCCAGCGGACGAACGCGAGCATCGTCGTGCTCTTCAACCTGTCGCTGCAGGTCCTTTCCGCCAGCATGATCGTGGGCGCGTTCTTCCTCGTCTTCGGCGTTCTCGCCCTGGGGGAGGGCGTGATCGCCTCCTGGATCGAGGGCGATCCGCGGGTGTTGGCCGAGCTGGGCTGGCCGCGGGGAGCGGTGGTGACTGAGGAGCTGCTGCGGGTGGCTCTCTTCCTCGCGGCCTTCTCCGGCTTCTACTTCACGATCAGCGTGCTGACGAACCGGGAGTATCGCGACGAGTTCTTCGAGGACATCGTCGGCGAGGTCCGGCAGGCGTGCGCCGTGCGGGTCGTCTACCTCGGAGCGCTCGCTCAGCGCGAGGCCGAGGGGGACGCGGCGCAGCCCGGGTAGCCCATACCTCCGAGTCTCCCTTCAGTGGCCCGCCGGGTAGCATGGCCCTCGCGGCACCGGAGGAGAGCGCCGTGCCAGAGCCAGCGCCCCAGCCTCGCCCCTTCGACAGCAGCTTCGTGCTCGACCTGCCCTCCGTCGGGTCGCCGTCGATCCGGCCCGGCGACGGCGCGGTGGCGTACGTGCTCACGAGCGTCGACCCGGAGACGCTGGCGAGCGAGTCGCGCGTCGAGGGCGTCCCGTTCGGCGGCGGCGTTGCGCGGCGACTCACCGAGGGTCCGCGCGACGCCTCGCCACGCTGGTCGCCGGACGGCGGCACGCTCGCCTTCCTGCGCCGCGAGGAGGACGAACCCGCGCAGGTCTGGCTGCTGCCGGCGAACGGCGGCGAGGCGACCGCACTGACCTCGCTGCGCGGCGGCGTCGCCGAGTTCGCCTGGTCGCCGGACGGCGCGACCATCTACTGCACGAGCGATGTCGACCCCGACGCGCTGCCTGCCTCGGAGGAACGCGAACCACCCGTGCCACGCGTGCGCGAGGTGCACGAGATCTACTACCGAGGCGACACGATCGGCTGGCGCGGCCGCACGAGCCGGCAGATCTTCGCCGTTCGCGTCGGCGCAGGCCGCGCCCGGCGGCTGACGCGCGGCGCCTTCCAGCACCGCGCCCTCGCCGTCTCGCCGGACGGCGCGATGCTCGCCTTCGCCTCGGACCGCTCCCGCAAGCGCCACGAGCGCGCGCCGTGGGGCGCCGAGCTGTGCGTGATGCCCGCGGAGGGCGGGCGCGTGCAGCGGTTCGCGCGCGACGTCGTCGCCGTCGGCGGCATCGCCTGGCGGCCCGGGCGCGCGCCGGGCGAGCAGCAGATCGCCTTCGTCGGCGCGCCCGAGGACAACACCTGGCAGCGCTACCTCTACCTGCTCGACCTCGCCTCGGGCGAGTGCCGCCGCCTCACGGACGACTCGATCGACCCGCAGACCGGCTTCTTCCCGGTCGCGCCCGCGCCGCCGCTGGTCTGGCACGAGGAGCGCGTGCTCTTCCTCGCCGACGCGAAGGGCTCGTCCGGCATCTACGCGGTGACGCCATCGGGCGAGGTCGAGGCGATGCGCTCGCGGCGCGAGTTGATCGGCGGCCTCGACGCGACCGCCGAGGGCGACCGGCTCGCCTTCGTAGCCTCCAGCCCGAGGGCCGCGCCGCAGGTGCGCACGCTCGACCTGCGCACGGGCCGCGGCCGGGCGGTCACACGCATCGGCGCGGACTACCTCGCCGCGCACCCGCCGGGGCGCACCGAGCGCTTCCGCGTGCGCCGCGCCGGAGAGTCGATCGAGGCGCGGCTGGTGCACCCGCCCGACTTCGACGCCTCGCGGCGCTACCCGCTGGTGCTGGAGATACACGGCGGGCCGAACGCCTTCCACGGCGACGGCTTCAGCGCGCTGCACCAGGTGCTCGCGGGGGCGGGCTTCATCGTGCTCGCGGTCAACCCTCGAGGCTCCAGCAGCTACGGGGCGGACTTCACCGCGCAGGTCTTCGAGGACTGGGGCGGCGAGGACTACCTCGATCTGCTCGCCGCCGTCGACGCCGCCTGCCGCCGCCCCTACGTGGACGAGCAGCGGCTGGGGCTGCACGGCTACTCCTACGGCGGCTACATGAGCAGCTGGATCGTCGGCCACAGCAACCGCTTCCGCGCGGCCGTGATCGGCGCGCCCGTCACGAACCTCGTCTCGATGTACGGGCAGACCGACATTGCCGTATCGTTCGGCGAGCGGCAGTGGGGCGGGCTGCCACAGGAACACTTCGACCATTATGTCGAGCGGTCCCCGCTCACCCATGCCGACCGCGTGACGACGCCCGTGCTGCTGCTCCACGGGGAGGACGACATCCGTGTCCCGATCTCGCAGTCCGAGGAGCTCTACGTGGCGCTCAAGCGGCGCGGCAAGACGGTCGAGTTCGCCCGCTTCCCCGGCTGCTCGCACCTCTTCCTGCGCAGCGGCCACGCGGCGCTGCGCAAGGAGTACTACGACCGCGCCGTCGCCTGGCTGCAACGGTGGCTGACGCCGTGAGCTCCGCCGGAAACACTGTACCGGCCGAGGAGACCGCCGCAGCCGCCCGCGAGGCCGTCGAGCGGCTGACGGCGCACGGCCTGCGCCTCGCGACGGCCGAGTCGACGGTGGGCGGGCTGATCGGCCACGCGCTGACCGACGTACACGGGGCCTCGCGCGTCTTCCCCGGCGGGATCACCGCCTACGCGAACCCGCCGAAGCAAGCGCTGCTCGGCGTCCCCGCCTCCACGCTCGAAGCGCACGGCTCCGTCTCCGCCGAGACGGCGCTGGCGATGGCGCACGGCGCACGGGAGGCGTTCGGCGCGGACCTCGCGGTGGCGGAGACGGGCATGGCGAGCGCCCTGCCGCCGGAGCGCGCCAACCCCGAGCGTCCGGCCGGCCTCTACTACATCGCGTGCGTCGCCGAGGGCCACGAGCGCGTCGAGCGCCATCTCTTCCCCGGCGACCGGGAGGAGACGAAGCAGCGCGCGGCCGCTGCGGCGCTGCGCCTCGTCCTCGACTACCTCGACGCCACGGGCGGGTAGGCCGCTACCGAGGGTAGACGAGCGTGCGGGCGACCTCGCCGCGCTCCATCAGGTCGAAGGCGTCGTTGATCCGCTCCAGCGGCATCCGCTCCGTGATCAACTCGTCGAGCTTCAGCTTGCCCGCCATGTAGAGGTCGACGATGCGCGGGATGTCGGCGCGCGGGTTGGCGGCGCCGAAGCCGCTGAACTGCAAGCCCTGGCGGCCGGCCATCAGCTGCCACCACGGGATCTCGAGGACCGCGTCCGCCGGCAGCACGCCGAGCACCCACATCCTTTTGCCCGGCTTGAGCGAGGCCATCCCCTGCAGCACCACGGCGGGGATGCCGATCACCTCGAAGGCGTGATCCACGCCGATGCGCGTCAGCGCGCGGATCTGCTCGACCGGGTCGCCCTCGGAGGCGTTGACCGTGTGCGTCGCCCCGAACTCCTTCGCAAGCTCGAGCTTCGAGTCGAGCAGGTCGACGCCGATCACCATCTCAGCGCCGGCGAGGGCCGCCGCCTGCACGGCGTTGAGGCCGACGCCGCCGCAGCCGAAGACGGCGACGCGGTCGCCGGGCGCGACCCGGGCGTCGTTGAAGACGGCGGCCACGCCCGTCGTCACGCCGCAGCCGACGAGGGCGATCGTGTCGAGCGGCGCGTCCTTGCGCACAGGGATCGCGCCGGTCGCGGGGACCACGGTGTACTCGGCGAAGGAGGAGACGAAGGACTGGTTGCTGATCCGCTCGTCACCCTTGCTCAGCCGGCTGGTGCCATCGAAGAGCGCGCCGAGCGGGCGCATCGCTGCGATCTTCGGGCAGTCGCTGAAGCGTCCCGCCCCGCAGGCCAGGCACTCGTTGCAGTAGGGCCCGATGCTGAGCACGACGTGGTCGCCGACCTGCGGGCTGCCGACACCGGGTCCGACCGCCTCGACGACGCCGGAGCCCTCGTGGCCCATCACCATCGGCAGCGGCGACGGGAAGTCGCCGTGGATGCGGTGCAGGTCGCTGTGGCAGACGCCGCTCGCCTCGATGCGTACGAGCACCTCACCGGTCTTCGGCTCGGCGACATCGATCTCTTCGATGGTCAGCGGCTCATGGATCGCCCGCAGCAATGCAGCCTTCATGCCTCGCTCCCTCCGTCGGGTCGTACGCGGCGCACACGGTACACCGGACGGCGTGTGGGGAGTCCCGGTGGTATCGGTGCCGTGAGGGTCACACGTAGGCTCGGGCCGCTCGCGACGTGCCCGGCTCAGTCCGGGGCAAGATCCGAATCGCCGGCTCTCGCGTACCTAGAGGGGGCCTCGTGTTCGTCCACCGGCACAGTGCTCGAGGGCGGCCGGACGTTCCGCGTCGGTGATAGCACCTACACATTCACCGTCCCGATCGGCCTGACAATCGCGCTGGTCGAGTCGACGTTCACCCCGGACGGATCGACCTTGCTGAAGTGGGACCAGCCGGAAGGCAGTGACTACGTCGTCCTCGACACCGCCCTTGGCCGCTACGTAGAAGCAGACTACCCCTACTACAGATGGAGGCTGTACCGCGAACTGGCCGAGTCGGTCAGGGAAGACCCGCTCCGCGAGGACAGCCGCCCGGTCGGCCCCATCGCGCCCGCCGCGGCGATCGTGCTGCTCGGCCTGGTGGCCCTCGCTGCGGCGAGGTGGCGCGGGCGTGTATGATGTCGCCGCCGGGGAGCGGTTTCCCGGCAGTCGCAACACGCCACGCGAACACCTTGCTTGGGGGGAGAGCCGATGGCCGAGGAGACGTACGAAGAGATTAGTGTCGAAAAGAAGGGCCACGTTGAGGTCATTACGCTCAACGTCCCGGAGAAGCTGAACCCGATCACCTTCCGCTCGCTCTACGAGATCATCGTCGAGATCGAGCGGGCCGAGCTGGACGACGAGGTTCGCTGCATCGTCTTCACGGGCGCGGGCCGCGGCTTCTCATCCGGCGCCGACCTGAGCCGCGCCGCCGTGGACGGCCCGATCTATCGGGCGAAGCTCGGCGAGCGCAAGATGACCGAGTACCCGGGCGGCGTCCTCAGCTACGCCATCCAGCGCGTCGGCGCCTGCGAGAAGCCGACCATCGCCGCCATCAACGGCGTCGCGGTGGCCGCGGGCCTCGCGCTCATCCTGGCCTGCGACATCCGCATGGCCGCCGAGTCGGCTCGCTTCTCCACCATCTTCACGAAGCGCGCGATGGTCGTGCACGCGGGCATGTCCTACTACCTGCCGCGCGTCGTCGGCATCTCGAAGGCACTCGAGCTGCTCTGGACCGACCGCTTCGTGATGTCCGACGAGGCGAAGGAGATCGGCCTCGTCAGCTCCATCCACGGGCAGGACGAGTTGATGCCTGCCGCGATGGAACTGGCCGAGACGATCGCTTCCGGCCCGACGGTCACCCTCGAGCTGGACAAGAAGCTGATCTGGCGCGCGATCGAGGCGCCGACGCTCCTCGAGGCGATGCAGGTCGAGTCCTGGGCCGGCTCCGTCGCGCACCAGACCGAGGACTCCAAGGAGGGCATGGCGTCCTTCATGGAGCGCCGCGAGCCCGTCTTCCAGGGTCGGTAGCCCCAGAGCCACCAGCCCCGGACTCCGGACACGCAAGCATAGAGGCCGCCCCTTTCCGGGGCGGCCTCTTGACGCCCATCGCACCCCGAAGTCTGGCGGCGCTACTGCGCTCCGAGCAGCGCCGCCAGGTCGTGCTTGTGCGCGAGGATGTCCGCCCATGGGTCGCCGGCCTCGGCGATGCGCGCGGGCGCCGTGAGGATCGTGAAGTCCGTCGGGTAGACCTCGTTTAGCTCGTCCCAGCGCAGCGGCATCGAGACGGGCGCACCCGGCTTCGACCGCGGTGAGAACGCCGCCGCGAGGTTCTTGATGCGCGCGTTCTGGTTCACGTCGAGGAAGATCTTGCCCCCTCGCTTCTCCACGGCCCACTCCAGCGTCACGTCGCGCGGCTGCGCGCGCTGCAGGAAGCCGCCGAACGTCTCCGCCACCGATCGCACCGCCGCGTAGTCGAACTGTCGCAGCACCGGGACCAGGATGTGCAGCCCCGTCGCGCCCGAGGTCTTCACGAACGAGGACAGCGAGGCGGCGTCGAGCAGCTCCTTGAGCCCTCGGGCGACCTCGACCGTCTTCGCGAAGGCGCGGCGGTTCAGCTCGGGCTCGTCGCCCGCTCGCTCCGTGCCGGCGTAGATGTAGGGGTCGAGGTCGAAGAGCACGAAGTCCGGGTAGTTGAGCAGCGATGCCTCAACCAGCGCCTTCGAGCCGCTGAAGCTCGCCTCGAGGTGCGCGCCGTCCGGCTGCGGGCTGACGCGCGCCAGCGAGATGTGCAACTCGAGGTCGGCGAGCTGGCCGAGCCAGAGCAGCGTCGGCAGGTTGTTGCAGAGGATCGCCTGCTGATCGCCGCCCGCCGAGTCCGTGTAGACGGTCACGGTCTCCACAAACGGCGGGGGGCTCTCGTAGTGCTTCTGGTAGAACGAGCCGCCCTCGATGCCATTCGGGTAGCGGGTCAGCGTCAGCGGACGATCGCGCAGGTGCGGCAGCAGCCAGGGTGAGACCTCGGCGAGGTAGCGCAGCAGGTCGCGCTTGCTGAGCGCGCGCTGCTCCGCCGTCTCCGGCCACAGCACCTTGTCGAGGTTCGAGACGGGCAGCTCCGCGCCGCCGACCGCGAGGCGCTGCGCCTGCCCCTCGCGCTCGAGCTGCTCCAGCACCTCGGCGACGGCCTCGTCCGCGCGCCCGGGCTGCTCAGGCGCCGCGGCGGCGGTGGGAGGCGCCGCCGCGATCGCGTCCGCGCGCAGGACCTCCGAGGGCGGCTTGTCGTCGCGCAGGCGAACGAAGACGGGCGCGCGCAGCCGCTCCTCGTTGGTCCAGTTCGCGAACTCGATCTCGGCGACCAGCTCCGGACGCACGAAGTGCAACCGGCCCGGCTCCGGGGGCGCGTCGGCGAACGGGTCGTCCTGCACCTCGATTGCGTCGAGGCGGGCGCGCAACTCGGCGAGCACACGGTCGTCGAAGCCGGAGCCGACGCGGCCCACGTAGCGCAGTGCGCCGTCCTCGCCGTACATGCCGAGCAGCAGCGCGCCGAAGCTGCCGGCGCGTCCGCCCTCGCCCTCGCGCCAGCCGCCGACGACGAGGTCCGCCGAGCGCCGCGCCTTCACCTTAAGCCATTGCCGCGAGCGCCGGCCATCGAGGTAGGCGCCGTCCCGCCGCTTGGCGATCACGCCCTCGAAGCCGAGGCCGACCGCGGCCTGGTAGGCGGCCTGACCGTCCGCCTCGAAGTTCTGCACCGGCTGCAACAGCGGTCCCGGACGCAGCACCCGTGCGAGCACCTCGATGCGATCGGCGAGCGGCACGTGGCGCAGGTCGAAGCCGTCGAGGTAGAGCAGGTCGAAGGGCAGGAACAGCACGGGCAGCTCGGCGTCGGCGCGGGCGACGTCCGCCTCCCCGCCGAGGTTCATCCGCTGCTGCAAGCGCTCGAACGAGGGCGCGCCGCGCTCGTCGAGCGCGATGATCTCGCCGTCGAGGGTCGCGCTCGCCACGGGCTGCGCCGCGATCACCTGCGCGAGCGCGGGGTACTGCGCGCTCAGGTCGAGACCGCGCCGCGAGCGCAGCGTGACCGCGCCGTCCTCGATGAAGGCGAGGGCGCGGATGCCGTCGAGCTTCGGCTCGAAGAGCCAGTCCTTGCTGTCGAACGGGCCGTCCGCGAGCGCGGCCTGCATCGGCGCGAGGTTGCGCGGCAGCTCCCCGCGCTCGACGCGGGGCAGCGCGGCGAGGTCGGGCGGCGTGCCCCGACGCGCCGGGTCGGGCAACCGGCCGGCCTGCAGGTCGGCGATCGTGAGGCGGGAGATGACGGAGCGCTCCTCCTTGCCGACGAGGTCGCGCGAGGGGTCGGCCGCCTCGTCGCGGTGCTTGATCAGCAGCCAGCTGCGCTCCTCCTCGCTGGTCCGCACGAGCGCCCACGAGCCCTTCAGCTTGCGGCCGCGGAGCGTGACGGAGAGCTTGCCGGCCTCGATGCCCTCGAGGACGCGCGCCTCGGCTTCGGCGCGGTCATGGAAGGAGAGCGCGCCGTCCTCGTCGGGGGAGTAGGTGCCGTTGTCCCAGACGATCACCTCGCCGGCGCCGTACTCGCCCTTCGGAATCACCCCCTCGAAGGAGGCGTAGCCGAGCGGGTGGTCCTCGGTCTGGATCGCGAGCCGCCGCTCGGCCGGGTCGAGCGAGGGCCCGCGCGGCACCGGCCACGAGGGCATCGCGCCGCCGACCTCGAGACGCAGGTCGTAGTGCATGCGCGTCGCGCGGTGCTGCTGCACGACGAAGGTGAGCGGTGCGCCGACCGACGGCTCCCGTGCGCCATCGGGCGGCGGCTCGGGCGTCTTCTCAAAGTCGCGCTTCGCCTCGTACTCGTCGAGGCTGCGGGTGGGCTTGCGAGCAGGCATGGCTGCGGCCCGGCGGCGGGGCGCGGGCTAGCTCGCCTTCGCCTGCGTGGCGGCCGGGGCGTCCTCGCGGGCGGCGGCGCGCTGAGAGGCGGCCTCGACGCTGGCGCGCAGCGCGGCCATCAGGTCGACGACCTTGGCCGTCTCGGGCGCCTCGGCCTCGACGAGCTCCTGACCCTCGAGCTTGGCCTCGATCAGCTGCATCAGCGCGTCGCGGTACTCGTCGCGGTAGTCCTCGGGCTGGAACGGCGCTTCGAGCATCTCGATCAGCGTGAGCGCCATCTGCAGCTCGTCCTCGGAGACCTCGGTCTCCTCGAACGGCTCGAGGGCGGCGGTGCGAAGCTCGTCGGGGTAGTAGAGCGTCTCGAGGAGCACGCGGCCCTCGGCGCCCGGCCGCAGCGCGCAGAGCCGCTCCTTGTTGCGGATCGCGACCTGCGCGATCGCGGTCAGGCCCTTCGCCTCCAGCGCCCTGAGCAGCAGCGCGAACGGCTTCGCACCCGTCTCGTCGGGTTCGAGGTAGTAGGCGCGCTCGTAGAAGACGGGGTCGATCTCCTCGAGCTTCACGAACGCCCTGATCGCGATCGTGTGCTTCGTCGGGAGGGGGAGCTTGTCGAAGTCCTCGTTGTCGAGCACGACGTAGCGGTCCTTGGCGTACTCGTAGCCGCGCACGATCTCGTCGTAGGGCACCTCGCGGTCGAGGTTGGGGTTCCAGCGCAGCTGGCGGACCCGCGAGTGGTCTTCGCTGTGGAGCTGGCGGAAGGAGACGTCCTTGCTCTCGGTGGCGGTGTAGAGGCGCACGGGTATGGCGACCATGCCGAAGCTGATCGCGCCTCGCCAGATCGGTCGCGGCACTGGGGACTCCGCTCCTCGCGTCGGCGCGCCGGCGTGCGCCGCCCGTGCATCTACCTTAGCGCGTTTGTGCTCAGCGCGAGGAGCGCGGGATGGCGCGGCGTGGGGTGGGCGCGGCCTGCGAG